>CAYLOO010000004.1:0-70595 GCA_964385355.1 uncultured Anaerolineaceae bacterium
ATTCACCTGCAACACAGCGTTTTCAATAGTCAGATCTTCAGTGTTTGAAGTCGGAAAGCTCTCCTTCCGGTCGAAGCCTCGCCCGGAGGTTCCGCTCCGGGCGGAGCAGGGCAGCCAAAATCCGCTTAAATACCCTCGAATTTTGGCGGAGAATCGGATAATGTTTATTAAGTTGGTGTATTCGTTGGTGTTGGCGTTGTAGTTGGTGTTGGCGTTGTAGTTGGTGTTGGCGTTGTAGTTGGCGTCGATGTGCTTGTAGGGGTTGACGTCGGCGTTGAAGTCTCTGCAGGTGTTCCCTCGGTCGGAGAAGGGGTGGGAGAAGGTGTTGACGAGGGGGTAAGCGTGATATTGAACGTCGCCGTAGCCGTGACGATTCCAAGCGTTGGCGTAGCAGTCAAGGTCGGCGTAGGGGCTGTCGCTGTCGCACAAAGAATAGCAACCTGCGTCGCAGTCGGCTCTACCCCGCCCGGGACCACGTACACAAAGGCCTCTCCGAAGTAGTACGCGGAAAGGCAATAGTCCTCCTCCGCCAGTTCGGAGGCGTACTCTTTCGCCGAGAGACCGTACTTCGTACATGCCCCCCAGATGTTCGCCTGACAGATCTGGCCGAAGTATTCACTGGCCAGGCTCCAATCCAAGCCGAAGTAACTATTAGCGTAAATAAAGAAAGCTGCGGAGTGCATCCAACTCGTTGCTTGCGAGTCGAGGGGGCCGAATCGCTCTGCCAGTGTGAGATCGTAGATCCCCTGCTCCAGCCTATTTGCAAAGAAATTATCCATACCTCGATTGCGCAGCGAGGAGGCCATCATGCGGTTCACTTCCTCCAAGCGGTAATCGGGATTTTCGCCACGCAGCCTGATCAGAATATCCAAGGTTGTCGTCCAGTCCTCGCGACTGAAAGCATCCTGTGCGCTCGAAAACATCCCCTCATGGGAAGTGAAGTCCGGAGTCGGAGTCGGCGTTACCGAGGCTATTGGGCTTGCGGTTGGCGTGGGCCGGTCTAGCGCAGTAAGTGCTTCACCTAGGATTTCCGCTGCGCCGGGGAAATTCGGATCAAGGCTCAAGACATACTCGAAGCGCTGGACTGCAAGCTCGAAGTTCCCTGCAAGTAAATCCTCAATGCCCTGGTCCATCTGCTGCTGGGCAGCAGATGCCACGGTCTCGGCCTCGGTTACCTCACGCATGGATAAACCGCTCACATAACCGCTAACGGTTGCGATCGCAAGCACAACGAAGATCAGACCTGGGATCCCGAGAAACCACAGTCGAGACATTCTCCGTTTACGGGCCTCTGATCCCGTTTTCGCCGGCTGAGTGTCACCAAGCGACGGCGGCTCCCGGTTTACGGGATGTTTTCGAGTCTGATCGTTCGGATCGGAGAGAGTCATACCACCTACCGTTACGGAACGTAGCCGCCCTCTGGCATCTCAGGGAATGTTGGGCTAAACGCACTCGTCTCGACAAAGATTTCGTCACGCAAGATCCGAATTGGATCCGGCACAAAACGCAACACCTGAGCGCCATCCGGTCGGGTATAGAAACCGACCATTTTTGGAGGGGCGATGGCGCCTGATTGGATATTTTCCTTTGGGACCTGCAACGCTAGCCAAGCCAAGGAGATAATTTGCTCCAGGGTGAGATTCGTCCGTATTCCCGATGTGAGTTCTTGATAGAGAGCCGGTGAGCGTGCAACCAGACCTGGAAGAACATCAAACCCTACAACCCTGTCCAATGCAGCTAGGATTACTTGCTGCTGGCGCTCTGCACGGCCGAAATCACCGCCAGCGTTTTTTCTCACCCTTGCATAAGCAAGGGCCTCCGCGCCGTTCAAATGATAGGGTTTCGCCTCCAACCACGACGATTCAGCGCCTATCGGTGCAATCCTAATCCGCTCCTTCACCAATACATCGATGCCGCCGATCTCATCGATCAGGCGTTCAAAAGTGTGAAAATCGATAACCGCATAGTAAGTAATCGGAACCCCGAGGAGGTTTTCAGCAGTCTGCTGGGCCAGCGCGGGGCCGCCGCCAGGGATGTTGTAAGCCTCGCCAAGCATATAAGCAGTGTTGATGCGATTATACGTGAAACCAGGGATCTCAACCCATAGATCGCGGGGGATCGACAGCATCCCCGCCTGCAACGTGAGCGGATCGATAGTGATCAACATCATCGTATCGCTTCTCGGGGCGGAATCAGACGCGACCCAATCGCGATAATCCAAACCCATCACCAAGACGGTCACTCGCGATTTCCCATCCCATGGCTGGGGCTCCACTTCGAGCCTCACCGCCGTCGGTGTCACTCCGGGAGGCGCAGGTCCATCCCCCTCATCTCCAGAAATACTCTGGAACGGGTTCAAACCCACTCCCGTGTAAGAAGCCGTCAGATCACGTACGACAGAAAAGGATACAAACCCTGCTATCAGCAGAGTGAGAACAAAGGCTGCTGCAAGAAGGCCTATTGCCCAATTCGCAATCTTCGAAGATCCCTTCATCATCCTATTTCATCCTGTCCAGAAGACGCACTAACATACAACCATTTGAATCCAGTTGCAAGGTCGCTTCCAGATCTACGCGCGCTTATCCCTTTCACATCCATTCAACAGGGGTTTGTGGGGGTTGAGCGCAATCTCAGATACGGCGGGCTATTGTATCAGATCACAGGACCCGATTCGCTAACTTCAGGGGGGAAATCCGGGGCGAACTTTTTGAAATTATCAATGAAACGCGATGCTAGAAGACGGTACTTCTCTTGATATTCGCTCTTGTTCGGCCAAGAAGAAGAAGGATCGAGCACATCGGCAGGGACTCCCTCGCACGTGACTGGAACCTCGAAACCGAATATGGGATCTTTCTTGTATTCCACATCAAGCAGTGCACCTGAGAGCGCAGCGTTCAACAGAGCACGAGTATGGCTGATGCTGATCCTCTTCCCAACGCCGTAGGGCCCTCCAACCCAGCCCGTATTAAGCAGCCAGGTGTTCACACCATGTCGCTCGATCTTTCCCTTGAGTAAATCAGCGTAGACAGAGGGATGATGGACCATGAAAGGTGCACCGAAACAGGTGCTGAATGTGATTTCCGGCTCATCGCCTACTCCGACCTCAGTTCCACCAACTTTTGCTGTGTATCCTGATACGAATTGATACAGAGCCTGACCGGGTGAGAGCTTCGCAATCGGCGGCAATACGCCAGATGCATCACACGTAAGCAGAATGATGTTCTTCGGGTGCTCAGCCATTTTCTCTGGAACGGAATTCTCGATGTAATCCAGGGGATAGGAGGCGCGAGTATTCTCGGTATGCTCATTGTCATCGAGATCGATCTTCCGCGTTACCGGGTCATACACGACATTCTCAAGCACCGTGCCAAATTTATGTGTGGCTGCATAAATCTCCGGTTCGGCGCTGGGAGAAAGGCGGATCACCTTCGCGTAACAGCCACCTTCAAAATTGAAGATTCCCTTATCGCTCCATCCATGTTCATCATCACCGATGAGACTTCTGGTCGGGTCAGCCGAGAGCGTAGTCTTACCAGTCCCCGAGAGACCGAAAAAAAGCGCAGCATCCCCCTCCGGACCCACATTCGCGGAACAGTGCATCGGCATAACACCCTGAAGTGGGAGCAGGTAATTCAATACTGTGAAGATCGATTTTTTGATCTCACCACCGTAAGCGGAAGACGCGACAATAGCGAGGTTTTGCCCGTAATTTAAACCGATAAAGGTCTCCGAGTTGGTCCCATCGATAGATTCGATTGCTTTAAAGGATGGGACTGCAACGAGCGCGAAGGCTGGGATGTGCTGCTGATATTCCTCGGCGCTTTGCGGAAGAAGGAACATATTCCGGGCGAGAAGACTGTGCCAGGCATATTCCGAGATGATACGAATGGGTATACGGTATTCGGGATCTGCGCCTACATAACAATCCTGGACAAATATGTCACGCCCCTGTACATACCCCAGCATCCGGTTGTAGATCTCGTTGAACTTTTGCGCATCGTAGGGGCGGTTATATTCCCCCCACCAGATATTCTCTTCCGTTGATGGTTCACGAACGATGAATTTATCGTTCGCCGCTCTTGCGGTGTGTTTTCCGGAGGAGACGGCTATCGCACCCTGGTGAGTGATACGACCTTCACACCGGAAGGTGATCTCCTCGTAAAGCGACTCGGGGGGTAGATTCCAATAAACAATATTGAGATCCGTAAAGCCGTGATTTTCCAAGCCGTAGTCACACTTTAATGCCTCGGCCTCCGCTTGAGCGGGTGTTTTGATATTCAACAGGTTGTTTGTCATAACCAATCCCTAGTATGTTTACGATTGCCAATGTAGATATCATCGGAAGAATCAGGGTCTAAAGCCCACTTCAATCGTTCGATCCCATCCTTAATGTCCTTGACCGAACCTGCATAACTCAGTCGCAGGTAGCCCTCCATTCCAAACGCAGATCCTGGAACCGTGCAAACCAGCGCTTTTTCGAGCAGGAACTTGGAAAGCTCATTCGATGGCATCTGGAAGGATCGGAAATCAGGTAAGCAATAGAAAGTCCCATCAGGCTTCGTGACTTGAACCCCATTGAGACCGATCAGCTCGTTTATCATCACATCGCGGTTATTTTGTATCGTCAAGCGGAGGCTCTCCACTACGCTTTGATCACCTAATAGCGCTCCTTCTGCAGCAGCTTGAGAGACAACCGGTGGATTTGAAGTCATCTGTGCCTGTATGTTTGCCATCACCTTGACGAGCTCTCGCGGTCCAACAACCCAGCCAATGCGAAAACCCGTCATGCCATACATCTTGGATACTCCATTGACGACAATCAAATGGCTGGATTCGATATCCTCTGTTGTGTAGTTATAAGCCGGAACAGCTATCTTGCCATCGAAAATAAGTTTTTGGTAAATATCATCACAGATGAGATAGATCCCCTTCCTCTCACAGAACGCTACAATCTCGGCGATGAAATCCTCCGAGTAGAGAACCCCTGAAGGGTTGTTGGGGCTGTTCAAAATGATCGCCCGCGTACGGGAAGTGACCACCTTTTCGATATCCTGCATGCTTGGGTGAAAGGTTCCTTCCTCGGGGGCAACCACGACCGGCACTCCTGAGACCATTTTAATCATCTCGGGGTAACTTACCCAGTACGGCGCCAGGAGAAGCACCTCATCCTGTGGGTTGACGATCGTAAAAAGGATGTTGTAGAGAGACTGCTTGGCTCCCGTCGAGACGATGATGTTCTCCGGGGCAGCGAGCCTGTTGTAATTATTTTCGGTATAGTGGATGATCGCCTTCTTCAGGGAAGGCATCCCATCCGTCGGTGTATATTTAATATCTCCGGCATTCAACCGAGCGGCGGCGCTTAGTATCGCGCTGATCGGTGTCTTGTTTTTCGGCTCCCCAATTCCAAGGTGAATAACGGGTTCCCCTTTGACTCGCAGGATCCTCGCTTGCTCATTCAGCTGCAGAGTCGGTGATTCGTTGATCATCTTCGCCAGCTGGCTCACAGCCATGAAGTTCTCCTATCCGGTCCATCGATCTCAACAATGCACTGCAGAGCATATTATAGCCTCGCTTAGCCCTTAAGTGACCTACTGCACACAACCGTTCCCGATATTCTTTCCATGCCCTGGGGTCATGCTCCCGCGCCTGCTTTCAGGAGCTCGCTGAGCACCAAAGGAACGCCTCTTTCGGGATCCTCTTGAAGGCTCAGCGCGCCTTCAGGACAGATGCTCACACACACGCCGCAGCCCATACACAAACCCCGGTCAATATCAACTTGCGCATCGCCCATACTCATCGCACCGAAAGGACAGTGCTCGGCGCACAACCCGCAAGCGACGCAAAGGTTGAGTTCCACCTCGCTGACGTAACCCGAAGAGGCCAGCATGGGGGTCCCATTCCGCATCGATTGCATCGCCCCACAACAACAGGAGCAGCAATTACAAATCGCGTAAAACCGTCCGAGCATCGCGTCCTTGAAAAATGCGTGATGAACATGTCCGCGCGCGTGCTCTGCTTCAAGTATGCGTTCTGCCTCATCGCCCGTAACCTGGCGTGAGCGATCCGGGTGATGGTCAAGAATAAATGATGCGAAAGGCTCGCCTACAATCATGCAAACATCCAAGGGTAAACATGGATCCGGGCGAGCAGAACGGCAAGGACAGTCCAGAATGACAATATGATCGGGGTCGGTCATGATAATGTCGCGTGCCTTTGTGTATGGGATTACATGCTCGAGATCCGGTAAATTGATATCTTCCTGGACCTGGACGAGCTGGCGAGCGGAGTCGGTTGTGACCACTTTTCCATGATAGGTGTCGGCGAAGGTCTTCCCCTTAGAAACAGGTTCCTCCCCTGCCGGTCTGAGTCTAGATAAAATTGAAATCATCGAGCTGAGTGGGCGGCTGGCAGGATGCTCACCGAGTCCGATGCCAATGTAAAGGTACGGCCACCGTGCATACACGTACCCGTGCAGACGATCGAACAACGTCGCTCCCTTGACCCCTTGCCATGCCTTGAAAAAATCCCTCGTCGAGCGCTTAATAAACATCTTTGCACCGCCTTTCACCCTGCATCTGTGTTTATCTGCTCTCGTCAACCTTGCTCACTTGCCCTTGATCAAAGGTCACAGGCATCATACAAGAAACCGAGGTTTCACAAGAGTGTCCTGTGGCTTAGATTCGGTGGCCGGAAATCACGACCCATTGACCATTGGTCAATGTCACCAGAAAGAATTTTATCCCCAGTGTCGAAGGCTGCAAAATGCACCTTCCAATCCTATTATGAACTGTTTATTTTCTTCAGGGCGCACAAATTGTGAAGATCTTGGAGGGATCAATAGCACCTAGGAGACATTGCACTATTCGTTTGAAAGATTACAATTGCCGTAGAAACTTTTTAGGACAATATCTATGCGTAGTTGTCCGCATTGCAATAAAGAGATTCAAGATGAGGCGGTGTTCTGCCGCTTCTGCCGGCGCGATATAGACCCCCCTCTCTGGCTTACGAGTTTACACAAATGCCCTTTCTGCGCGGAATGGGTCGAACGGGGCATCGAACGCTGCCCACTTTGCGGCAGGGAACTTTCAACAGAGCAACCGTTCAGCGTTGACATTGGCGAGAGCGGACCCTCCGCAAGCCTCCTGGCGCGTTTGAAACCTAGCATGGAGAAGGAAACAGAAAGCGCTGAAGATGCTTTTCTCGAGGATGAAGACGTCAGCGAGACAACTTTTATAAAATCCCCACAAAAAAAGATGAAAATACCACCCATGCCTGTGGAGAGCGAGGAGGGATTGGCAGTTCTCCATGACCGCCGCCTCGATTCAGACAGGGATTTCGATCCACTCGCCGACCTCCTCCCCAGTCCTGATCAAGAAACCCCTGAAGATGATCTAGAAAAACGATCATTTCCAATGGCCATTATCATCCGCTGGGCTCTCATCCTTGCCGGTATCATTGTGATCAGCACAATTGTAATTGTCGCTTTCAGACGCCTTGATTTGTCATCGCTTTTCGCTTTCCGTGAAGGAACGCCAATCTCAACCAGTGCCCCATTATCTGCGTCATCGACTCCCTCCGCCCTTACTACACAGCCTCCAGATGGGAGTCCTTCCCCAGAGCCGACAACAACCCCCGAACCTGATGAGCTGGGTTGTATAAGATGGGATGAGATTACGCTTGATTCCGCGGGTGAAACCCTATGCGCTTATGGGGTAATCAAACGGTGGTTCCAATCGGGTGAAATTCCCTACGTTGCCATCTTCACCGAAGAAATGGGTACTTTTGAGATCATCGACAACACACGTACATACCCTGAATTCAAATCTGGCACATGCATCATGGTAGAGGGAGAAGTTGAGATCATGCGCAATGTTCGCCCCTTTATCGACGCTGACGGCATTTTGAGTGCTTGCGAACCCGGTCTCGAATAAACCTCGAGGGAATAGCTCGCACCCCCTCTGAACCCTCCCCTTTTTTCAAACCAAGAATAGCACCACCACACCACTGACAGCGACCACTGTTCCGACGACTGCTCGCCATCCAATGCGCTCCTTGAAAACAAGTTTCCCTACAGGGAGCAGAATAATCGGTGGCAGACTCATCAATGTGCTGGCAACAGCAACAGATGTGTGTTGAATGGCAACCAGTGAAAGCCAGACACCAAGAAATGGTCCAGCCATTGTGCCCATGAGGAGGAAACTGCGCGCTCGCCCTGAGTGCCATACGTTGTCCAGGGTCACCTTGGCTTGATTCATCAGGAGAGCAACAAACCACATAATCACAGCCGCGCTGAATATCCTGATCAAGTTTCCGGACAGTGGGGATACTCCTGCATTCAGCCCAACTTTTGAGGTAACCAGCCCTAATGCTTGGCCAACCGCCCCACCGAGCCCGAAAAGCAGCCCTTTGAGATAATGTCGATTCTTCCCATCCGGCTGGTTGGGTTTCCCGCGATCAAGGATAACAGTTGAGACCCCCAAAACCGTTATCCCTATTCCCAGGACCTGCAATTGTGTTATTCGTTCGGCAAGGAATACCCATGAGAAGATCATGCTGATAACGGGGGCTAGACTCATGAGAAGCATCGAGAGCCGGGGACCAATCCACACAAACGCCTGGAAAAGGAAAGCGTCACCGAGGACCAACCCAATGACCCCCGATAGCACAAACCAAAACCACGCCTCCGTTGTTACATTTTCTGGAAGCAGTGCTCCGGTGAAAGCTAAATGAGTGATGGCGAGGAAAAGCGTCGCTAGCAATAGCCGGACCCGGTTTACTGCTACCGAGCCCAATTCCCGGCTGGCGAACGTAAAAAACGTAGATCCGGCTGCCCAAAGGATGGATGTTCCCAGCGCCGCCAGACCCCCTATTGTATCTAGCAAGACAATACTCCATTACACTTTCAATTGAGATTACAGGCGGGAATAATTCAAACTCATTCGGTGATGGTAATGAGTGGACCCTTCACACATCTTCATCTTCATTGTTATCACCAAGAAATTCCTTGAAGACGTCCAAGCGGCGGTTCATCTCAGAATCATTGCGCATTCGATCTAGCAAGCGCCACCCCGGTTGCTCTTCAGGATCATCCTTCGCACGGCGCGACCGTGAAAACTCGTCCAGGAATCCTGTACCTTTCATAACGAAATAAACCACCGCCAGTATGATGACGATATAAGGCAACATCTTCAATACCTCCACAACATGCAAATAGGAACGTTCATCACTAAAAAAACCTCATATCTCTATTTCACTCAAGGATTGTACAACGCGTGATGGTCGGTAAGGATATCGATGCAGGTCATCCCGGGAAGCGATACCGGTGAGTACCAGAATCGTTTCCAGACCGCTTTCAATACCAGCGATGATATCCGTTTCCATCCGATCCCCGATCATCACGGTATCTTCAGTATGTGCTCCGAGGAAGTTCAAAGCAGCCCGCATCATAAAGGGGTTAGGTTTGCCGATGAACATGGGATGTACGCCGGTTGCTTTCTCGATGAGCGCCGCTAACGCTCCTGTCGCTGGCACGATCCCGTTCTCTGAAGGTCCGGACGGATCGGGATTTGTGGCGATAAACCGGGCGCCCTCTGCGACCAATTGGACCGCCCGTGTGATAGAAACCATATTGTAGCTCAGCGTCTCACCAAGGACGACGTAATCTGGTGTGGTGTCTGTAGTTACATACCCAATCGAATAAATTGCATCTGTGAGACCACTCTCACCGATCACAAATGCCTTCCCCTGTGGGTGCTGGGAGTCGAGAAACCAGGCTGTTGCCATAGCCGAGGTGAAGATCAGCTCGCTGGGAATGTGCAACCCTATCATCTGGAGGCGGTGAGAGAGATCAGGTGGTGTATATATCGAGTTATTTGTCAGGACAAGGTATCTGAGGCCGTTATCCCGCAGAGCGTGAATAAAATCGCTCGCACCAGGAATCATCTTCCGTCCGCTTACGAGCACCCCGTCCATATCTATGAGGTAATTCTTTTTCACCCGCTCTTCCATGCCAATCCCTGTTCTCAATGGTGATGTGTTGTCCGATATATTTTAAACGGATTACTATTGTAAGCCGTGTTTCACTATTTGGAGAACCATCCTATGGGATCCATCAGATCCAGCATCTCGTATGAAACAACTATCCCATGAGCGCTGCGTTTGGGTTTCTATGCAGACCTGGGCAACAACGTCCCGTAAAGATCGAGAATTTGGTCTGTGATCTGAGCCCAGTCGTATCCCTTAGCATAGGCTGCAGCCTGGCTCCCCAGGCGTGTTAGCAGAATGTCATCCTGAAATAGACGAGCCAGTCTGTCAGCGAGCGCATCAACATCCCCGGCAGGGACATGGAAACCTGTCTCACCATCTCGAATCAGGAATGCCAAACCTCCCGTTTCCGAGGCGACGACAGGCGTCCCACAAGCCATAGCTTCTAACGCTACCAGACCAAATGACTCATAATGAGATGGAACGACGACAATCTCAGCAGCGGAGTAATAATATTGCAGGATATCCTGGTCGCACTTACCCAGGAAAGAGACGACTTCACCCAGACCCAGAGATTCACAAATTTCTTGCAGCCTGACCATCTCCCCGTTGGTATCCCCTGCATATATATCTGCATCCCCTCCGATTACCAGGAGACCAAAGGGGATATTCCGAAAAACACCCTTTTCAACGAGTTGTGCAATGGCGCGCAGCAAGG
Organism: uncultured Anaerolineaceae bacterium; assembly: GCA_964385355.1. Taxonomy (GTDB): domain Bacteria; phylum Chloroflexota; class Anaerolineae; order Anaerolineales; family E44-bin32; genus E44-bin32. The sequence goes on from CAYLOO010000004.1 coordinate 10,703, forward strand.
TATCGATACCTTTCAGGGCTTCAATCCGACCAACGAAGAGGATGATACGCTTCTCCTGAGGGATCCCTGCAAACTCTTTTGCTTCATCATTCGCTATAGGGTAGAAATGACTCGTATCCACGCCAGGTGGGATAACTACCACTTTCTCAGTCCCAATTTTGTAAAGCCATTGAATTTGGGCAACCTCGGCTTGTGTGGCGGCTATGACGCGGTCTACCTCACGCAGCAAGCGTTTTTCTGCATCAACACGGATCGTTGATTCCGTCTCCTGCTCGCTGCGGGCCACTCGATTTTTCATCACCGCAAGGGTGTGAAACATTTGGATAACGGGCACCGACCAGAGATCGCGCAGATCCAGCGCCGCAAGCCCGGAGAGCCAGTAATGCGAATGGATGAGATCATATGTCAGGTTTTTCGCGTGCGAAAATTGAAGGATCCCTTCCAAGAATAAGGGGAGGTACTCGACCAATTCCGTTCTTGCCATTGGAACTTCCGGGCCTGCACGGATGTGGACGATGCGGTTGCCATACCCCAAATCATGGAGAACGTGTGGAACGTGCTCATCCTGGGAACGAGTAAAAACATCCACGCCGACCCCCCTGCGACCAAATTCTCGGGTCAGGTCCCGGACGTAAACATTCATGCCTCCGGTGTCCTTCCCTCCCAGAGTTGCATGAGGGCATGTGTGATATGAAAGCATCGCCACGCGCATAGGTTCATTATCCAATAGGCTGACCTTCTTGCCAAGCCTTTGCTGCGGCTGGTATAATCCCGCCGCATTGGCGTCCAGGATATTCCTGAGAATTTACAATCCCCAATCACAGCAAGCCAGCGTAGCTCAGTCGGCAGAGCGGTCGCTTCGTAAGCGACAGGTCCCGGGTTCGAATCCCGGCGCTGGCTCTTTTGATTCCTGCCCTCTTCTTGGAAATCACAAGGGCGGTCTTTCAAGTCCTCAGGAGCGAACGAACGTCATAGGATTTTCGGCGCTCCGATGCTTAGCTAGTTTCATTCAGAGGACGCTTCACGTATAATGGTTCTATGGAACCCAAAATCAATCCGATTGTTATCGGCATCGCTGGTGGAACTGGATCTGGTAAGACAACGGTCGCTAACGTCATCCTCAATCGCGTCGGAACGGAACACATCGCCTTCATCCCCCATGATGCTTACTATAAAGATTTAAACGCACTCCCACGAGCACAGCGCGACGTGATCAACTTCGACCACCCCGATTCGCTGGAATCGGATCTGCTGGTTGAACATGTTCAAGCCCTTCAGCACCGTAATCCGGTAGAGATACCGATCTATGACTTTACAATTCACTCGCGGACGGAAGAGACCACACATATCGACCCTCAAGCGGTGATCCTTGTGGAAGGGATTCTAGTCTTTGCCGAAGCGAAGCTGCGTGACCTATTCGATGTAAAAATATTCGTCGATACGCCGCCCGACATCCGCTTCATACGACGGCTTAAGCGAGATATTGAGGAACGGGGCCGGTCGGCTGAATCTGTCATTCTTCAATACCAGACAACCGTCCGTCCCATGCACCTCGAATTCGTCGAGCCTTCGAAGCACCATGCCGATGTCATTATCCCCGAGGGCGGATTGAACACCGTTGCGATGGACATGGTCGTCGCCAGAATCGAAGCTCTCTTAACCTCCAACTAAACCTACCAACAAAGGAGAACTCATGACTGAAAAATCTTACACAACCCCACCAGCGATGGGCATCGACCCACAAAAAAACTATACAGCGACGATACAGACTGGTGACGGTGATATCGTCCTTCAACTCTTCGCCGACAAGACACCGAACACGGTTAATAACTTCGTTTTCCTCGCCCGAGAAGGCTTCTACGACGGTGTTAATTTTCACAGAGTTATTAAGAACTTCATGGTTCAAGGTGGTGACCCAACCGGGACTGGACGCGGCGGACCAGGATATTCCTTTGCAGACGAATTCCATCCTGAGTTAAGTCATAACGGACCCGGCGTGCTCTCGATGGCTAATGCCGGACCTAACACGAACGGCTCTCAATTCTTCATCACCCATGTGGCGACGCCTCACTTAGATGGTAAACACTCAGTCTTCGGTCGCGTGAAGGGAGGCCTTGATGTCCTGATGGCAATCCCGGAGCGCGATCCAACCCAAACCCAGGCACCTGCTGTTGCCATCAAGACTATTCTTATTGAAGAGAAGTGAAGCAATATGGGGGGCTTTCGGGATGGAAACTTCAAACCGTTCGCATCTTAGCATTTGTCGCCGCAATTGCGATCACAGTCTTCATCTTCTCCATACAAGATGAGATTGAAAATCTTTCAGGGTATGGATATCCAAGCATCTTCTTGCTGTCGCTGCTCGCGAACGCCACGATCATCATTCCTGCACCCGCGATCGCATTATCTTTTGCATTTGGTGCCGTGTACAACCCTTTGGGAGTTGCGCTAGCAGCCGGCACAGGCGCAGCAATCGGTGAAATTACGGGGTACTTAGTAGGCTTCAGTGGGCAGGGGGTCGTCGATGATATCCAGATCTACAAAAAGCTGGAGGCGTGGACAACCAGGCATGGCGCCCTGCTTATCCTAATCCTAGCTTTCATCCCGAATCCCTTCTTCGACCTCGCCGGCGTTGCCGCCGGGACGCTCAAAATGCCAATCGGTTCTTTCCTTCTTTGGACCTGGCTCGGGAAGATGCTAAAGATGCTTCTTTTCGCATACGCCGGCGCGGCTTCGATCGATTGGATTATGAAACTGTTTCCAGCAACTTTCTAATATTACTGGGGTGATCCTCCATTATTCTATGGTTGGATTCTTCCCGCACATCATCTACGTCAGCACTTCAACTTTCAAGGTCACCTGTTCCAACTCCTCGTGGAGAACATCCACGCCCAACCCGGGTTTATCGGGCACATCAATCGTGCTGTCCGAATTGAGCGTAAAGCTCGGTACAGCGATATCAGGGTTGTAGTAACGGTCAGTTGCCGAGATATCGCCGGGAAGTGTAAATCCAGGGAGTGAGGCAAGCGCAAGATTCGCGGCACGGCCAATTCCCGTTTCCAACATTCCTCCACACCAAACGGGAACCCCTTCCCGAACACAACGGTCATGAATTGCGATCGCCTCTGTTAACCCACCCACACGGCCGGATTTAATGTTGATCACCTGGCATGCTTCGATGGCGATTGCCTGCTCCGCATGACGGCGATTGCGGATTGACTCGTCCAAGCATAGGGGGGTTTTGATTTGTGCCTGTAGCGTAGCATGATCAATCAAATCATCCTCGGCCAAAGGTTGTTCGATCATGGACAGAACCAATGAGTCTAGATCCTTGAATAGCGGCGCATCACTTAACGTATACGCCGCGTTCGCGTCGACCTGGAGATTGATATCGGGGTAACTGTCCCGGACTACTTTTGCAATCTCCAGATCTGCACCGGGTTTAATCTTAATCTTGATCCTGCCATACCCGCGTTGCAGATACTCACCCACCTTCTCGATCATCGCCACCGGGTTCTCCTGGATCCCGACCGACACGCCTACAGGCACGCTGTGTTTCTCTCCTCCAAAAAGTTCTCTAAGGCATTTCCCATCAAGCTTGCCTCGGAGGTCCCACAATGCCATTTCAAGCCCAGCACGAGCGAGCGGATGCCCTTTAAAGGCGTGGAAATGCTGCATTAGCTCACGTGGGTGTGAAATGGGTCTGTTGAGGATGGCCGGAATGAAGAAATCACGAAGGACATGCCAGGCGGTCTCCACAGTCTCATAAGAAAACCCGGGCACACTGGTTGCGACACACTCACCCCACCCGTCTAACCCTTCTGAGTAAACTCTCACGAGGAGACATTCTCTGTCGAGTTCTTCCCCAAAGGATGTGATGAAGGTGTTCTTTAATCTCATTTTGACGTGATGTAACTCGATGCGTTCGATTTGCATTACCCTAGCTTCCCTTCTCCATGCGTGAGCACATAGTAGGATCGAGGTGGCCCCTCACCCTTGAGGAACAGGAAATCAGTAACAAGATAACCTGCGGCAAACAAAGATATGAAGACCTCCCGTGAGTGCTCGCGCCAACTATTGGCAACACCTAGATCAAATTGCTTCAGTGCGTGAAAATCAGGTGGGATCTCAACCAACGCGATCACCCCTTTGGGAGCATTAATTGCCTCGCCCGGGTACAGGTAACCTTCATCATCCGGAATCGATGGGTTCACTTTTTCCGCGCCAGCATCGAGATAGTGTTCCATGTTGAGCGGCGTCCGCGCCCCTTCAAAACGAGAGGAAACGCGGGGAGATGTTACCCACCAATCCACCTGAAATCGATCAGATTCTACGCCTGTGTTCAATGCATCGCGCATCTCTCCGTAGGCGCGCAGGAGGTATGTATCACATACAGCACCAAGCCGTCGAATATTCAGATGCGCGTTCAGAGAGAGCAGCGGGTCATACGTCCATGTAACCAGGCGAATTCCCTGCTTGAGAACCTCTTCCCGTTGAGCCTGTTTCAACGCGAAACCGATACCGCGATCTCGGTACGCAGGGAGTACACCAACCTGGTGGGACCAATGCTTCAAGCGTGTCATCGCAATACGATCCGGGGTCTTCGAATCAGTGCCCAGAAATCCCAACAGGTAGCCGACTAATTTGCCTTGATCAAAAGCCCCCAGCACGGCACCGCCGTTATGGCTGATGGCCATTGTAAGATGGGCAGGTACAATGTCGGTCTCACTCCCCGACCATACAATTCGCTGTAAATCCTCCACTTGCACCATTTCTTCGTACAAGAATATCGATCGTATCTCAATCCCGTCTTTCATCTCTCTTCTTCACCTTTTAGATAACTGCCGTCTCAACAGTTCCCAGCCCCAATTCTTCTCACGGAGGTGATCCAGGCGATCCTCCATTCGTGTCGGTGCAAGCCCGAATAATCGTGGTAAGGTGTCCAAATCGGTCGTCCGGTTCACCGCAACATAATCGAGCAAATAAGTCGAGACCGGAGAATACCGTAGAGTCCTCTCCATCAACCAGGAAACCCCTCGTAAATACGGCGGGCGTGTTGGAATTATGATGCGTGTGATACTTGCTGCACGCATCACCATTGTAATGATCTGTCGAAGCGTAAAGTATTCAGGACCGCCGAGTTCGAACGTACCACCCTTTGTTTCCTCCTCATCTAAGCTCCAGCCAATACAAGTGGCGAGATCTTCAACCCATAAAGGCTGCAGAACTGTAGATCCATCGCCCGGAATGGGGAAGAACAATGGCGACCCAGCCATAAGCATCGCCAATGAGATTGTAAAATAGTCATCAGGGCCGAAGAGGACCGCCGAACGCAAGATCGTATACGGTAAACTCGAATTGCGAATATGGTTTTCTGCAATCGCCTTAGCCCGAATTTGAGGATACGCCGAGGCGGGATCTGCTCCCAGCGTGCTCTGATAGATGAAGTGTTCAACACCGGCTTCTTCTGCAGCCTCAACAAGCACCCGCGTCCCTTCTGCGTCAACAATCTCAGGGTCATCAAATGTGTGACATAATCCTGTCCCGGCGAGGTGGATCACAGCGGAGACATCCACCATCGCTGCTCGGATGCCCCGTTCATCGTCAAGTGATGAAAGCGCCACATCCACGCTTACGCCTGGAGGTAGAAGTGGGGATTCTATAGCAGGCTCGAGGAGCGTGCGGATCGAATAACCATATGTCGACAGATTTCTCAGGACCGCTCTACCGATAAAAGTTGTTCCTCCAGTCACTAAGAGCATGGGATTCCTCAAACATCACTTCTTGTGAGATCTCTAATAAACAAGAAACGTTAGCTGGTCAATCTTCGAATTGATGCGTGGCCGTAGAAGATTTTAGCATAGGGTCATTTATTCTGAGCGCACCTAAACTCTACAAATCGTGTTATGTAGACATAGGGGAAGTAAATCAACCATCGATTAGGAGGGTGATGTGTCTCGCAAACGTGTGGTTATCACTGGATTTGGATGTATAAGTCCGCTCGGTAATGACATCCAGAGCACCTGGAAAGCAGCGCTCGCTGGCGAATCGGGTGTTGGGTTAATAACCCTCTTCGAGGCTACAGATCACCAAACCCGTATCGCCGCTGAGGTCAAGGGGTTTGATCCGACCCAGTCAATCGGCAAGCGCCTAGCTCGGCGAACGGACCGCTTCACGCAATTCGCATTAGAGGCAGCCGCGCAAGCGATAGAGAATTCTGGATTGTCCATCGATGACGCAAACCGCGACCGGATCGGTGTGATCATAGGAAGCGGCATTGGCGGGGTTAGCACACTTGTCAATGCAAGTTGGAAGTTCCTCGATCGTGGACCCAAGCAGGTGAGCCCTCACATGATCCCTATGATGCTCCCCGACTCAGCACCAGGGCACATCGCCATTGCCCACGGCTTGCAAGGACCGAACATGACAGTCGTGACTGCATGCGCTTCCAGCGCGAATGCAATTGGAGAAGCGACAGAGATGATCCGCAGAGGTGCGGCTGATGCCATTCTCGCCGGTGGAGCGGAGGCGGCGATCGTTCCCGTCGCGCTCGCCGGGTTCAACTCGATGAAAGCGATCTCCACCCGCAACGATGCCCCGACGAAGGCAAGTAGACCCTTCGAACTTGAACGGGATGGATTCATCATGGGCGAGGGTGCCGCCTGCCTGGTTCTAGAGTCTTATGACATAGCCCATGCGCGTGGTGCGGATATCCTAGCAGAGGTACTGGGATACAGCGCCACGAGCGACGCGTTCCATATGACTGCCCCAGCAGCAAACGGTGCAGGCGCAGAGACTTGTATGCGCAACGCGCTCGCAAATGCAGGCCTAGCACCTGAGAATGTCGACTACATCAATGCCCACGGAACAAGCACCAAACTCAACGATGTCAGCGAAACTCAGGCGATAAAAGCGACATTCGGTGAACATGCTTATCATCTTGCTGTCTCATCGACGAAGTCAATGACAGGTCATTTGCTCGGCGCGGCCGGAGCGATGGAATCCATTTTCTGTGTACTGGCTTTGCAGAATAATGTAATCCCACCCACCATCAACTACCAAACTCCCGATCCAGAATGCGATCTGGACTACGTGCCCAATGAGGCACACCAGCAGAAGCTCACGTATGTAATGACGAATTCTTTCGGGTTTGCTGGGCATAACGCTTGTTTAATATTCGGGAAGGTATAGAAAGGTCTTAATGCCTTATGTCTAGGTTTGCACACGTCACCGGCTGGGGAATGGCAGCGCCAGATCGAATTCTAACCAACGACGACCTCGCCAAGATGGTCGATACAAGTGATGACTGGATCCTCTCCCGGACAGGAATCAGCGAACGCCGCATCGCTGAGACAGGGGAGTCCACAGCGACGCTTGCAGTAGATGCGGCACTCCGAGCGCTAGAGTCAACAGACATCAATGCCAAAGACATTGATCTCATCATTGTCGCCACATCTACACCTGAGTACCTCTTCCCTTCGACCGCGTCCATTGTTCAGGACCAAATCGGAGCTACTCATGCAGGCGCATTCGACCTCTCCGCGGCATGCACGGGATTCATCTTTGGCGTAAATATGGCTGCGCAGGCAATTCGCACAGGTTCGATTGAGAACGCTCTGGTGATTGGTGCCGAAACGCTCTCCCGTTTCACAAATTGGGAGGACAGGAATACTTGCGTTCTTTTTGGGGATGGCGCGGGCGCCTTCGTCCTGCAGGCCAGCGATCGACCAGGGGGCGTTCTCACTTGCGTTATGCGATCAGATGGATCAGGTGAAAGCTTGCTCTCGCTGCCCGCCGGGGGTAGCAAACATCCCGCCACTCATGAAACCGTCGATAAGAAACAACATACGATCCAAATGAAAGGCCGTGAGGTTTTCCGCTTCGCTACGCGCGTGATGGCGTCAGCCACACGCGAAGCGGTCTCTCTCGCCGGATGGGAATTGGATGACGTAACATGGGTGATCCCGCACCAAGCGAACATGCGCATCATCAAGACTGCAGCTCGCGGATTGAGAATGCCCATCGAGAAGTTCGTTATCAACCTGAGCAGGTATGGTAATACTTCAACAGCATCCATCCCGATTGCCACTTGCGAAGCGCTGCAAAGTGGAAGGATTCAAGAGGGTGATCACCTGGTTCTGGTTGGATTCGGCGGCGGCCTCACTTGGGGCGCTCTGACGCTCGATTGGGTCCTCCCTGAACGTAAGATCTCACGCCCTACAAGCATACGTCGCACCATCCTCGTGCTCCTGGCACGTGTCAGGTCATTCATACGACGCCTCAGCCGCAAAATTGAGGGGGTGATATGGGGAACGTCCTCTAGCGATCACCTCTAGACACTGCGGCTAAAACCGGAAAAAGCGACCTGAAGAAGCGAATACGCTTCTTCAGGTCGTTTCTCGTTACTGCAGAACGCTGAGATGCATTGCGATGAGGATGGTTATTCGCTTAAATCATTCAGACCCAGTCGTCTCCAGGAAAGTGGCAACCATTTCCTTCATGAAGGGCTCGGGGATTGCGCCAACTTGCTGGTGAACAACATTTCCGTTAGCGACAAGAAGCATCGTCGGAATCCCCTGAACGCCATATTCCATCGCCCACTTTGGGTTTTCATCGGTGTTTACTTTTGCCACAATGAGCTTGCCAGCATAGTCCTTCGCAATCGTCTCCAGGATTGGTCCTACCATCAAGCACGGAGCACACCATGGCGCCCAAAAATCTACAATTACAGGGAGCTCGGACTGCAGTACAGTCTTTTCAAAAGTATTATCATCAACATGTATCGGTTCTTCAGTCATTTTTTTTCTCCTCATGATTGTTCTCATCGTGAATTATAACCATCAATTCCCCAATATAGATTAGATTCAATACCGCAAAAAAAGTTACATTCTGACAAAAGAAATCCAGAACCCTCGATTCGATGGGTGTTATAATCCAGACAACCATCCATAGAAAGCTCAAGAGCATATGCCAACCTACGAATGTCCCATTTGTTCAGAAGAAAAGCTGGTTGAAAGCGGACCCTCCGCCTATAGATGCCAGCATTGCCGCGCCAGCATCATTGATGGCAAACTTGTGTGCTCTGCTTGCGGAAAACATAATCCGCTCGAAGCTGCAAAATGTGAAACATGCCAGGAGCCGCTCACCATCTTCAGCAGAGTCGTATCCCGACACAGTAAGTCAACCCGCTCATGGCGCTTGGATCAAGCTCGCGATCAGGCCAATGCGTTGAAAGCAGCCGAGGCGCACGCGTCGGAATCTCGCATGGAGCCTTTCCTCGAAATCGACCGGAAGCGCAAGGCAGCCGAGAGCGAAGCCGCATTAATTCAGGAAGAAGCCGATCGTCAACTTTTCCGTTACGTCAAAATCGGTTTAGGGATTTTCTTAGCCGTCGTCGCCATCGCAAGCTTAATCATCGCCCTGCTCTAATCGATGCTCTCACCTCCCACCTACACAATCCAACTCCCCGTTTATGAAGGTCCGCTTGACCTGCTCCTCAACCTGATCGAACACGCAGAGTTGGATATCACCAAAGTCTCGCTCGCGGAAGTCACCGACCAGTACCTGGTCTATATCAGGAAGATTCAGGATCGTCAAATAGAAGACCTTGCCTCCTTCTTGGTCATGGCTGCGCGCTTGATACAGATTAAATCCGAAGTTTTGCTCCCGAGACCACCCTTACGTGAACCTGGTGAGGAAGACCCCGGAGATGCGCTGGCGCGATTACTTGTGGCATACAAGAAGTACAAGCAGGTTGCGATCCTTCTCTCCGAACGCGAAGGTGCGGGACTGCGCTCCTATATCCGGCTCGCCCCGGCCCCCGTCATCGATCCGAAGATCGACATGCAGGAATTCCAACTTGATGATTTGCATCAGGCGATGCTCGAAGTGCTGAAGAATGTCCATAAGATACCAACGCTCGAAGAAAATGTCTCTACTCCGCGCGTGCGCGTGAGAGATAAGATTATGAGCATCATCCATTCTCTCAAAGATGTAGGCCAGCTTTCTTTTCGTAAATTGATAAAAACCGCACACTCGCGTTTGGAGATCGTGGTGTCTTTCCTTGCGGTCCTGGAGCTAATTAAGCAGGACCAAGTTGAAGTGCATCAAGAGGAAATGTTTGGCGATATCGAGCTAGTTCGAGGTAACGGTTGGCAGGTGGATCAAATCGAGGAACTCGAGTTCGAGTTTGACGAGTAGAGGACAGTAATCGTAAGGGCAATTGCGGCGCCGAGGGTATCGATGCACACATCGATGATGCTCGAGTTGCGATCCAGTACAAAGGATTGGTGGAACTCATCACTTAATGCGAATAAGATCGCCATAAACAGCGCCAGAATCCAACGAACCCCCTTTGAAAGGCGTGGCGGGAGTGCAAAGTAGTAGGCCAATCCGAGCAGCGCGTACCCGCTTGCATGCCCGGCTTTTTTGATCAATAAGTCCCATTCACCAAAAGATGTAACTCTACTAGCCGGGAGCGAGGAGAAGAAGAAGATCGCCCCCATCATCAGGATAGCCGGTAGCCAGCGCACAATAAGAGGCAGCTCTCGTGTTCTCATGCGCGCCATTCTACCACTTCATCAATGCCCAGCGCAGAGGCGGTTCAAATAGACAGACTCCCGAGAAGTAAGGTTGCAGGGAAACCCCGGTAATCGCTTCCGTCGAGAGAATACATTGATCCCGGGGCAGTTTAATTGACCCTTAAGTGCTAAATAGTCCCGCCTCCTTGCCAGCAGAAACGATGGTGGTACGCTTGATGATGAAACATTAATCCACAGTTTTGACCCCTGGAGAAAAACCACACTATGCCCAATCGACTCGCAGATGAGACTTCCCCCTATCTCCTTCAACATGCCGAAAATCCAGTGGACTGGTACCCCTGGGGATCTGAACCATTTCAGGTTGCACAGGTAGAAGATAAGCCAATCTTCCTCAGCATTGGATATGCGGCTTGTCACTGGTGTCATGTCATGGCGCATGAATCCTTCGAGGATGATAAGACTGCTGCATTAATGAACGAATACTTCATCAACATTAAAGTCGACCGGGAAGAGCGCCCCGACGTGGATACGATTTATATGGATGCTGTTGTGCTCATGACCGGTCAGGGCGGATGGCCCATGTCTGTATTCCTTACTCCCGAGGGCAAACCTTTCTATGGAGGCACTTACTTCCCACCGCAGCGCCGTTTTAATCTCCCCTCCTTCGGCGAGGTATTGGGACATATTCACTCAGAGTGGCAAAGCAATCGCGAGCAGCTCGTCTCACTTGGCGAGAACCTGACAGACCGCATCTCCGCCAAGCCGGACCTCCCTGAAAGCGCCGACGAATTGAACCTGGAGATTCTTGATCGCGCAGCAGAAAACTTGTTTCGCTCCTTCGATTGGGAGCACGGTGGTTGGGGAGGCGCTCCTAAATTCCCGCAGTCAAGCGCAATTGAAACACTTCTGAGACGACACAACCGTTACCAGGATAAACTGGCCCTCGAGATGGCAACACTCACATTGAATCGCATGGCACTTGGTGGAATCTACGATCAAGTAGGAGGAGGCTTCCATCGCTATTCTGTTGATGCGCTCTGGCTCACACCCCACTTCGAAAAGATGCTCTATGATAATGCGCTGCTTGCCCGGGTGTATCTGCACGCCTGGCAGGAGACGAGGTTTCCATTTTTCTGGCATGTCGTTGAGGGGATACTCGGTTTCCTGATGCGTGAAATGCGTCACTCCAGCGGGGGTTTTTATGCCTCTCTCGACGCGGACTCGGAAGGTGAGGAAGGCAAATTCTATATCTGGACACCTGAGGAAATCCGGAAGGTTATTCAAGATCCCGCATTGGCAGAGATGGCATTGGATAGCTATGGCGTGACAGAAAAAGGGAATTTCGAGGGCGTGAATATCCTCAATCTTCCCGATAAGCTGGAAACCCTCGCTGAGCGTACTGGTCTACCTGAGCAGAAGCTGCTCGAGCAGCTAGCGCAGATCAACCAAGAACTGCTGGAGGCGAGGAGCACCCGCGTGAGGCCAGCGACGGATGACAAGGTCCTGACTTCCTGGAATGGTCTTACCCTGATCGCGCTTGCCGAAGCGGCACGCGTATCAGGTCGTGTTGAGGTCCTCTCCGCCGCCCAACAACTTGCCGACTTTCTCCTGACAAGACCTTACGTGGATGGAAATCTCATGCGCAGCTGGCGGGAGGGAAAGGCGCAGCATTCTGCATATTTGGAGGACCATGCCGCACTTGGAGAGGGGATGCTCGCTCTCTATCAGGTTGATTTCAACAATCGTTGGTTCAGGGCTTCGGTTAAGTGCGCCGAAGAAATATTGGCTCACTTCAGCGATCCTATAGGCGGTTTTTTCGATACGCGTGATGACCATGAGCAGTTGATCTCCAGACCGAAATCTATCCAGGACACACCAATACCGAGCGGGAATAGCCTGGCTGTTTCACTGCTCGTGAAACTCGCCGCGTTGAATGGCGACGAACATTACTCCGAAGCAGCCAGCGCCGCGCTTCGTAATGTGGTGACCACTGCGGAGCGCATACCATCCTCCTTCGCAGCCTGGCTAAACGCGCTAGATTTTGCCCTCAGTCCGCAGCTTCAACTTGCCCTGATTGGAGACCCAGCCGACGAAAAGTTCCAGAAACTCATGCAGGTAAGTGATCAGTCTTTCTTACCCCACATGGTGCGTGCAGGAGGAAAGCAGCACGATGATGAAACCCCTGTGCTGCTTTCCGACCGTGAATCTCTCGATGGGAACCCGACTGCCTTCCTCTGCCAGGGCTTCGCATGCAAACTCCCCACCACCGACCCGGAACAACTGAAGAAACTCATATCCGAGTCCGGCACTCCCAGAGGTTGACGTTTTCAATTCCGCTCAGAAAGCGGCGTATGTGTGCATCCCCACCAATACCCAATCACCACTCCCTTTGGTCGGGGACTTCGCAGCCAGCCCTTGTTAAGCAATCCCCACTTACCACAATTTGTCATTGCGAGCGCAGCGAAGCAATCTCCTCGATACTTGATGGGAGATTGCCACGTCACCCTTACGGGCTCCTCGCTATGACAAATTGAAATTCGGGCGCATACATGGGTGCGTCCCTAAAGAAAAAATCCGGAGGGGCCGACCCGTGTGTCGGCCCGTTAACTCCCCAGCTCAGGCGTACGCTTGGGTGCTCTCTTACTTTTAGATGATATAGGGCTGATCTTCTGGGCCAGCCCCCGTCATCTATTCTTGCTTCCGGGATTACTCTACAGTCACGCTCTTGGCGAGATTGCGAGGTTGGTCCACATCTGCTCCACGCAGGACCCCCGTATGGTACGCCAGTAATTGAAGCGGGATGATCGTCGTCACTGGACTTAACAGCCAGGGCGTCTCTGGTACCCAAAGCATGTGATCCGCAATTTCCTGCAGCATTTCATCTCCATCCGTCGCAACTGCGATGACGTTACCTCCCCGCGCTTTCGTCTGCTCAATCTGACTGAGCATTTTTTCATACCAGGGGTCTTTGGGAGCAATTGCGATGACTGGCATATCCTCATCTATTAATGCAATCGGTCCATGTTTCATCTCACCCGCCGGATAAGCCTCGGCGTGGATATAGGAAATTTCCTTTATCTTCAACGCCCCTTCGTAGGCGATGGGCATATTAATGCCCCGACCAAGATAGAGACAATGTTCCGATTCCTTAAGTTCCCAAGCCACCTTCTCAATATCATCGGCACGATCCAGGCATTGTCCAACGAGGTCAGGGATATGTCGCAGATCGCGAACGAGCTCCATCCTGCGCGTCTTATCAAGCGTCCCGCGCATGTCACCAAGCAGGATTGCCAGCATATATAAATCGATCAAAGGTGCGGTGAAAGCCTTAGTCGAGGCAACGCCGATCTCCGGACCGGTCTGCATGCTTATATAACCATCGGCTATGCGCATGGCTTGCGAGCCGATGACGTTCACAATACTCCATATCGTCGCACCTCGATCCTGCGCCTCTTTCATCGCCGCCAGGGTATCAGCCGTCTCTCCTGATTGGCTGATGGCAAGTGCCACCGTGTTTTCATCAACCAGCGGATCCTGATAGCGAAACTCAGACGCTATCTCCACCTGCACAGGGATACGGGCAATGCGCTCGATAAGATGCCGGCCGACCATCCCGGCATGCGCTGCAGTGCCACACGCTGTGATGATGATTTTGTCAATTCGCTGAACCAGTTCAGGTGTGAGATTGAGCTGATGTAGATGGATCTGGCCTTCTTTGAAGTCTACTCTGCCGGCGATCGTGTCAGTGGTCGAGCGAACCTGCTCGAAGATCTCCTTCAACATGAAGTGTTTGTACTCACCCTTCTCTGCCGAGACAGGATCCCAGGGCACATTCATGATCTCAAGGCCAAGCTCAGTGCCTTCTAACGTCATGGTTGTAAAACCGCTCGCGGTTACAACCGCCATCTGCTCCGCCTCAAGAAAAGCCATTTTGCGTGTGTGCTCGAGAATCGCCGGGATATCAGAAGCAATGAACATTTCATCTTCGCCGATTCCCAAGACGACCCCCCCTGCATTTCCAACTCGTGCGGCGACGATCTTGTCCGGCTCATCTATGGAGAGCAGAACGATCCCATGAGCACCGCCAAGATTCGATATCGCCCTTCTCGCTGCCTCGGTCAGATCATGCCCCATCGCCAGGTAACGTTCAACCAACAGGACGATGATCTCCGTATCTGTATCGGATCTGAACGAAGCCCCCTCTGCGGTTAATTCATCGCGGAGAGCAAGGAAGTTTTCAACGATGCCGTTATGGACAATCACAACTCGTCCCGATTCACCCACATGAGGATGGGCATTCCGTGCGCTGGGTTCACCATGGGTGGCCCAGCGTGTATGCCCAATTCCTATCTGACCATTAATCGGGTCATTAAACAGGAGTTCGCCAAGTCGGTTCAGTTTCCCTGCCTCCCGCCGTATTTTAATCTCACCATCTTCAATTACAGCTATACCCGCCGAATCATAGCCCCGATACTCTAATCGTTTCAGCCCGTCATAGATGATCGGAGTCGCATCACGCGGGCCAATATAGCCTACGATGCCACACATACGAAGCCTCCAGGTTGGTTGTTAGTTATCATCCGATTGCCACTCCCTTCAGCGCTGTCTGACCCGTTACCGAGCCAGTATTAACTGCCGGGTTATTTCTTCGTTAAGGAAAGGTGTGGGCGTGTGGTACACCCAGAGGGCATCCGCTGATCTTTCGATTTTCCCGGTCCGGAGGTTGGGAGCCTCCCGATCCTTCGGTTAGCCCTGCCCTGCGGCAGGGAACCCTCTTCCTCGTCTCCCCGAATAATCGGGGCCTCGCGCTACCCTTTCCACCCGTTAGTTTTTTTCTGCCAACCACCTCTCAATCTAAAGTTGTTCTTCGCTCGAGATTATACACAGTTTACTGACATTCTGGAATAGGATCCTATCGTTGGGTCCATTTTTCCCGTATCGATGCCCTTTTAGTGCAGCCTGTCCCGGGTATTTGCTAGAGAACACCACAATAATTATGGCTATACGAACTCGATGGTCTGGGTCGTCGCCTTTGATAAGTCGCTGTAAACGCCACGTTGATCCTCTGGCAGTAATTCAGCCAGGACATACATCGCCTCATCTGTCATGAGGCGCAGCGCTTCATGATCAAGCCGTTCATCCCCCGTTCTGAATCTGAAAGCTCGTCCCAGCTTCACAGAAACGCCTGTCCGAAGCCAACGTAATGGGTTCAATGTAGGAAAGCCTTTTGAGCCGGTGATAGCAACAGGAATGACCGGCGCACCACTCTTCACCCCAAGGTAGGCAATGCCCTCTTTGCCTTGTTGGAGCGCTGGGTTGCGGGTCCCCTCAGGCGCCATAAGGATACACTCCCCCGCCATCAAAACTCCAAGCGCTCGACGTACCGCCTGCCTATCGAACTCTTGCCTGCGGACCGGGATGACCTGCCACAGTTTTGCGAAGTATCCGAACACAGGGTAACGATATACTTCGATTTTCGCCATTGGAACCACATTTCTGGGCAGCGAGCTGAGGACCACGGCCGGATCGATCAAAGCGATATGGTTGATCATTACGATCGCCGGACCGTCAGCGGGGAAGTTGTCTAAACCTTCTACACCCTCGTACTTCGCTAGTAAGCGAAAGCCAATGTGCTTAATCATCCAGCGTATTTTCCACCTGGTGCTCTCAAGCGCTTGATGATCGTATTCTACTTTGTGGAAAATTTGATTTTCACTTTGCACCGAGATCATCAGCTAGATCCCCGCGCATAAAGACCTTGATAGGCGTTCGGAAGCAGATCCGCGATCGCATGCATGATCCTTTCCGTCTGATGGCGTAAAATCTCCTTCCGCTCAGCCGATCGCCATGGAATCTCTGGTAGTTCAATCATCTCACCGACTGACATAACAAGTTGTGTTCGACGAAATTTACGTATCTCGTCTGCAAGTACAGCCGTCCCGGCGATCCCCACCGGCAGAACGGATACCCCGGCCTTGGCAGCGATATAAGCAACGCCCGTGGAAGCCTGCTGCAAACCTGGTTTACGTGAGCGTGTGCCTTCGGGGAAAATAAGAACCGATCGTCCTGCCTTTAATCTCACCACCATCGTGTTAATTAATTGGCGATCAAACCGCCCACGATGAACAGGGATCGTCCCATAAAGCCGCATGATCTGACTCTCAATCGGTCGCTCGAGAATTTCTACAGCGCCTGCCACCTCGATCGAATAAGGCCAGAATGAGGCAACTAATGGAGGCTCGAAGATCGAGACGTGGTTTACGGCAATGATGTATGCCCCTTCTTTAGGTATGTTCTTAGTACCAGTAATCTGGACCCGACTTAGCAGTCGGAATAAATTACGAAAAACTATTCGAGAAACAGATCTGAAAACCCGAGAATACCAGGGGAGTGAAAAATCGCTGCCAGCTTCATTCCCTCGCATATTAAGCTTCCCCTGGTAGGGTTACATTTTCTGCGAGTGCGAGCACCTTCTCAAGTACCTCATGGACGGATAGCATGGTCGAGTCGATGATTACAGCATCTTCAGCGGGTCGCAGCGGTGCTAGCGCGCGAGTCGAATCGAGCCTGTCCCGCTCGCGCATCCCTTCGAGGATCGCATCAACGTTCACAGAATTTCCTCGACCCAGACTTTCTTCATAGCGTCGATTTGCTCTGGCTTCAACAGAAGCATCCAAGTAGATCTTTAATTCTGCTTCCGGCAGGACGACTGTTCCAATATCCCTGCCGGCCATCACAACCGCACCGCGCAAGCCTATCTCGCGTTGACGCTTGGTCATCGCCTCACGCACACCCGGATACATAGACACCTGTGACACGTTCTCGTCCACCGCTGGGCTGCGGATCTCCCAGGTTACATCCTCCCCATCCATGAGAACACCACACTGGCGACCATCATCGGTGTTCGGTGAGAGCACATCAAGATCCAGCTTATTAGCAATCGCGGATACAGTAGCTTCATCCTCAATAGGGGTAGCGGATTTCAAGGCTGCCAAAGTAACCGCCCGGTACATCACACCAGTATCGAAGTAAAGATAACCCAAAGCAGAGGCGAGGTTCTGGGCAAGAGTCGATTTTCCGGAGGCAGCTGGTCCATCGATCGCGATTATCTTTGCTCTCAAGCTTCAGCCCTCCTCAACCAAACCCCACGGATTCCCTGTGACAATTCAACCCTTTAACAAACTGATGATGGCACAGACGCAACCAATCCACCATCCTCATTCAAAATCTGTGAGCCCTACATCGCCGAGGGTGACGATATCCATCCGCACCCAGAGGACCCAACGCTCGAGTTCCGTCGGCGCAGAGCGCAGCACAAACCACCGCAGCAGATTCGGCGGTAGACTGCCATCCCAACCACGCCGCTCTTTCAACACCGTCCCCTGACCCATATAGTCGACAAGCAGGTGAGGCGAAGAATTTGACTCCAAAGTGAGAACCGCCGGGGAGGGATCTACCAGAGAGTTGAATTCACCCCCCACCCGATTGTAACCACGCAGCGTCCACGCCAGTGCGGGGTTAACCTCAGATTGCACCTCAATTGCGATCTCATCGGTCCGACCCGCGTAGGCGAGTGAGGCATTGTCGAGTGTATTCGTGAGCAGCCGCATGCCATTCGTGGTTACCTCAGGATGCCAGAGTTCTCTGGCACTCGTTGCCAGGGACGTGAAATTCAAACGCCAGGCTGCAGAGAGCGTGATCGCTGCCAATACAAGTGTTGCCGTGATCCCGAGCGTATCTGCCACAACGCCCCAAGACCAACCCAAGCCAAAGAATAAAAGCAGGCTAACGGCCATGATGACCAATGCGCTGAATACAAGCAGGATTAGCCCCGGATCGCTCGGTGTGTACTCCAAGATGAAGCCATTTGCGTAGCCGATAAGCGATATCCATGCAGAAGCTGTAAGCACCAGGAGTACACCGGTGAGACCTATCAATTCGAGCCCGACGCCACGCTGCGCAATTCGTTCAATCAAAACCGAGATGGCATAGGCTACCAAAAGTGCTAGAGGAAGGACCACAAAGATTATTTCCGCTGCACTCCGCGCGGGATAGACCAGGCCGCTTAACAAGCTGCCTGACACCCATAGACTGGCTGCCTGCCCGAGAGATTCTTTGCGCTGCCAGGCGAGAACTGCCCCCACGATGCCCATCACCACAAACAAAGGTTCATAACTCACGAGCATCACGACATAAGCAATGGCCGACTGTATACCTGGATCCGTCCAACCATGCAGCCATTCCGTGAGGGATTCACCCAACCCGGCAAGCCCATTCCAATAGAAACCCACGCCTGAGGCGACAAGGAGCATTACAACAAGCGACACCCATAAGCCAGATTTAATTGCAAACAAACGTTGAAATTCTTCAAATGGCTTTCGGTCCCGGGATGCGAGGATGCTTGACAATCCGAGTGCGACCAGCAGCCCAAACAGACCCTGCAGAACTATGGGGCCTGACGCCAACGCGAAGCCTAACGTGCCAGCCGCGAGTAAGAGCCTAACCCGTCTATCCTCAAGTAAGTCCACCGACCAGGCGAGGAATACGAATAGCGCCAGGCCAGCTGCGGCTAGAGCTGAGCCGTCGGCGGTGCGGGCGATTGTCCATCCAGACGTGGCGACGGCCAGCACCAGAACGGCTATCAGCGAATGAGCTTTGCCAATTCGTTTCCGCAGGAGCAACGGGCTCAAAACCAACACGATGCCGGCAAGAGCTGAGATAACACGCGCTGTCGCATCGGATGGATTAAAAAGCTGGAAGATCATGGTGGTGAAAACGTAGTAACTCGCACTTACTGGCACCGCCATGCCATCGACATCCCAGAAGGGAGAAGCATCCGGAGTCGTCGATGCTGCTGTTAGCGCATGAACAGCCTCTGAATCGGTGAGTGGATTTCTACCGAGGTCTGCAAGCCGCATCCAGGCAATCAACACGATCAAGGTTGCGAGGATTACCGTACCCAGCCTGATGCTCCGATTGTTATTCAAGAGGAGTCACCTGCTCTCGTGGCGTAAATCTTAACCCTGTCAGTTTGGTAAACCAACTCCATGAATGCATCGAATTTATTATCAAAGACTGGTTTGTAGGTCATGCGTTCAAGTTCTCCAACGTAAACATACTTCACATTATAGGTCTTCAGGATCTGTTGAGTTTGTTCCCAGTCCGGCGATATATACAATGACCTTACGTCTTCTTCCCGCGTTCCGTGGTATTGGTATCCGCCGCGCCATTGGCTTTCATGACCAGGCCAGCCGATAACGGTGGGGAATCCCGTATGCACGGATACCCTCGCAAAGTACGAATAGCTGCCGCCTACGGCCTCCGCAACGACTCCGGCATCTAGATGATCACTCATCCATTGGATCGCCTCGCGATCCGCTTCGGACGCGTAGGCAGGGTGTAACGCCCCATTCAACGTTCGGCCATGAACCGGGTTTAGACCGTTTGTTTTCGTCCAAACAGAAAGGGCAGGATAGATGAGACCAGCAAGCAGCGGGAGAACTGTGAGTATTTGCACGGGGATCATCTTCGCGCTCCGTTTAGACCAGATCACATCCATCACGTATGCTGCGGCGAGAGCCCATAAGATCCATGCTGCAAAGTAGAATTTAAAAATCGTATTCATGCGCAGCCCGAATTGATCTTTGAGATAGAAAAACTCAGGACCAAGCACCAAGAGCGCTCCAATAGTGATCATCATAAGGATGAAAGGACCTGGTTTGGCCTCGTTCGCAGAGTCGCTCCACACACGTCTAACGAGCACAACGGCGCTGGCGATCATCACGCCTAAGCCGATCGCTGTCCACGACTGTGTTAATCGGATGGTGATTGTCGCTCGCGCGGCATCGCGTAGACTATCCATCCCCATGCTACTGAGTATCGACCCCATCTCGATGACGTTTGCACCGACGAGGTAAATCATTGCTGCGAAAAGCCACGAAAGGATCAAGAGCACGAGCGGGAGTCCCAAGCCGATTCCAAGAAGCCATTTCCCCTCCGCTCGCCTGATCCCCCGCGTCACTCGCATGATAAGCCAGATACTGATAGGGATGAATGAGACGGCGAACATGATGAAGAAATGCAGGAAACGAGTGGGATGCATCAAGTGCGGTAGGATGCCGCCTGCCTGTGAGGAAAACGATGGATACCAGGGGAGATAAAATAAAATAGCAGCTACGATGAATGCCAGGCTCGTCGTAAGCACCGACTTAACCCAAACTGTGAGTGGGAGCGTCCTACTTCTCCAGATCATCACACATAAGAGCAAGCTGAAATAGATCGGGAAATCCCAGGTATTCAAAAAAGCCAGCGCCCCGAAGAGCCATGCGCCGATCCAGAACTCGAGCTTACTGAGTGAAGATGGCAGAATACCCGCTGCGACCGCCCCGACAAGAAGCCCTCCCCCAAAGATAAGCCCGCAGGTCACAATACCTTTAAGAATTGACATGAAAGCTGCGGAGAACCCAAGACCTGCCGCTCCGGCTTTCAACCCCAGGACAACCACGACGATCACCGCTGCCAAACCCAGGGCAATCCATAGATGTTTACGCAGGCTTTGGGTCCATTTCACCTCGGACAGACGAAGAGGTGCCCGCTGGCCCTGGAGGAAAACCTGAAAAGCGAAGGCGATCACCATGAGAACAAAGGGCATCGCCAAAAGGTGCGGGTGATTATCTGCAAGCAGGAAAGAGAAGAACGGGAATTCGTCGATCGACTGTAATCCGAGTGGGAAGCCATTCAGATCGAGATCCCTGATCACGCGCGATGAGCGGAACCACCACCAGGATCGTTCAGGTATCCAACTCGCATCGAGAATGGGTGGCTTTTCCAGATCCTCAAGCCCAATCCAAGTCCAGAACGGCGATGTAAAAAAACCATCCGCGTTCGTCGTCCAGAATATGGTTTTTGAATAAAGAATCTCGAGGAAGCCTCCCAAATTACCGCTGATCAAGACAAAGATCGGCGCAAGAAGCGGTGAGACTCGTTTAACACGACCGGGTGTCCGTCGGGCGAGGAAGTTGTATGCGAGAGAGTACGTACCCAGGGCGACCAGCGCAAACCAGAGACTGTTCCCGAGATTGAAGGCGACTCCGGAGGCAGCCCCCGTGAGCCGGGTGAGCAAAGCCAGAAGAATGTAGCCAAAGTAATAGTAGGAGATCGCATAACCCGAGAGCCAAGGATCATGAGGGGGGAAGCTGTCCGATTGAAGAATCGCATTTAAGAATGCGAGCTCCATTGGTTTTTCAGTATTGGTAATCGCCGGGTTGTTCGCCCGCACAAACGTCCAAACTACGAATGCGAACAGGAAAAGGATCTCCATGGTAAGAACTGTGGAACGATGCTCTTTGAGCCAATCGAGCACATCGCGCCACGTGCTGCGCCCAATCCATACGCTCAGTCCCAAGAGCGCAAGAACCGCCATCACCGCTCCACCAAGGCTCGGCTGGAACATCCGCAGCGTGGCTCCCATCCAGAAAATATATCCGGCTAGAAGCAACCCGAGTGTCCTGGCGAAACCATAGCCGCGGTCTTCGAGACGTCCGAAGATCCGCCAGGCAATTGGCAGTGTTAGAGCGCCCAGAACCGTACTTATCAACCACCAGATGAAGATGTCTTGAATCACCTTACAACCTCATAGATCACAGTTTTCCCCACCTGGAAGACGGACCGGAGGCTTCCTTCAGATTCCATGGCAGGGAACTTGTCCAAAGCGTGTGTCGGACAGCGCAGGCTCGAGGTTTCATCTTCGGGGTGTTCCAGCTCGCATTCGTCAGGCGAGATCGGGAACGATGTCGGCATCCCCATTGGCCAACCGCGTAGATCACAGGAGATGCCCGGTATACTCGCCTCTGGCCAGCACGGATAGACCTCGGAATAATAAGCGCGTTCCAGCCCGCCGACGATGACATACTTAACATTATATTCATCGAGGAAATCATTTGCCTCCGCGATCGTTCGCGTTAGATAGAATTTCGTTGTTTGGAATAGCCGTTCATCCACGCCATTTTCTTCTGCGGCTACGCGCTGCTGGGATTGATGCCAGCGCCATCCCAGGACACCCGGGAGCCCGGTGTAGATTGAATAACGCGAGCCCCAGCGATACTCAGGAATGTTCGCCTCAACGATAACCGGGGAACCCTCAACATTTTCCTGCAACCAACGAATCGCTTGATAATCCTCTCCCAATGGGAGCTTCTCGCCCAACTCAGAGCGGTATGCGTAATCCATGTAGAGCATGCCGTCGAGCGTCCTTGGCGCAGTTATCGTCATGCGGTCCCGGACTTTCGCAAATGATCCCGTGAGGGGATACAGAGCGGCAGAGAACAAAAGCAAAACCGTTGCCGTCAACCAGATCCACCGCCAAACACGATTCCATCTGGTGAGAGAGGCATACGTCCATGCGAGAGCTGCGGCTGCAGCTAGGCTGAAGAGCTCCCACACCTGGAGGTAGAATTTGAAGACCGTATTCATGCGACCGATATCCCCCTTGAGCACCACGACCTCCACGACAAACGTAAGGACCAGCCCAGTCCCCACGAAGAAAAGCACGATCCGCTTGCCTATCGACAGATCGGGTCGCAGCAGCAGTATCAGCGCCCAGACGCCGAGAGGGATGACGATCAGTGCAATCTGATATCCTATACCCGTCAGCCAGGCGGTACCCGCCACAACGAGAAAAGCCGCAGATCCAATCCACATCGCAATCGGCCGCAGCCTGTTCAGCTCTGTGATCGGGGTTTGCGCCAGCCACTCGCGAGTTTCCCATGCCATCCAGGCTGTAACCAGGAAGAGGAAGACTCCATGCACCGTCAGATAATCGATCAAGGACGTCAGCGAACCCTTCCAGATCTCTGCGGACATATATCCCTGCCCGTAATAATGGTGGTATGGCTGATATAGGAATTGTGAGAGCGCTATAAGCAGGGTGGCATAGAGCGCTGCTTTTATAATCTGTGGCAGATTAAATTCTCGATCGCGCCACCACACAGCAAAGATGACCGCGAGCACTCCTAACACCCAATACACGGGGAAATCCCAGGTATTAACAGTTCGCAACGCGCCAAGCGTTAAACCGCCGATAAACAAGGCCAGGGGGATATCGATTCTCCCCCGACGGCGACGCTGGGTGACGGAGAGAATCCACGATATACCCCAGGCAAGGCTTAGGATTGTGAGTGACCGGCTGATCATGTGAGCGTGCAGATCGGCGTACAGGAATGTGAAGAAGGGAAATTCCGTGATCGGTCCTGCTTCACCCTCCCCGGGGGTAATCATCCGGCTCGGGTTCCAATACCATTGGTCCATCGGGTAGGGAAGCGGAGACTTGTACGTAAGGTAATTTACAAATCCCTTCGCCGCTTGACCTACCCCAACGATCAAGCTCCCCTCTTCAACCCCTGCCGGAGTGCCAATCTCTTTAAACCCATCATAGAACATCCTGGCCGTGCCCAGATTTCCAAAAACTGCTAACAGGAGCGCGGCGATGAGGCCCGCCAATTTGGGATTCGCTCTTCCGCGAAGAGACACGTTCTGAGATATCGAACGTACCAGATGGTAGCCCACGCTGTACGCGCACAATGCCAGGATCGAGAAGAGCGTTGGGATAATGAGATTGTAGGCTGTCGCTGGGATAATACCCAGCAATTTTACCGGCATGCCGACGAGCACGAAACCGTAGTAGTAGTAGTTGATATACCCGCCAGCGAACCAGGGGTCATAGGGAGGGAAGGTTGAACTTTTAATTACGGCGTTCAGATAGGAGAAGTCCATGGGCTTCTCCCCACCTTTTGCAGGGTGCCATAAATCAGGGTTCCCGAATCGAATCGCAAGATCCAGGAGGAAAAAGCTTAGCGCAAATATCTCCACCCAGAGAATATCCCGCCATTGCGTCCGGAAGAATGTGGCAAGTTCCTCGCGGTCACGCCATGCGAGGGCGAAGGAAACCCCCGCGAGCAGCAGCAACACAATAAAGAGCGTCAAGCGGCTGATAGTAATCCCAAGACTCCCGAAGATCCAGGCGCCCCATGAGAAAAGCAGCAGTCCGATCAACCGCGAGAGCGCGTAACCGCCATCATGGAAGCTGCGGAAGACGACTCGCGTAATAGGATAAACCAGGAGACCTATCACCCCTAACACTACCCACCAGACGATGGCGCTCAACAATCCCGAGCGATTAACAATGCTCTCCGTGTTGAATATCTCTGACCAGGTGCCCTCGTCCTGCTGTCGCTGCCATTGATCCGTAGAGAGCAATAATTCTTTCCCTACAGCATCTCCGGCGTCCTTCGGCAGCACATGGACGACGCCGCTCACATCGACCCGGGAAAGAATGTCAAAAACTTCTTCCGCGCTGAAATCCGCATCCCGCTTAAAAATCAACACCTTCGGATGATCGTAAACAGTAAAAGCCTCTTCCGCGAATTGATCGTTGATCTCGAGTGCCCCGATTGATGGGTGGCTTTCAAAAACCTCAATGAGTGAATACCCTAAGCGGCCGGTGTACAATCCCACTTCTGCGGTCGCACCACATATGGGGACATCCATTCCTTCAGGGCAGCCGAAAAGTTCGCGGTAATAGACAGAAGTAAGTGGGTAGCGGATTGGAACGCGGGGGATCGTTCCATACTGGCGATTGGAGGAGATCATAAGATAATCCCCCTGCCCCAAATATTCTACAATTCTCTCTAACTTATCGGGGATTCCGTTGTCATCATCATCCTGGTTATCATGCCAATAAAGTTCGAGATTTTGCACTTCATATCTGCCTCCAAGCCCTCGATCATCAACCCCCCACGGCAAACCATCATCCCAGGTTGTCTCATGCACCAAGAGAGAGGGTCGCATATGCAGGGACGGTCCACCGGTATTTTCGAGAATCAGGAACAGACGAGTGTCTGGGTCGATGATAAAGGACCGATCGAGTTGGATTTCAACCCGGACCTCTTCACCTGCGCCCACTTCGCCCTGATATTCCCCGCGCGCGTAAACATCCCCGGCGCTTGGCTCCTCTGCAAGTGTTACAGAAAGACTCAGGACGCCGCCCTGATCATCACCCGTCGAGACGTAGGGCAGTAAAACGCCGCTTATAACCGCGGATATGTCTGTGGAGATTTCCGTTGTATAGGTGTCCCCGGAGATTAATTCAAAGGGTATGGGCACCGGTATTGTTTCGTAAAACTTCTCCCCATCTGCCTCACCAACCAGATTTACAGCAGCTGGGATATTCCTGTAAATCCAACGCGATGCAGATACCCGGGTGAGTGGCTCCGAGTATATCGAGTGGAAGGCAAAGGCCCACAAAGCCGTCCCCAGGACGGTGACGAATCCAACCAACAGTACACCGACTCGGGCTGCCTTTTGCCATTGGGTTTTAAGCTCCGGGAGACTCTCCCATGCATGCCAGAGCACCCAGGCGGCCAGCAACGCCAGTGTTGGATAGACAGGCAATTGGTAACGCATCGCCTTGGTGAAATTAATCGACTGCCAGATGAACATGCCGGCTGTCCAGACCACCAGGATCAAATAACGCTCCCACCGTCCCCTAATCATCTCAACAAGAGCCCACCCCAAACCGACCCAGCCCAGGATTCCTAGCGGCATGCCCAATCCCCACAGGATCATGTTCTTCAGTGAGAAGAAAATCGGGGTGCGTTCAGCCCACTGAAGCGCATAAGGAGCATCGGTGTTCCCTGCCTGCTGGCTTCGGACTTCCGCCATGTTCGCCAGCCACTTCGGGTTGAACTTCACATTGAAGAATCCCGGTCCTTCAAAAGCGTAGGGTTGGACAACACGGAAGACCAGGAGTGACAGTAGCGCTGCAGCGAACAAGAAAACGAGCGTGCGGGAGAAAACAGCGGGCCTTTGATCAGAGGGAGCCTTCAGGATATTCATGAGCCCTGCAAGCGCTGCAGCAACCGCCAGAGGGGCTGCGCTGATCTTGGAGGCCACTGCCAGCCCCAGCATGACACCGAAGAGCAGATAGTCGCTAAGCTTCCCCTCGCCAATAACTCGAACGGAGAAATATAGGCCAGCAAGGATAAAAACATTGGCGAGCGGATCGACGACGAAGAAATGCGCATGTTGAATCAACAAAACCGAAAGAGCTGTAAACAGCGCGGCCAGAATCCCCACCCGGCGATTGAAGAGTCTCTCCCCGATCAGGTAAATCAGAAGGATCGATACGAGATCCGAGATCCCTGAAACAGCCCTCCCTAATAGATGTACAGCGCCCAAATCAGACATACCGGTCCATTCGGCCAGATAGCGGACGAGGAAGATAGGGAACGTTCCATAGACGAAGAAACCATGCCCAGCGTTATGCGGGTTGAGAGGGGAAGTATCGGTGTTGAAATATTCCCCGATGGACTGTGGAGGTTGAATTGAGGACTCAACCATCCAGAGAAAGCGTTCGTCCGGGTGAAGATGGGTATTAGAATCCCAATTCAAGCCAGTGAAGCGCAGGTATGCAGCCAGACCGAGAATCGCGACCAGGAGAATCCCAACCACAAGATCCGAAAGAACCCTGGTTCTTTCTTTTTCAGGCGGCTCGTGTTCTTGCTCTAAGGGCGTTTCAACTTCAACCATAATCACTCGGTTTCCCGAACCGCTTCTAGTTGAGTGTCAGATACGGAAGGCACTGACAGAATAATAAAATTCTTGCCCTCGATATTGTTTGGATATTCTGTAACCCGCGCAAGGGGATACAGCTCCTTGAGCTTCTGTAGGGACTCTTTGTCATCCGGATGGAGCAGGAAGAGCTGCGGCCGAGATTCGGAGGTTGTATTCGCGAATTCCTCAACGGAAATGGCGTAATCCCGGGTAGGTTGACCTGCGTTTATCCCGACAAGCCGTGTGTCAACCCAATGAGGGTAAGCAACAACATGAGCGGTTTCATAATCGCCGATCGATTCAGCAAAATTCTGGATCACAGCGCCTGCTTCCGATGTGTTCCATGCAGACCGGAGAAAAAGATCTTGATATTCCTTGAAAACGAGATGGTAATTCAATCGACTCGCGATTAACAAGAGCAACCCTGTTAATACAAGGCTGATTGCGACTATCCGGCGCCCTTTCCTATGGGTTTTGATCCAATCCGGAATTGCCGCAAATGCCAAACCAGCAAGGATGAAAACAGGCACAATCGCCCCCGCGGCCCGGTTTGTAGCAGGGTTCTCAGCTGGAAAGGCGAGCGATAGCGTGGAGGGAAGTTGGAGAATGGGGATCGAGACGAGAATGAATAAATGGATCCAGCTGCGGTAGTGCACAAAGCGGGTCAGAGCGATGACGACTCCAAGAGAAAACAGAGCGCCAGTGACCCAATCCAGCGCTGGACGATGCGGGATGGAGTTCACCCATACTTCGCCATTATCCCAGGTGAACATCTTCACGCCGTTCCAGACATTTGAGGCAAAAATCTGTATTGCGGGCTCGGATAATTCCCTCTCGGTGCTCCCATAGCGCGTGGCCATCCTGTAGATCACCTCATCCGGGCGATTTACTGCAATTCTCACCAGGGGCATAAGTACAATCAGAGCAACGAGACCTGTGACCACGAGCAGCGTAATCGTCTCCCGGCGCTGCTTCCGTGAATCCTTAAATAGGAGGTACAGGCCAACACCAACGGCGATGGCAATGGGGATAACTCGCGCCGGGCTGTACCCATGGAGCCCCATGCCAACGACTAATCCGCAGAGAAGGAAGTCATTACGATTGCGAGTACGGATTCCCCTGGCCAGGAAATAAAAGGCTGGGGCGACGAATAATGGATAAAGTGAAAACCGAAGCCCCACCCGGCTGATCACATTCGGCCAGTAGGCGATCCCGGCTAGTATCATGGCCGCAAGACCAACGCGCTTTCCCCCGACTTCTTTACCAAGGAGATAAATGAAGGGCAAGGTCAGAATCCCCGCCAGGGCTGTGCCGATTTTCAAGGTGAGATGGGTCACCCCCGTGCCCAACAATTTATGCGTCGCTGCAGCCAAGTAAAACTGCATAGCCTCACGCCCGGTGTTCCTTGGGAAAAAGATCGAGTATTTTCCATTGAGCACATCGACGACATCCAGTAATTTCTCGGCGTGATCGCTGACCATCTCCGGTGGAACCGTATCGAGGAGATAAAACCTGAAGTAGATTGAAAGGCCGAAGCCTGCAAGAACCAGAAGCTCCCAGCCAGAGAACGATAGGCGCAGATTTGGGTCAGCTAACCAGCTCTTGAACCTTCTCCACCAGCTCACCAGAGGAAATTCTCCATCCCAGAAAGCTAGCAGGACGGTGATGATGGAAGCGATCCAGAAAACCACTGTCAGAAAATCGAAGAGGTTATTCCCAGAAGTGATGAAAGTCAGCAGAGAAAGAATAAGTGCTGCAGCTAATAATGCGGGGCGATAGGTGACAGGACTGGCTTTCTCGATTGAAGTGGGTGGTGGTATATAGTGGAAATCTTCTGCCCAGGTCCCCCAAGCGATAACTGCAGCTGCTAGGATGTACAGTGCAATACTGATCCAGATCGCCCCCCCCCGGCGTTCCAGGCCAAATTGCGCTGTGAGTGCGAGTAGCAGTGCAACCGGTAATCGAAATTGAGATGCCGTAAAATGAAAGGTTGACAAGGGTGCCTCTCGCGGAGACTCTTCGTCCAACGCCAACGGAAGGACATCGATTGCGTTCTCTTCAGGTCCTTCTGGAATGGGGAGCGGACGCCCACGAACCAGCGATTTAATCCAATCCAGGATACTCGGCTCCATCAGATCTTGCGGGTTGGATTCGGGAATTGGGTTAGGTTCCGGCTCAGGTGAGGTCATTGTTTGCGCACCAAATAGAAACTATAGGTTCCGTCCTCGGTCGGCGACGTATGATAGTATCGTCGCACTAGCCGATCCGTCAAACCGAGATTCCAACGGTAAGGGGCGAGAATCCACTTGCCGAATAGCTTGTGCGGGAGTAAGCAAGGTCCACCGAAGTAATGCCCCCACTCCAGGACATGCAGGGAGGATGGAGGAAAGTAGCGAAAGGTCCTCTCGATCGTGAAACCGGCTGCCGATAATCGCCGTTCCCAACCGTTCTCATCGTCAAGATTAATCGTTCGCGACATGCGCATGAACCAACTTTCATACGACTTTCCTAACACCGAAAGGCCTACTCTTGAGAGCTTCTGGGGGAAGCTCAACTGCGTGCGATAGCCCGGGTTGGGCACCGTGAAAACAAATGGTGCTCCTGATTTTAATACTCGACCCACATCTCGCAGAACCGCGTCAAGATGCGGTATGTGTTCAAGGACAGAATTGCTGAAAGCCGAAGCGATTGAAAGGTCCGGGAGCGGCATGTGCGCTCCATCTGCTTGCAAAAGGAGATCATACGCATGGCGCGACTGGGTTTCTCGCATGATCGGTAGATCAGGGTCGACACCGATCTCAATCGGGCGGTCAAACGCGATCGTTGCAAAATGCCCGTCACCGCAGCCTACGTCGAGAGTCGGTGAGGGGAGATCCAGGTCTTCGTAGTAGGTGGCTTCAATCGCCCGCAGAAGTGCCCGGAAGTACGGTAGATCACGCAGATGCAGCCAGAAATAATCTTTCGTCATTTAGGGTTGAGCTTCACACTTTCGAAATTAATTCGGCAAAGATGTTTTCATACTTTGCCGATACAACTTCGCTTGAATACTGCGCCATGACGCTAGCACGGTCGCGTCTGTAATCCGCAGGATTCCTGAGAACCTGGAGAAGGGCAGCGGCCAGTTCATCCGCATCCCCAGGAGGGAATGTTAACCCCATACCGGTTGCCTGAGTAGGCTGCCGGACTCCCGGGAGGTCACTGGCCACAACCGGGGTTCCCGAGAGCATCGATTCCACCTGAACCATCCCGAAACTCTCCGTGCTGTTTAAGCTGGGGAGCACAGTAACATCGCACATCTTAAAGAAAGCCGCAAACTCACTCTGCTGGAGAATTCCCAAGAAAGTCCAATGGTCACCAAGCGCCTCGATCTGTGGGAGAAGGTGAAGACGATATGTTTCTTCGCCCATGACATTTTCGTATTGACCGACATAAAGAACACAGGCGCCCGGCATAGCTTTGAGAACATTCGGCATCGCCCGAGCGAGCACCTCGGCGCCCTTCTCTGTTGCCAGGCGTGCGGCCATGCCAATGACAGGCTGCCCCTGGACGATATTATAGCGCTCGCGCATAGATTGAATGACAAGGGGATCCGGTTCAGGTAATTCGATCGGAGGCGGAATAACTTCGACCTTCTCGAGCCGTTTACTCAAAAGCGGTGATTCTTCTGCATAATCACCCGAATTTACAACAATCACATTTGCTGTTTTCGTCGAAATCGAGTTCGCCAAATTTGAAATCCGGTTTGCGAGCGCGTTCAACGGCGAGGGGGGCAGCAGGAGATCACAGTGGTAGGTCATCACTACAGGTATTCTGAAGGCGCGTCCGAGCAGCGAAAGAGGAGCGGCCTCGAGCTGCGGGACGTGCAAGTGAAGGATGTCATGCTCTTGGATCAAACGCGCAGCTTGGTAGAGGAAAGTTGGCATGATCGGACCCTTGCTGATATTGCACAAAACGGGCACGCGCCTTACAACCACACCATTCATGTTTTCAAACGGTTGAAGAGATCGATCATATTGAGAAGTCAAGACCGTCACCTGGTGCCCATGAGAAATAAGCGTTCGCGCCAGGCGTTCCGTGTATACCGTCAGGCCGGAAAAATGAGGGCGATAGTAATAAAGTGTGTTTAGAATGCGCATATCAACCCGCTTGTTGATTCGAGCCAGTAGAGAGCCATCTGCGAATATCTTGATACAACCCCGAGATAGTCTCTCCTTCATTGAGTAAAGCAATGAAACCGAAGAGAGATCCGATTGAATAAACCATGCCATGAATAGTGAGCGAGATGGCCAAGGCTTCCGCTGTTGGAACATTAAACGCGGAAAGCGCCAATACTCCTGCCGCCTCAAACACGCCGAAATAACCCGGCACTGAAGGGATGGCTCCCCCAAGCAATGTTATCGTTAACATGAAGAACGCCCAGGTCCATTCCGCCTCGGGGAGAAGGGCTCTCATAATCAGCCAATACTCGATCCCGGCGAGAATCCACGTGAGCGCCATCCAACCAAGACTCGTGAAAAATAAGCGAGGCTCTTGAAGCGCCTGCAGGCCTTGCCGAACGCGTTCCCAGGCAGGCATCCAACGCTTTTCGCCTCCGGGAAGCCGGCTGACGATACTTTCTATCCATTCTGGCTTGCGGACAAGAAGCCAAAGAACGGCAATAATAATAAACAGGACAACGGCTATGGATAATCCAGTGCGCGGTACGTTTGGAGTGCCGGCGACATGAGGAAGCAGCGCGAAAAGCAAACCTAAGGCAATTGTGAGATCAAACAATCGTTCAACAAGAATTGAAGAAAGGACCGACAATATCGATCCTCCGGAATGCCGACCTAGTAGAACAGCCCGTCCCACCTCACCCAGGCGCCACGGGAGAACGTTGTTTAGAAGATAGCCTTCATTCAAAGCGGCAAGTACGCGACCGAATCCAAACTTGTTATTCAGCAATGTTTTCCATGCCGCCGTACGCGCCAGCATGGAAGCCAGATAAAAAACGACTGCAAGAAGCAAAAAGCGCGCGTCCATCCGTTTTAACGCGGCGAGAAGCGGTTCCCAGCCAGCCCAGCGTAGGACCAGGTACAACGCTGTTGCGCTAATGAGAATTCCCAGTAGGAGGACAAGAAATCTGCGTGAGTTTCGTGGCATTGGTATCAGGCGGGGATTATACCCCGTTGACGATGCAGGCACCGATTTTCGTACACACAAACCACGCTTGGGCTATTTCGTCCATCTCAAGGTATCCATCCCTTTCAGATGAATGGAGAACGACCTTCTCGTTAAGCTTCTCAGGTAGATTCCTATTCAAGATGTGAATACAGACTCCAGCAAGTCGTCTGTGCTTCGTGCTTGCGCGTCTTTTCGCAGCCACGCCAGAAACTCGATATTCCCCTTCGGACCACGCAAAGGGGAGCGAATGAGCCCCTGAGGCGCAAGCGAGTGCTGGAGGGCAAAATCCAGTACTCGATGGGTTACATCGCGATGCACGGAGGAATCGCGAACAACCCCACCTTTTCCAACGCGATCCGGTCCAGCTTCAAACTGCGGTTTGATTAACGGGATCACATCTCCCCCCGGCTTCAGCCATCCAACAATGACCGGGAGCAACTTCCTTAGTGAGATGAAGGAGACATCCATCGTTACAAGATGGACACGCTCCGGAAGGGTTTCCAAGTATCGAGCGTTCGTCTTCTCAATCACAACAACACGGGCGTCGTTTCGTAATTTCCAATGGAGCAGCCCCTTCCCCACGTCGATCGTATACACACGCGCAGCCCCATTTTGCAGAAGACAATCGGTGAACCCTCCGGTGGAAGCACCGACATCGGCACACAACCGATCATCCACTGTCACGGCAAATGTCTCCACGGCTGCTTGCAATTTTTCTCCTCCACGTGAGACAAATCGTGGTCCTGAGGTTACTTCAATCGACATCCCCGGTTCGGCTTTTTGAGATGCTTTGTGTATCAACTGTCCTTCCACTCGAACGAGCCCGGCCATGATTAATTTTTGCGCCGCGGAACGGCTTTCGGCGAGACCGCGGTCGACAAGAAGAAGATCGATGCGCTTCTTACTAGACATAATCCCGATTGTACTTCAATCCGCACGTTCAACCCATTTTCAGGACAGCCATATCATTGTTTAGGCGACCCCTCTCTTGCCCCTCCCCGAGGTTCCTGCTATCATGCGGCCCATGCTCAAAAATCTACTGAAGGCCATGCGCCCTAAGCAATGGGTCAAGAACGGCATTATCTTCACAGCGCTTGTTTTCGACCAACAATTATTTAACCTATCGTCATTCCTAAGAACCTTTGGGGGGTTCTTGATATTCTGTTTGGGAGCAAGTGCGGTCTATCTCATCAACGACCTCGCTGACCTCGAACAAGACCGGCTTCACCCTGTGAAGCGAAAGCGCCCGCTCGCTTCTGGAAAACTCTCAAAGAACGTCGCGACCACTGCCGCGGTTCTCTTCTCAGTCACAGCCCTCGGTCTCGGATTCTTTCTCGAAATCAAGTTCGGTCTCATCCTCCTTACCTATATGGTTTTGAACTTGTTATATTCGTTCTACCTCAAACATATACCTATCATCGATGTGCTTGTCATCGCCGCAGGTTTTGTCCTCCGTGTGGGGGCAGGTGTAGTGCTCATCACGGTTCAGCGTTTTTCCCCTTGGATGTATGTATGCATTACTTTAATCTCACTTTTCGTGGGTTTGGGGAAGAGACGCGCCGAGATGGTTCTATTGGCGGACGATGCGAATTCTCATCGACGCGTATTGGATGGCTACACTCTCTCGTTCATCGACCACCTGCTTTCAATTGTCTCCAGCACAACGATTCTCGCATACTCTCTCTATACCTTTTCAGCACAGAATCTCCCTGAGAATAACTTGATGATGTTGACGATCCCCTTTGTCATCTATGGAATCTTCCGCTATCTATTTCTTATCCACGTAAAAGCCGAAGGCGGAGCACCAGAAGAACTCCTTCTTTCCGATAAACCACTCATGGCTACAGTTGCCCTCTGGGGTTTAACAGTCGTCGCCATTTTGTACTTCTCTCTATGACCCTAGCCAGCGCTTCTGGCAAAGCTATACTCTTCGGGGAACATGCGGTTGTTTACGGTCAGCCCGCGATAGCCGTCCCTCTTTCCCATATCCGTGCGACTGTTCAAATTGAACACCTCGATAAAGGAACGACTGGCGTGCTCATCGACGCGCCCGACATCAGCCAATCCTATTGGCTGCGCGAAGCGGATAGGGATGATCCATTGGCATCCGCGGTGCGCCTCACACTTGATGAGCTCGGCGTGAAAGCGCCGTTTGATGCCCATTTGGCCATCCACTCCGAGCTACCGATTGCCTCAGGGCTCGGATCAAGCGCAGCCGTCTCGGTCGCCGTCACCCGCGCTTTGAGCGCCCATCTCATGAAACCACTCGAAGTTGAAACGATCTCCAAGATCGCTTACGCAATCGAGTGCATCCATCACGGCACACCTTCCGGGATCGACAACACTGTAGTCGCCTACGAAAAACCGGTCTACTTCATTCGCGAACACCAACCAGAGGTTTTACAAATTTCCGCGCCGCTCAATCTGGTTATTGGGGACACAGGCGTGTCGATGAGAACCACCATACCGGTGAGCCTGCTGCGTGAGCGCTGGGAAAAAGACCCGGGGAAATACGGGGGATGGTTCGAAGAGATTGGTGAAATCGTGATAGAAGCCCGCACAATGCTAAAAACAGGCTCTATCGATTCTTTGGGCGATCTGATGAATCAAAACCAGATGCTGCTGGAAGATATGGGGCTTAGTTCACTTGAGCTTCAACGTCTCATTAGCGCCGCCCGCGAGTCAGGCGCTTTGGGCGCCAAACTTTCAGGTGCAGGGATGGGGGGCATCATGCTCGCACTTGTTGAACCGGATACCGCGCCAATCGTAGAGACCGCCCTTAGAAAAGCCGGAGCAAAACAGGTCTTCATTACAGAGGTGGACGGATGATTTTCCTCAAGCTTGGCGGCTCCTTGATCACAGAGAAATCAAAAACCGAAACCGCTCGCCTGGAGGTGATCGATAGATTAGCCTCTGAGATCCAGGATGTTCGCCAGGAGAACCCAGAATTAACGATTCTTCTCGGACACGGTTCGGGGTCTTTTGGCCACCATGCTGCCGCGAAATTCGGCACCCACCTCGGTGCATCGACAATAGAGGATTGGAAGGGTGTCATCACAGTCTGGAAGGCGGCTAATAAGCTGCACAGGTTCGTTATGGACTCACTACTTGCAGCTGGTCTGCCGGTCATCTCCTTCCCTCCTTCCGCTTCTGCTCTCGCTCAGGACGGTGAGTTGATAAGCATCGCACTCCAACCCATTCAACAAGCGTTGTCAAAAGGTCTGATCCCCGTGATCCATGGCGACGTAGTGTTCGATGAAACCAGAGGAGCGGCGATCGCTTCAACTGAAGCCCTCTTCTCTTATCTCACCGAGAACATCAAACCCAGCCGTATCTTGCTTGCAGGTCTTACTCACGGTGTATACGACCGTTCCGGGGAAATCCTACCCTCAATCACTCAGACCGATTTTGCCGAACTCGCCTTTGTGGATGATGAGCAGATGGATGTCACCGGTGGCATGGAAACGAAAGTGAAGTATGCGCTGGCATTATCAAGAAGACTACCGGGCACTGAAGTACGCATCTTTTCTGGCGAGGTTCCCGGCCACTTACGAGAGGTACTCCTCGGCTCCCCGAAGGGGACGCTGATCACGTAACAACGGTCTTTTTCATCATCAGAGCAATCAATCTACTAGAATCAGGTGGGAAAACGCGTCCACTTCAGGGAAGGAGTTAACTTGATATCAATCACCGATTGCTCTAGACTCCGATCAATAACATTCAGAAATATACAATCCTTAGGAGGTTGAAAATGAGTGATCGTAAAAAGGTCACGCTGCGAACATTGTTTAAAAAGGTTGAGGATGGCGTGCCAATCACGATGCTGACATGCTACGACTACCCGACCGCCCACTTCCAGGAGCAGGCTGGAGTCGACATGATTCTAGTCGGCGACAGCCTGGGCATGACGATGCTGGGCTATGATTCAACGCTGCCGGTGACCCTGGACGACATGATGCGGCATACGCAAGCGGTCCGGCGCGGCTCACCTAATGCCTGGTTGATCGGCGATATGCCCTACATGAGCTATCAACCGAGTATCGAGACGGCCATCCGCAGCGCTGGCAGGTTCATGGCAGAAGCCAGTTGCGATGCCATTAAACTTGAGGGCGGAGCCGAGGTCGTCCCTCAGATAAAGGGCATCCTGGCTGCAGGGATCCCAGTGATGGGGCACCTGGGATTGACGCCGCAGAGCGTGAGTGCTTTAGGCGGTTTCCGTGTCCAGGGGAAAGGCGCAGTACAGGCGAAGAAGATCATGGACGACGCCAAAGCACTTGAGGACGCGGGCGTCTTTGCCATCCTATTTGAGATGATACCGGATCGTCTAAGCACATTGATCACTGAACGCATGGAGTCATGCTTCAATATCAGCCTGGGCTCAGGTCCTGATGCTCACGGGCAATTGCTTATTTACCATGATATGTTCGGCCTCTACCCTAAATTCAAGCCGCGGATGGCGAAGGTTTACGCTGATGCCGGGAAGACCATCACCGATGGCTTGAAAGAGTATGTTGACGAAGTACAGAGTAAAACCTTCCCCCAACCGGAAAATTGGTTTGGGATCTCCGACGAAGAGTATGCCGAGTTGATGAAACTGATCAAGGGCTAATCTACCGAAGATGCGCTTAGAAAAGGAGAATTTTTATGAGTAAGGATATTCGTGCTCTCTTGCAGATACCGTCCTCGCGGCTGGATGCTATAAACCAGATCCTTGCAGATCCCGACATGAAGATCATCAACGATTTCTTGGATGTGGTTGCGAAATATGGCACCCCGGAGGAAATCAATGCAAAAGCCAAAGCCGCAAGGCAGATGACCGTCTTGCGCGAGAAGGTCGAAAAAATCCAGCCCGATTATTTAAAAGATCTAGATTGGCTTCAAGAACAGCGCGATAAAGGCGCTTTCATCAGCATCGACGAATACCGCAAGAAAGTTCTCGGCGAGCGTGCCGAGAAGACGTCATTCAATGATGATTTCGCCGTCACCCTCGAGATTAGCGCTTGTCAGTACTTCCCATATGTGATTCTAGCTGCGAAACGGGCGATCGCGGAGGGCTTATTAATGCCCGGCAGGTTCATCCGCGTGCGTCAAATGAAGGAACAGGAAGAGGATGGTGATCTCCCCGCTTTCGCTGCCGCCATGCAGATTTTCGGCGCCAGCTACGTAGAGACCCTCGACACAAAGGGCACCGACGGATCTAACGTCCATCTCGGCGGTCCCGAGACCATCACGGGGTATTTCGGTGGAGTGGGTCAACCGAATGAGTATGCTTTGAAATGGTTGGATGAATTCCTTTACTATTACACCAATTACGGCATCCAGCAGGTCTTGAATATAAATCCCGGAACTGTCCTGCTCGGGTACCTTCTCCATCGGCTCGGGGTTGACAATGAGTTCAAGATCTCGGTCTATATGGGGAACGACAATCCGTACGCGGCGTTATGGACGCTTATTGGCGCTAAGCTCTTCAGCCGGGAGGATGGGACATCTCCGTTGATTGGCTTCAATTGGAGCAACTCCATCAATAATGAGACGATGGAGATTACAGCCCAATTCAGGAAGGATCTGGGATTTGAGGATGTGGTTCGATACGAACACCACATCGTTGAGACCTATAAAAGCATCGTCCGCCAGCCTTACAACAGGCGCGATGAGTTGATCGAGATCGCCGATCATGTCGCCAATATATCCGCTAAACATGAGGGAGCTGATCCCGAAATAGACGTCGAGCGAGAACATCCAAGTGATATATTGGATTACTTCCGCGATAAAGAGGAAATCATAGAGACTGGCGATTGGGATCATCTGACCTTGAATTTCAGCGACAAGCTCGACTCCTTAAACAAAACCGCCTGGGCACTGACGGAGAATGGGCTAACCTTCATCGCCGCAGAACATCTCCACGCTAAATAACGATCCTTCATTGCGGGCACGTGGAGACGCTGGTCTGGCAACTCGCTTTTGGGTTAGATAGAGAAGATCCGACGGATAACCCGGTGACAAACAAAGATATCTGGGGAAGCACCACAGTTTTCGCCATCATCGCCATTCTGCTGCTGCTTCCCCTGTTTTTCTTTAACCCTGATGTGGATTTCTTACGATCGCCGCAGGCAATCATCGTCGCCTCTGGGATTTTTTGGGGCGTTTTGAGTGTAATCGCCTTCAGAGCATTCTGGGACCTTTACTACCAGCACTTCTACCCCGGCTGGGTTCGTCCCCTCGCTCCGCTAAACATCTTCCTATACGCCGCATTCGGGTTTGTCTTGTGGACCCTGGCCAACAGTTCTAATTCACTCCCAGTATTGGTTTTCATTCTTCTTGGGGGGATCGAGGGTCTCTTGGAACATATACTTGGGGTTTATGGTTTGCGCATCCTCGATAAAGTACCCGTATTCAATGCGCTCACCCCTGGCCCAGTGTTCATTTTCTCATTCTTCGAGTACATCGTGTATTGGTCGATCACAGCATGGCTCGCAGTTGCACTGACCAAGTTCATACCCCAGGTGTTCTAATCTCGAAAAAAGGGGCAGATAGCCTGTCGGCGGCGATGTTCCCTCCTGTGAACCATCTTTCCCTTTCAATACTAACCACTTTATCCGCATATGAAATAATCGGTTCTCCTCCATTTACTGCGGCAAGGTGACATAACCTTGGATGTCTCTATCAGGTAAATCATCAATCGAATCACGGAATTTTCTCCTATCGCTGCATGATTTTTAGGTGAGCAAGATTACAACAGAAACCAGGTAGGGCAATGCTTGCCCTCAGACGACCGGACCTATGCCCCTTCCATAGAGACGCAGCATGCCGCGTCTCTACATTGCGTCCGGTCGCAGGCGCAGCCTGCGCCTTGAGGTTTGAGCGAATGAACGAATAGATAGACCTCTGAAGAGGTGATGATTCGCAATTCCTTTTCTGCCCCACACCTCCTGACGACGATTTGACTTTACGTCTCAAAGGGACGTCTCTAAGGAACATGTAGCAGTGCTCAGGTGATGTAAATTGTGGTTGCTCCCAAGTTGGTGAGGGGTTGTTGGTTTATTGTGGAGTGCGGAAACTCTGCTTCCGGCCGCAGGCTGCGCCTACGCTTTGAGGTTTGAGGGTAAACCTCCCGCAGGTTCATCCTCCAGGAGATTGTTTTCTAAGCCCTACCCGACATACAGCATCGTGATCATTGTGATGGCGCTTCCCAGATGGGTATACCAAAGGCGTCGCCCGTGAGCGTTACGGCCCCGCTCCAAACCCAGCCATCCTTACCCTCATCGATCCGTCGGATGTACCACCAGGTCCCATTTGTCTCGTTCTCATAGCGCCCTTCAACGAATGCCCGCTGTCCCTCTAAAAAGAAATCGAGACTGTCGTAACTCTCATCTGGTCCAAGGCGAACATAGGCATTGTAATCCGCCGTGACTACCGGCTGGCCAGGCGTAGGGGTTGCGGTCATTGCAGGAGTCGGGCTCTCAAGGGGTGGTGTCGGAGAGGGCGTGACGGGTGTCGGCGGTGGAGTCTGAAAAGTCGCCTGCTTCGTCAGCTCGGCATCCACATACGCTGTGGCTATCACCGCATCGCTAGACCGTGTGGAGGACACTCCGGTCTCAGCCCTGCACGCGCCCACCAATATTGTGAGCAATACTAACAGCGCTCCAATAATGAACCGTCTCAACATATCTGTTAGATTCTCCTGATGACCCCTTCGAGCCAACTGGCATAAGAGTTGCATACAATTAATCCGGATGAGTATACCGCAGACGAGCCGTTACGAACCATGTCATCTAAATTCATGGAAAAATGAGATTTTCCGATTGGTACATCTTTCCTCCCTACATCTTCACCTACGTCATGCTATGATGCTCTTATATGGCGAGTACATCAAATGTAACCGCCGCTGCTCGCTCACGCCAAGAAGAGGTTGAAGTGCTTCCTAAGGATACAATTGCGAAGCCGGTAGCGGAACAAGACACTGAATATCTGGCCGCATTGGAACGCCTAGAGCGTGCGCAAGAACGCATGCTCTCGGCAGCTATTGCATTCTGTGACGGGCTAATCAGCGCCGGCCAATTGCGGGCAGTTCGAGAACTCCTAAGGGAACAAGAGAGCAAAATCGACGCCATGGGAGGCATTCAAGCGTCCCCCTTCATCGGGGATGTTCACGATGACCCGGATCCTCCTGCAGAGGAGGTGAAGAGTCCAGCCCCCGTGATTGAAGAGAGTGTTGCTGAAGCGATCACTGAAGAACCCTCCATAGAAGATATCGACGACCCGGAACTCCGCCGTCGATTAGAAACACTTGATGGCAAGATCGCTCGCCTTGAACAAGATTTCCAACAAGGGCGGATTAACGCATCTCAATATCGGGCGATTTACCGCCACTACATGGGGCAGCGTGAAGTCGCTCTGCGCATGCGCCAGACCTATCCCGACAGCAACCGCTGGGAGATGGTTCTCGAGGAAGGCAAAACTCGCTTCCTACTGCAATTGAATGAAGCTGCCTGCTACAGCGTTGGTCTGTATAACCTTCAATCCAAGGAACGCATCTTCGTTGATGGTGATATGCCTGAATCAGCAGAGAATGCCATGGCGCTTCTGGGGACCTTCAGCACAAGTCATGACGAATCCCCTGATGGAAGACTCTTCGCCACCACATCTGACAGCGGCGAAACATTGCTCCTCATCCCGGGTGCTTTCACAGTCAGTCTGGCTGTTTTCTCGCAAGATCCGCCATCATGGCAGGTCCGCGCGCTTCGTGAAGTGCACCGCAACTTCGAGGCTGCCAACCGGCCAGCACTCCTGCGTGGTGAAACAGAAAAATTGATCTTCCCCGATCTCAGTCGATTCATAAAAAGCTGATTGTCCCGCACACCTGCAGTGAAGGTTATTTCTCAGATTCCTAGCGGATTGTCATTTTAAGGAGTCCTTCGACAAGCTCAGGATGAACTCCGGTATGAAGAATCTCGTTAATGGAAAAAAGCACCCTTTTGTCCGGCGTGCGAGATGCTTCACGTAATATAGCCTGCGAAGTCCCCGACCGAAGGGAGTGAGGAGCGAAGTCCCCGGGATTTTCGGGAGTGAAACCGGATGGGTCAGCGGGACACGTTCCTGCCTGATGTAATTCTAATGAGAACGAAAAAAGGAGACCCCGGGACGAACTCTATCCCCGGATTCTCCTTGCATCTGTTACTTTCTGACGTTAGAAAGACACTCCCTGTTCTTCTAAAGCCAGTCTCTGGATCCGAATCAATTGCCCAATCGAGCTGCTTGCTAGATTGAGCATCTGATTTAAAGTATTCGTTGTGAAGGGTTCTCTCTCGGCTGTACCTTGAATTTCTATGAGTTCCCCTTGTTCATTCATGACGAAATTGACATCTGCTTCGGCGGCCGAATCCTCAACATAATCAAGATCTACAATTGGAAAGCCATCCAGCAGCCCGATGCTAACAGCTGCGACCGGCGATTTATAGACATCTCCGATGGGATCGCCTGCAGCAGTCTGGCTGTTTAGCGCTATGGCAAGCGCAACATACCCTCCCGTAACCGCCGCAGTACGGGTACCGCCATCAGCCTGCAGCACATCACAATCAACGATGCAGGTAATGGGCGGAAGCGCTTCTAAATTAAATCCTGCGCGCAGGCTTCGCCCGATCATACGCCGGATCTCCTGGCTGCGAGATCTTGGCTTGCCTACCTCGCGCGTGGTCCGCTGCTGCGTTGCACGCGGGAGCATGGCGTATTCGGCAGTGATCCACCCTCCCTGTGCTTCGCGCGCGTTCATCCACTTGGGAACCCCCTTTTCAATCGTCACATTGCAAAGCACACGCGTGTCCCCTAGTTCAAGAAACACTGATCCCTCCGGGTAATCTATATAACCCGGCGTGATCGAGATCGGTCTCAGTTCATCTACCGCACGTCCCGCATGTCGAGCGATCGCTGTCATCTATATTTCTCCAAGAACATCCCAGGTATTTTAGATCGTTGATCTCTACAGTAAGAAGGGCACATCACTTCAACTCAAGATAACGCTCCACCCTTCCCTCGATAACTTTCATGCTACTCTTCCAGAATGCCGGGCTCCGCAGATCGATATCAAACTGCGCTGCGAGATCTGCGGCGTTTTCCATACCGGTAGTTCGTAGGAGACCCTCATAATCCGGGATGAAATCCTCACCTCGCTCCTTGTATAGGGCGAACAAACCCAACCCGAAGAGCTGTCCAAATGCATACGGGAAGTTGTAGAACGATCGCGAAGGGCTATAGTAATGCGGCTTCCACGCCCACATGTACGGATGTCGATATCGCTCATCCAACCCATCGGCGTACGTTTCCGCCTGGCAGCGGAGCATAATCTCGCAGAAATCGTCCGCGGAGAGTTCGGCATCTGCACGTTTCTCAAAGACCTCGGACTCAAAAAGGTATCGGGAGTAAATATCGACGATTACACCCGCAGCCCCGACGAGGGAGGTCTCTAGGATTGAGAGCTCTTCTTCTTTGTTTTGAGCCTGGGCTAATGCCGACTCGCTGATAAGCGTCTCATTGAAGATCGATGCAGTTTCTGCGAGGGTCATTGGAGTGATGCGCTGCAGTTCCGTTAGACCCCACTGGCATTCGTTGTGGAATGCATGTCCGAGCTCGTGCGCAAGTGTAGAAAGTTGGTCCAATGAGCCATCATAATTGGCCAAGATGCGGGATTCTTCAATAAGCGGGATATCCATGCAGAAGGCGCCCCCGCGTTTTCCTTTTCGAGGTTCAGCATCAATCCAACGCTGGTCAAAAGCTTTCTGGGTGAATTCAGCCATCCGCGGGCTGAAGCTGCCGAAGTTATCAACAATGAAAATTCTCGCTTCCTCGAAGGTAAAGCTCTGCTCGGATCCCCCTACTGGGGCGAACACGTCCCACCACGCAAGTGCATCTTTTCCCAATCGTTTCGCTTTCGCTTTAAAGTAACGGCGGAAAGTTGGGAAGGATTCCTTCATAACGCCAAGCATCGCCTGTAAAGTCTCTCGGTCG
The DNA here is from genome assembly GCA_964385355.1 of uncultured Anaerolineaceae bacterium. Taxonomy (GTDB): domain Bacteria; phylum Chloroflexota; class Anaerolineae; order Anaerolineales; family E44-bin32; genus E44-bin32. Next base: position 54,016 of record CAYLOO010000004.1, read on the forward strand.
ATCCTTGTTTGTTCCAACACCTCATGGAGAGCATCTTCTCTCCCACGCCGTTGATTGAGCGTGAGGACCGTGCCTTTTACCCCATTCATACAAGCTGCCAGGGGTTCACGCATGCTCTCCCAGGCTTTGATCTCGGCATCAAAGGCTCTTCGTCGGGTTTGTTCATCAGGATCATACCTACGGATATTCTGCAGCGTGGCAACCGGAACATCCTCAACAACACCTTCGCGCTCGAAAGGCACACTGATCTGCGAAGTTACCGTCCCCTGCAGTTTCTGCCAGGCACTTGCACCACTCAATGAAAGCTCCGAAGCCAGCTTTTCTTCTTTATCTGACATGAGATATTTGCTTTGTTCTACTGTTTCCTGGAGAAAGAAATCGTGGTTTTTAACAGCCGGATTGGCGGCACTGAGACCACTGAGATCGGTCCCTTGTTTGATCACTTCCCCAAGCCAGCCTTTAAACAGGACTTCTTGGTTGGATATTTGGACAGTGATCCTCTCCAGTTCTGATTCTTTACGTTTCGCCAGTGTATTGAAGGAATCCGTTGAGATATATCCGTATAAAAACGCCTCAATAGTTCCTGCCAAAGCTAGAATATCATTCGTCATTTGCAGATATTCTGAGACAAGCATCGCAGTTCGTTCAATCGATGATGGGATCTCCCCTTCACGGGATATATTTTCCTTTTCAAGGAATTGATCGAGCTTATTGATACGTGCGCTCAGGTCTTCAACGGCACCATCAACCTCTTTTGAATCAAGGTCCGGAAAGATATTGCTCAAGTTCCAATGTGGCAGTGTTCCGAGATCTTTCTCCGCTGACATATACTTCTCCTTATTGAAGTGGTATGGGACCAACAAAAAAAACAGATAGAGTTGCCATCCTTACAAGGTAACTAGCCGAAAAGACCATCGGCCTGTGAACAGAAAATCTATACCCAAATTAGGTAAAAAGGTGCACTATGCGCAGTTAATTAAAAGGAGGGCAAATAGACTTCGCAAATTCCCTTAGATTGACGCGGCTAGTCTTTATCCGAGAACTTGAAGGAGACCTTGACCTTCGCTCGATATGTGATGACTTTACCTTCATCTATCTGCATATCGAGATCGGTGACTTCCGCGATCCGCAGATCCCGCAAAGAGGTGCCTGCTCTCTCCACTGCTGCTGCCGCAGCCTTCTCCCAGGATTCTTCGCTCGTTCCTACAAGCTCAATAATTTTATAAACACTATCGGTCATGGCAATCTCCTTTCAATATCACTCAGTTTAGAATATCAGGCTTTAAATGGCAATTCGTGTTGGCAATAGGGTTCCAACATTCAGTGGCGATTCATCAAATTAACGATCGTCATTTTCACTATTAGCGCGGTATCCGTTTAGGAAGGAATCCAGTGCAACACAGCTATCTGATCCTGGGAGAAACAGAACCAAAGTCAAGGATTCTCCTGCTTCTTATTTCTTGCACCTGCGGACCCATTACCTGCCGGAAGTTTTTGCTTCTTGCCCTTTCTTAATAGTCTCTCGTTGCTCGGGGTAGTGCCAGAATGTATTCGCTGCAACCATCTCCCAAAGCGGTGAACCTGAACGCCAGGCGAGAGAATCCGCTCGCATAAGCAAATCTTCTGGAATCGCACCTACGACCTGCACGACTTCATCCGCGATATGGTTGAAGTCAGCCAGTACACCCTTCAGTTCCCGCTCGCGGTTCTCTTCGAAGGTTTGTTCATTCCAGCGGTCGAGATCATCCCATGTCATCCCCGGAGGAAGCTGCTGCGGCACTTCCCCTCTTTCTACGACATTCAACCACTCGACCAACCGTTTTTCCCAGATGACGATATGGGCAACATGATCTTTTACAGACCAGCCATTCTCACCCAGTGGAATCAGCATCTCGTTTTCGGAATGCTTGCTTATAAGAACCCCGAGCCTATCACGCTCATCGCGGATCCTTTGAATCAGGTCATGCTTACCCTTCGGTGCATCCATCCTTATCCCTTATTAAGAGTCTTTCAACAAGACGATTCGACGACTGCGGGCTCAGAAAGCCGGTCCGCAGTAACTTTGGTAGGCCTCATTGAACTCAGCGTATCCCGGTGTCAATTGCGATATCTAAACGCGTGACTTCATTGGGTCGGATTTCAACCTGCGCAGGCAATCCTTTTGCGAAATCGATTCCTGAATGATTGATATCTACAACATAAGTACCCGCTGGTAATGCAATTTCATAATCCTCGGCGGTGTTAATCGAGGCGCGTGCAATTTGCTTTTGAGCCCTCTGATCGAAGATCACGATCTGCCTGGCAACATACATCTCGGGATTCGGTGTGGGTTCTACCTCGCCTTCTGGGATGGCCGGTATAACTGGCCAATGGAAACATGCCCTTGTAGCAACCCATCAGGCGCAGACGTCAGCTGACAAGTGACAAGAAGGATGAAAAGCGAGATGAAAATGGTCCGTTTAAAGATTGAGCCACCTCACTTCTCGTTAATCCGAGACTTCTGATGAATTTGCGCGTGATTCTCTGTTATTGAAGCCTGGTCGTAAATCGGTCAAACATCCAAGTCCGCGTCGTTCTTGATCCTGGCAAGCATTCCTGCTCACATCCCGCTATCCATGACCCCGCAATCATCCTCACCGAATTCTATCTCGATTGTAGAATGGGTAAAAGCGAGTTCGCGGACAAGTTCAAGGATTTCCTTGCGCAGGGCAAGCACTTGTTCTTTCGAGACGTCCTCGTCCACCACGATATGTGACGTCAGGACATGGTGTTCGCCATCCAGAGACCAAACATGGGTGTGGTGAGTCGAACAAACATGCTCAATATCGTTTAATCGCTCATCGATTGAGGAAACGTCTATATCATCCGGGACTGCCTGAAGGAACAGTGCCAAGGTCTGTTTCAGGTTCTTCAAGACGGAGTAGAGAATATAGATAGTGATGAGAATGGAGAGAAGCGGGTCGAGAATATAGAAATCCGTGAATAGCAGAATGATACTCACAACGAGGACCGCAACCCAGCCCAGGACATCCTCAATCAGATGCAAGGCAACGACGCGGGCGTTGAGCGTTTTATCTCCCTTCAGTCGCAACGCCGCGAACCCATTCACGGCCACGCCCATTATTGCAAAGAGCACCATTCCCTCTGCGTTGGTTTGCTGGGGCGTCAATAAACGTGGGATTGCTTCACTGAGGATGAAAATCGACCCGACAATCAGTACAACTGTGCTGATCACAGCTCCGAGTAAGGAGAAACGTTTGTAGCCATAGGAGAATTGCTGATCTCCTTCACGCTGCGCGACTCGCTCTAACTGCCACGCCAGCCCTAATGAGATGCTATCCCCGAGATCATGCACTGCATCAGAAAGGATGGCAACACTGTTTGTCATTAACCCGCCGATAATTTCAAGCAACGCAAATGAAAGGTTAAGGGCAAAAGAAGAGCGCAGGTTTGCTTCGGTACCTCTGTGATGCGCATACTCATGAGTCATGATCCCAATTCTACCGTAAAGATGCAAGATTGAAGACCTTCAAACTCTGAACGAGGTTGTGATACACAGCAATAACCCATGGGGTTAACTGCTCACATGCGAAGCCTGTCAGGTCAAAAACAATGACTATGCGCAGCTCTTTCTGTGTAAACAATGAATATCATCGCCCCCATTGTGCGATCGAATTTCAATATATTTTATACTGTCGTGCACCAAACGGGTTGTACAAAACCTTACGTTTGCCTTCATCCCAACCCTTATTGAAGAGATCCATAGATCTTGATCCGTTCAACATCTTTCTTGAGACGCAGCATGCTGCATCTTTACACATCCCGCTGGTTTGGAGCTGGGGTCGGAAGGCCCGCTTGGTCACTCGAATAATCTGGAGGAGAACCGGCGGAGTTGTAAGAAGGGCAAGTAATAAATCTACTTCGATATACTCACGTTTCTTGTTGGGCTAGATACTCCTGATACTTTTTCCACCCAGGGCACCATGTAGTATGCCAGCGCCAAATCTTGCTCACTATAGAATTTGGATTTTTCTCCGACTTCTCTCTCAGTGGGCACTGTGCGCAACTCGGTTTTTCTTTTACGTTCTCCGTCATAATAGTTTGTCCTCTGTTTACTGATGAAGTAAGTCCTCTTAACAACAAGTAGCAGCGCTTTAGTCCCCTTGCCCTGTCGTAAAAGCTTTCCACGTCATTACGATGGGCAGCATTCCCATGATGAAGAGTGTCGTATTTAATGCTGCGTTGAAGGCGACTTTAAAATAGAGCGTGATGCTGGTGTCCACGACATACCATAACAGCAACCCCACAAAGATAGCATCACGCGCCCAGCGTTCCTGCCGATAAAAAGGGTGGCGGGCGATGAAAACCATGAACACACCCCAACCAGCGACGATCGCGCCTACAACGCCATAGATCCACTGCATGAAGATGGCGCTTGCGTATGGGATTGGACCATCGCCCCAGAATATCGGATTGACGCGGTCGTTCATCAAATCAAAGATTGGAGTCGTGTTTAAAAGCGCCATCGCCAACCCGAACAAGACGATAATCCAGCTCACAACTAGCAGCCAACGCTGCCAGAACTTGAAGTTTTTCATTACTAAATCTCCTTTCATACTGAGTGGATAACGAGAGACAATCTCCCCCCTCACTGAACGGGAAAGAGTAGTTCAGGCTAACTACCGTTATTACTTCTGAGCAGTCTTCCTCTTGGTGAAACGTAAACCAGACCAGGTTTCATCAATGGCGCTTATCTTGAAATCCACCAGTCCGGAGGCAAGGCCAATCTTCCGCACGATATTCTGGGTGAGATCGCTTTCCACGTCAGAGGACCTCTTCTGCCAGATGATCCACAACCCGGCTGAATCACCGAAATCAACCATCTTCCGCATGCCTTTCTCGAGTTCCGCACGAGAACGAATAAACCAAAGTGTTAAATCGCCAATGGATTGCAATCCTGTTTTTAAGACCGCCCCCTCCGGCAGATCACCTAGGGTTTCTTGGATTCCATTTGGGGCATTAACCAGAGCGACAATTGCGTATTCTTTGATACCAAGTTTCTTCGGCAACGGTGTCCCGGAGTAACCTGCCATAATCGAAGCAGGGACAACCGGATCGGCGGGAGGAGAATCGATCGCCTTTCGGAGCGGGTCATCAATCTGATCCCACTGCGCGTAAACAGCATCGGGCAGCAATTCCTTGAGGCCTTTGACCTTTTCTAACTCCCCTCCGACAAAAACCAACGGAACATTTCTGGTCGCTTTGTGTATGCGAATCCCCAAAGCGAAATCTCTTCCCTGCGATGGCAGATGATCAAGATCGATCACAAATGCAGCGGGTGGATCCTGCCTCATTTGACGTATACCATCATGGTCAAGAAGCGAGGATTCCACCTTGTATCCTGCCTTCTTTAGGATTTCAACTTTCTCCCCCGCTTTAGATTCCTCCCAATGGATCAATCGAACCCGCTGCACACTTAGCTCCCGATGAGAGCCGTAGTGTGGGTTTCTACCAATGCATTAAACCAGCACGAATATTGTACGATGGCACGGAGGAATGGATTGGTTTTTTCTTCAGATGGCTCATTTGAGTATGCCGGCTGCCTTATTCCTTCGTACCAAACATATCTTCTGGCATCTGCACAGCTACAACCTCACCTTGAGCGCAAACCTTCCCTTCAGCGGAAAGCGTTGTCTCGACGATAACTTTACGCCCCTTGATCTCCATCACCCTTCCCCGTACTTCTAAGGGTACGCCAAGGGGTGTCGGGCGGAGATAGTCCACATGCAGCGAGGCTGTCACGAAACGCAGCGGGGGTTCCGTGTCCATCTCACGCCCCTCTGCTCGGTAAGCCGCAGCAGAAGCGGTCCCCGTTGAATGACAGTCGATCAGCGAAGCGATCAAGCCACCATACACATATCCTGGGATAGCGATATGGCTAGATCGCGGAGTGTATCGCGCTATAGTTTCATCACCATCCCAGTAACTCTTGATTTGAAGTCCATCTTCATTAAGACGACCGCATCCGTAGCAATAGCTTAAGTCGTCGGGGTAGTTATCCTGAAACGCTTCCATAGCCATGAAATGAAACCTCCCGTTTAAATTTTTCTGTCATTTTAGGTCATAAAAAGTAGGCTTTTGCATATGGGTGGACTTCCGGCGATTTAATTAGCTCTGCTATGTCCCACCACCGGTACTCCGAATGCTGAGCAGGAGGCAAGTTCGTTAAGGGCGACTCAAGGATAAATTTGTGCGCCAGGACGATATAGTGCGTTCCATAACCCGCTTCCATAGCGAAATTGTCCTCGTAGAAATGCTCGAACACACCTACAAACTCTGCAGGGGATGAAATGGATTCCACCCCCAATTCTTCTCTTACGATGCGACGAAGCGCCTGGTCGAGTCGTTCACCCTTGCGGATACTACCACCAGGCACAAACCATTTCCCTTTTGCCGGTTGGTTACGGCGATACCCAAGGAAGATCCTGCCTTGAAGATCCTGCAGGATGAGGTCAATAGAAACGAGAGGAGCGTGTTTTACTACCTGGGCGAACACATGGGCGTCGAATTCAAAGGCGTCAGACATAGCCCTGAAGTTTAATATGACAAGCACAAACCGCCAAGCATCTGGAGCAAGATCAGAGGCAGCATCAGAAAGAGGGCATTGCTGTTTTCGGTGGCTTTCCCTGAGCTGATGGTGTTTACCCGGTAGCTTTTACCCCCCACCTTCTTCCGGAAAGATAAGATGGACGCTCGAGGAGGATGCGGTGAAGACCTTTCCGCCCAAGCTATAAACTCCTTCAGGGCATCTCCCTTGTTTCAGAGCTTGCCGGATTTCTCCTGCCAGAAAAGCTCGATCCTCAATTCGAGCATCGTCAAGGATCTCGAACGCACAATGAACAGCCGTTGGGAATTGCTCGTAATTTTCCGCCAGGTAATCAATCGCGTTCTGATCGGCGATGATGCGTAGGATATGCAAGGGATCAAAATCAGGTGAATAAGGAGGTGGCAAGAATTTCGCTCGAATAACAAAGTCGGATTCCATGACCGCCTGCAGTGGAAGCCCCTCCGGGTTTTCATATGCCAGGAGAAGCTGAACTCCTATCGGCTTTATAGGCCAAACGCTATATGGAAGAGCGAATATATTACTCAGAGAAGGGATGATGTCATCTCTCCCCACCTGCTCCAAAAGGCTTCGCAAATATTCGTCATTCATTCTGGCGTTATAAACAATATGACGCGGCTCTATTTGATCTAGATGTGGATGGGTGTAGAAATGGTTGTAAGTAATTGCTCCATGGTCAAATCCCCAGGCAATTGCCTTCGCCAACTTTTCCTCCCACGTCGGGAAGCTTGGGTTCGCGTAGAGCTTATCCCCCAGATTCGCGAATAGAGCTAATTGAAATCCGAAATCTGGGTGCGCCCGTGAGAACTCCCACATAACCCCGATCCCGGTGCTTGGATCAGGGTCTCCACCCTCGGTCAGCGTGAGTTGGTTGTTATAAAAAAGGTCATCCATCGTGATAATCAGAGGGCGGCGACCCTCTGGAACACGAAGGTCGCCTTTCAACCAACCTTCCAGGGAAACCAGACTGTAACCGCTATCATAGAGACTCTGAAGATGGGCTTCTAAATCTGGAAGCTTGGTCTTCATCGCCGTGGAAAATTTTGCGGTTTCCGGGGAGAATTGGTGATAATTAAGGATTGGGAGGCGCGGCTCCTCCTCCCAAACTGTCGCCACTAAGTGGACCCACGCTGCAGGAGTTCCATCTTCAGAAGACAGGTTACTTCCCTGATCCGACTTATGATTGCTGGAACTCGTACCCGATTTGGGTGCCGTTGGGTCCACGCTCGATAATGGCTCCGTCGTCAGTTCTGGGGTTATAGCTTCTGCTGGAACAGCTTTTGTCGCAGCCGGATTATCGACACCCGATGGAGCCTGCTGCTCGACAGGTGTCGCACAGGATAGAAGAAAAATGAGAGGCGCCAGCCCGATTAGCTTTGAACTCCTTGCTCTCATTGTCGTGGACCACTCGGCCTCAGCGCCGACAACCTATCAAAATAGACAGTCATACACACCCAATCCATGCTAACAACCCGAATAATAATTAAGCCACTCATCCAATTAGCTTCCAGGGAAAACCTATAGGAAGCGGATGATCAGTGGAACTGCGATCGCGGTAAGCGCCAAGGTGCCAATTACGCCGCTGAATAGAAGATAGCGAGCATTATAGTTCGACAGAAGCGTTGGGCTGTAATACTTCTCCACTTCGTTGTCGCTATACATCTTGACCAATCCATCAAGCAGCAGTTGACGAGTCCGCTTACCGAGGTTCAATGCCGAAATCGCGATCGTATTCATCAAGATCGTCATGATAATGAAAACGGTCAAAACGATGTCGTTTACACTATCACCGCTTCTTCCAGCGCCAGCATCAGCTACGCTGGAATTGATGCCGAGAACGATGAGGTTGAAAAGGATGGCTGTAACCACAAAGATTGTATCTGTACGACTACTCTGGTTCAGTTCGCTGACAATATGGTCATGGACTCGATTTAACATAGCTGCCTCCTTCAATACTAGATCACCTGAATCGATCGTCCGAGGTCTTCCCCTTGACCTCCCCTCTGGCATTCTCCAGCCAGCCTATTCTGGCGTTCGGTCGATGGTCGAACTCGGGTACAAACGGTTTTAAATCGAGAAGCGGCGTACCATCGAGAACATCCAGATCATCGACATAGAGAACGCCGTCTTCAACACGAATCAATTTAACAATAGATAGGCCAAGTGGATTAGGCCGCGTTGGCGCTCGAGTCGCAAATATACCGCGCGGGGATGTATCGAGAAAAGGGGTCACGATGAGAGATTTTTCTTGAGTAGCGTGCATATAGTAGAGCAGGATGATATGCGAGAACCCATCCAAATCCTTTAAGCCGTCTTGGTATTCGGGAGTAATCTCGACCCTGCCCGGACCGCTGGCTTTGCTAGTCGATTGGATAGGCATTCCTTCCAAATCCTTGAAGGTACTGTAGATGAGACCTATTGGCTGGAAGGTGATATCTATTTGTGAGTTCTGCGCATCGTCGTTGTTCATTAATTATCCTTTGATCTTATCAGGGAAGCGCGATCTCCCCAAGTTCTCCATTCTCTATTCATGCTCAGTTCACAATCCTCGCGCAAAATCATTGCGAAATCCAGTCATCAAAAGGAGAAAGAACATGAAAAGGAATGCATGGATTGGAATAGGAGCAACAGTTCTTGTGATCACGGCGTTGGTGGTCGTCGGAGTGATCTTCTACAACTTCGGCATCTCTCGTGGAGTAGCCACTGCTGCCGACCTGGAAGGGTTTGTCTTTCCCGGTGGTTCCCTTTCCCATAAAGTCTACTTGGAAGGTGGTACAGAGGGATACCCTGTCTCTTTGCATCGCTTCCCCCCGTTCCTAATGGGGCTTCTGGGGTTCTTGCTGTTATTCTTCCTGCTGCGCGCCCTCGCCAGGTTTATCTTCTTCCCGCTATTTGGCTTCGGCGCAATGCGAATAGGCCCTCACTATCCTGGTTGGCGGCCGATGGGAAGGTACGCCTGTCGGGATTGGGATGAGATGGATACCCCAGAATTTGTCCAAAAGTGGCACTCGCAGATGCACGATACCGGAGAAAGCGACGAGGCTGATACACCCAAAGTCTGACCATCGTCGCCCGCAGCCCGGGTGGTTAGTTTGAACTCCACCCGGGTTTGCGCTTACTCAATAATTCCGATTCACCTACCAGCTGATGTAGAATAAGTGCATCCGCAACGACTCCCGCATTTGGAGGTCACCTGGTTGAAGAAGATCCTAGTGGTTGACGACGAGCCGAAGATCATCCAGCTCACCCAGGATTATCTGGAGAACGCTGGGTTTTCTGTCCAAGGCGCTGGCGATGGGGAACGTGCCCTTGCTGTCATCCGTGCTGAGGAGCCTGATCTGGTCGTGCTGGATCTGGGGCTTCCTGTTATGGATGGTTTGGATGTTTGTAGATCGATCCGCAAGACATCGAATCTCCCGATCATTATGCTCACCGCACGCGATGAAGAAGCCGATAAACTCGTCGGGCTAGAGCTCGGCGCTGACGACTACATCACCAAACCCTTCAGCCCCAAGGAGCTCGTTGCCAGGGTTCGATCCGTTCTGCGAAGATCAGAGTTGGCTCAGGAAGCACGAGAAGTTATCCGTGTGGGGGATGTCACGCTGGATTTACCCCGTATGCGGGTCACCGTTGGTAGTGAGGAGGTAGAACTAACCGGGACGGAGTTCCAGCTTCTACAAGCCCTAGCCAGTCAACCTGGGCGAATTTTCACCCGTTCCCAACTTCTCAACGCCGTCCATGGTGTTGCCATCGAATCTTACGAGCGGGCAATCGACGCTCATATTAAGAACATCCGCCGTAAGCTCGAACCTATTCCTCATGAGCCGCGATACATCCAAACAGTTTACGGTGTGGGGTACCGATTTAGCGATGAAGCATAACGACCACCCCACGCATCGTTTCTGGGCCAAGGCGCACGAGCGCCGTTCCAAGCGCCCACCCCCACACTGGTGGCCCGAGGACGAATCCTGGCCACCAGATCCACCTCTCTGGCGAAAAAACCGCCATAAATTGTTCCCGCGCCTTGCCCTTGGAGCGCTACTCACTTTAGGAATCGCTACTTTGACTTGCTCGGGAAGCGTTTATTTACTCACGAAACTGTCGCCAGGGATCGTCCTTCACAAAACGGGTGCTCTACCTATATTCATCGGCGTGGGCATTCTTGTCACCACCGTGGTCTTTCAAATGGGTCGAACGATCCGCCGCGTGATATCCCCCATCGATGATCTCCTGGAAGCTTCCTATAGCGTTGCGGAAGGCGACTACTCGGTGAGAGTCCCGGAGCGAGGAGCCCCTGAGATGGTTGCCCTCGTGTCATCCTTCAACACCATGGTCCATCAACTTAAGATGCAGGCAGATCAGCGCAACGAGCTCATGGCTGACCTCACCCATGAGCTTAGAACACCCATAACCGTTATCCAGGGAAACATAGAAGGCATTATTGACGGGGTATACGAACGAGATGACGCTCATTTGAAAGCGCTGCTCGAGGAAACAAGACAACTTTCCAGTTTGATCGAAGATTTACGTACACTTGGATTGGCTGAGAGCGGAGCACTCCACCTGCATAGAGAGGCCACAGATCTGGTGCTGCTAACCAGCGAGACTCTTGCCGCCTATCGCCCCCAAATTGAGGCGGCGAGTATTACCCTTAACCTGACCGCCCCAGATGGTATTCCCCCTATCAACGTCGATCCATTGCGATTTCGGGAGGTGCTGACCAATCTCATCGCGAACGCACAGCGCTTCACACCATCCGGCGAAACGATCGAGGTTCAAATTGAGCAGGAGGGGACCGATCGAGTCCGGATCCTCGTCGGCGATACTGGCTCCGGGATCGCCGCGCAAGACTTACCCCACATCTTCGAGCGCTTCTACAAATCGACCGATTCCGCAGGCAGCGGCCTGGGGTTGGCTATCGCCAAGAAGCTGGTGGAAGCCCATGGAGGTGAGATCAGCGCCGAAAGCGACCCTGATCAAGGGACGCTAATCACGATTTTGCTGCCAATCTGAATTATACGAACTAAAAGGGCAGCCCAAATCAGGGGCGATTAGGAACACACCCTCTCTAATGAGCTATCCTTTACCACTATGTCATACGGCTGAGCATCCTCCAAACCAGGAACGTTAACCATCGAGAAGGCTCCTTCTTTTGACCGAAATCCCAGCCCTTCCAAGCCATCCAGATCGACTCAGGCGTATAACGCCCATCCGCATCGGCTTTCGCCTGGATAACACCAACCATCTCCAATAGGCGTTTGTCGCTCCGTGCCCACGGAAACCTCGTTAAAACATCCGTGACATGCAGGATGTCGTACCAGATGAGCGGCGCTTTGAGCTTGCTAAAATCCGTACCCATGTAGAATAAGTAGGGATGGCGTTCGCGCCGCTCTTCCCACAATGTCAACGCCCCCTCAACCCCTAGCCTGGTTGCCTCACTATCCTGCCATTCGTCGAGTTCGGCTAGAACTTTAAGCATCACCAGGTTTGCATACGGGCAAGGATCACCTTTCTTGCCCGGACCACGAAAACTCCCCGCTTTATTCGATACCACACACGGCCAACCGTTTTCCCTGACCAATCCGCTCAGGTGTTCAACCGCGGTTTGAATACGGGTGTCATCCTGCAAGCCAAACTTCACCAACGCATAGAGCGTCAATGGTGCATCACAGAGCATCCAGACCCACTCATCCTCCCCTTTACCGCCATACCTGGGATGGATGTTCATCATTATCTGGAAAGGCCCTTCGTCAGCTTGATGCGCGAGCACTTGCTCAATCACCTTACCGAGCGCAGGATCTCCTCGTTGGAAACCAAGATCTGCAATGAATGTAAGCTTGTGCAGGAGATGCCCGGCAGATTTGTGGCTCTTCAAGGCTGCACCCGGCCACGAAACCAATTCGTCCAATAGGTTTTGAACTTGAGGATGATCGATCATTCGCTCACGAGCAGACTGGACTCCCGCAAAATTTTCTTTTTCACCATAGAGGTCAACATGTGAACGATACTCAACCCAGGGTGGTCCCGAGTTCAACCACTCCGTCATTTTTTCCATTTACGCACTCCCCAATCCGCCTTTCCGATAATGCCGCGGGTCAATTGAAGCCCGGCGCGCATCTAACCTTGGCGGTTCTTCATACTTGCTGCACCTCCCCCCTCTAATTCTGCACTATGAATTTATGTCTGTTATATATGGCTACACGCATATCCAAGGGCAACTTAGATCAACCGGCTCGACCCGTTTCGTTCATTCTAAGAATTCCTTATCAACAGCGTCATCGATGAGCGACATCGCAAACTCCCAAAGTGGGAGTGCCCCTTCCTTCATAACTTCATTGCGGGAGCTCACCTGGTTCTTCCGTATACCATGTTCACGCCATGATCGCCCCTCGGTATGAAAGTTGTGGAGCAAGGGCATGAGTCTATCGATCGTGGCCGCGAATTTCGCCTCTGCTGTGCCTCGCTCCTCGAACTCCGCCCATAGTTCACGAAACTCCTCCATTTGATCCTCGGGCAGCAAACCAAAGAGACGCTCAGAGGCCGCATTCTCACGGCTGGATTGATCCGTCACACCAGTTTCGTCATAGCAGTAGGTGTCCCCCGCATCGATCTCGATAACGTCATGAATCAGAAGCATCTTCATAGTCCGTAGCAAGTCGACAGGCTGCTCCGCGTATTCTGCGAGGAGCAGGCCCATCAGGGCGACATGCCAGCTGTGTTCAGCGGAGTTCTCCCGCCGGGTGCCATCGAGCAAGTACGACTGGCGGATGACCGATTTCAGTTTGTCAATTTCAAGAATGAATAGAATCTGCTGATCGAAGCGCTCTTTATCCATTTGCACCCGTCCTGCTTAAGTTATGATCACCATTTGGTCGCCACTTGAGTGCAACTCCCCCTACCTTCTTCTCGATATGAAGAGATGCTCAGCGGTAGTGGTTACTTCTTCGACAATGAAGGAATGATGAACGGCGTTATCTTCTTATAATCAATATACGACTGTCCAAATCTCGCTTCGAGTTCTTTCTCTTCGATATTTTTAAGGTAAGCAACAAGCACGGCTGCAAAGCTCGTCACCAAAGCGATCGCAGACCAGGAACCGGTCCAGATCGCTAGACCGGAATAAAGAACAATCGTCCCGAAACTCATCGGGTTTCGGTAGTAGGCGAATGGCCCGGTGACAAGCAATGTCTGCGTCGCCATAACCAGCAGCGGCGTGCCCCGGCCACGTGTGAGCTGATCGACGATCGACTAGATAGCGAACAACCATCCGATGAGCGCCAGGGCTCCACCAACTATGAGATTAATCAAGCCAAAATCGAGAGGCGCAATATGCAACCAGCGATCAACGGCCGCCGATCCCTTGATGATCAGAAAGGGAATCGCCAGAACAAAAAGGACCCCCGCCAGGAGGGTTGCAATCACTCTCTCGCCCATGCCGAATTCACGCTCAGCCCATTTCGAAAAATGTTTCATTTTCTCGCCTCATCGGGGCCTATCCGGAATCATTACCTTTAGGACAAAAGATTGATTCTTGGAAGAAATCTCCCTGTATGCTTCATATAGTGTACATACTTGTCTCCGAATTTTTCAACCATAACCTTTTCCTCCCCATCTATCCTCAAGGCGATAAACAGCCCGAAAAATACCACCGGAATCACGGTCAATACCCAGTTTGAAGCGAGCAAACCCCCGCCAACATAATTCATGAAGTAAGCCGTGTAGATTGGGTGGCGGATAAAGCGATAAGGGCCACTCTCCACGAGCCCTTGATCCTCTTTTAGGAGAACGAAAGAGTGAAAGCTCTTTCCCAGGTGATGATGCGCGAGCCAGAGCAGCGAATATCCCGCAGATAATAGAACCACCCCAAAGTACCTCAACCAAGTCGGAAAGTGTATTGAATACGCCCACGAAAAGGTGCCCGGGAAGAAGATGTATTCAGCGCCGAAGATGAGCGTAACTAATGCAGCGATGCTCCCCGGTATCAAACGGGGACCGCTATCTCGCATTTCGCTGCGGCGCAAATCACCCCTCACCTTCGATTGGTAATAAATCCTGATCGCAAACATGGCAACGCCGCTCAGGATGAACAATATTCTAAAGATGATCTCTTGATCCATGGTTCATAATCTCCAAGGCTGGAAAAGTTTTTCTTAGACTTCGAGAAATCGCTGTCTTTGCTCACTCACGGTGACATCTCTTCAGGGCATAGCGGCATCCTCCACGAGGAAAGTGTCAACCATGTCTTTAGGACATTTTGTCAACTACATCCTTGATTGGTCAGGTAGCAATGCTAACGTCTCTTGTATGAGGTAAGGGCATTGTTTGTTACGCATCTGACCGACCCCTTACCCTTGTCCTGCGCAGGACCAGAATCCACAAGATAACAAATACAATCACAATTGCGGTGCTTATATACAGGGATGTATTGTCCCTTACCCAACCATACTCTATTGAGACACTGTTTAGAATCTCACGCCATAGGGCGTTTCCATTATCGCTATTCGTCATGATAATGACACCTTGTCCTCTAAGTGGATAGGCGACCATGACGGATGTAAAACCATCGTTTGCTCCTGGATGCATGAAGTAGAACAGGTTGCTGCCCTCATCGTATACCAACGGTCCAAGACCGCGGTTATCAATCTGAGGCGTCAGCATTTGGGTTGCCATGTTCTGTGAAAGAACCCCATCAGATTGTCCCATATAGGATTGCATCACCCTTATCACGAATTGTGCCAAGTCAGAAGAAGTAGCCCACATGCTCGCTCCTGATCCCATCTCGGGATAGGTATACCATCCTCCCGGGATGACTGAGCCATCCGCACGGTGACCAGATGCGGCGATTTCAGAAAGATGCTCTGGAAGCGGGGATTCAAAGGTGCTGGCAGTCATCCCCCATGGCTCAAGTAGGGCGTTCTGCATCATGTCCTGGAAAGGCTCATCGATCACATCCTCGAGAAGCTGCTGAACAATCATGTAACCACCACCCGAGTAGCGATGCTGAGTTCCCGGAACAATGTCCACACGGATAGGAGGTGAGTTGGCTGGCCACTCACCATCTAATATCTGCCGAAGATTGGGGACATCCTCTCCAAGAGCGTAACCACGAAATCCCTCAACCGTCACCCCTGCGCTATGGCTCAAGAGACGACGCAATGTGACTTCTCCCTCCGCCGTGAATTTGTTCTCAGGGACATGCCAGGAAACCAAGCTTTGATTAACATCACGATCAAGTTCAAGGACTCCTGTCTCAACATGATGCAGGGCAGCCACGGCCACGATAGGTTTTGCGAGGGAAGCGGTCTGAAAGAGCGTTTCCGGGGTTACGGGTTCATTGCTACCTGCCTCCAACACCCCATACTCTTTTGTCCATTCAATCTGGAATTCATTGATAACCGCAATGGTGACGCCAGGTACACGGTAGTGCTGCATCCGCTCTAAAAGTTCCATCCTCATCCAAGGCGGATCTGAATAGTCACCCAGCAAACCTTGTTCTACCCCTGCGATTCTCCTTTTTGTTAGAGCCTCAGGTGATCGAGCACAATTGACCAAGAACAGAGATGATACGATGACGATAAGCATCGGTGCAACTTTCATCTTAATTACTCGCTTCTAACACAACGCCTAGGCAGTGATCACCGTCAGGTGACCTGGATTGTTTCACTAAAAAACCATTGCGAAACGTGGTTTCGATCCACTCATTGCGAGTAGATCAGCCGGAACCGTTCGCAAACTACGAGCATACCCTCCGCGGGTTCTCTGCCGATGGAGTTACACTCCTCGGCAAAGAAAGCCCAATGGACCTCTCGCCAATAATCCAGGCTGCGATCCCCCTCACCCTCCTCATAGGCGTGTTTTTCACCTACCGCATTAAAGGCAATTACTTCGACATCCGTCGTTTCAATGATACACATTGGATCACCCTGGCTGTCCAGGATGATGCTTATATCGCCGA
>CAYLOO010000005.1:0-68866 GCA_964385355.1 uncultured Anaerolineaceae bacterium
TCAATCAGCAGATGTTAATCATGGTTTAGTGAGACCGGGAGGGGATCACCCGGCCAGTCTTTAGCAATATTCTTCGCTAACGAATCGTAGGTCAAATTTCGATGAAGAATCTCGTTCTTATCTCGAGCAAGCTCTCCTCCAGGGATAATGAGAATCATCGGCACTATCTGCCTTAGAATGACATTGGCCAGGAACCTGTTATTGCGAGTCCTTCGACTGTGGTCAGGCCAAACTCCACGAAGCAATTTGACTCAATCTTACGCGGAGATAGCCAAGTTGTCCTTGCGGGCTCTCTCTGACAAGGACGTGAATTCGGTTTTTCACGGCCTTTTTTTGTAGGGGGTCCGGGGGGAAGAAAAACCGAGCACGTCGCAGGTTGAGTTGAACCCAGGTCAGCATTAACTCAACCGAGAAACGATGAGCTCCGTGAAGCAAACTTCCCCAATCTTCAGTAGAGATTGAGCTCCTTCGTCTTCGCCCCCGAAAATACCGGGTATTTCGCTCCCCACTCCCTTAGGTCGGGGACTTCGCACGACAGCCGTCTCCCTGACGCGCTCCTCGCAATGACAGAAGCGGGCAGGGTTCTGCTCTAAGAGGGAGCATCTCGAAAGAGCTGCGCGGCGGCGACCTAAAAATCCCTACCGTGCTGTTTGTGATGAATCATTCGGTGAAGAACAGCCAAAGAGATCAATCAGGGAAAAGTTTATCCTCTACAGATGGCTTTGGTCCTGTGGAATCGTTGGGCTCGTCCAGGCCAATCGCTGCGTAGAAACGCTGATCGTAATCACGAGTGCGCACGACGACGGGCATAGGAACGGCGTGCCCCAGAATCAGCGCCTGCTGGCGGGTATCGAGACGGGCAAGTACCTCGCGCAGAGTGCTTGCTCCGCTTACACCCGAGAAGACAGCCCGAATGTCGGCTTCGTTGTCGAGCAGGCAGGTCACCCGGGTCCCGATCTGACTCATCACCTCATCTTCGATACCGCTTGGCCGTTGATCGACGATGAGCAAAGTCACGTTGTATTTACGCAGCTCCCGGGCGATGTTACCGAAGATCGTATGCCCGGCGACACTTGGGTCGAGGAATTTGTGGGCCTCCTCGATTACGATCACGAGTGGGCGGGGCTCTTCGCCTTTCTTCCCGGCGGCCAGATTTTTCCGATGGACGTAGCTTGCGTGGATGCGTCGGGTGAGATAGTTGGCGACCAATACATAGGCGGCCAGAGTGTTTCCGTAGTTTCCGAATTCAAGGACAACGCTCGTTCCGATGTTGAGGCGTTGGAAGATATCATCGACCACCTTCGAACCTTCGCCGGGGACGAGGAATCCCATGCGCGGGATGAAGGATTCGAGCTTGCGCTGTATTGCGCCCAGCGTTCCTCCCACAATGCGACCGCTCTCGAGAATATTTTGAATCTCTTCCTCGTGCTGTTCGTCCAGTAATTTCGAGATCCATTTTTTGCCTAAGCGTCGGTAAAGGAAGTAAAGCGCGCCGGTTTGAATTTCACTCAACCCGAGTAAGGATGCCAGCAATTCTATGTCTTCGGGTTCGATCTCCTCGTAACCGATGGTAAGGATGCCGTCGAACTTGCTGCCGCGGGCACGCGAGGTAGACTCATCAAGTGTGATCACGCTAACGCGTCCATCTGGATAGAGCTGTCTCAGCCCTTTGTATTCTCGACCGCTCTCGTCCTTAACCGACCAACCGTAGTCGTTATGCATGTCGAAAACCAGCGTCGATGCCAGACCTGAGCGGATGATGCCTGCGAGAATCGTGCGTGTGACGAATGATTTTCCGGTGCCTGTCTTGCCAAACACCCCAGATGAACGTTCGACGAACCTGGCTAAATCGAGGTTGACCTGAACTGATTCCATATCCAGAGGCGTTCCGATGTAGAAGTGCTCATCGTCCTCCTCCCCAAATACGCGGGCGACATCCTGCGCCGTTGCCTCAAAGATGGCTGAGAAATGAGAGGGGATCGTTTTAATGGGGCGGGGCTGATCGTCCTCCTCATCAAGCATTAACATCGGACTGACGTGAAGCGTCGCGTAGGCCACCCCGCCGGAGTATACATCGAGAAGGAAAGTATCCGACGCATCGGGCGGATGATGCAGTAGATCAGGCGTTGTTGCTCCGAGAGCGATATCGGTGATAATCCCAAAAAAAGTGCTGCCGGTATTTCGGCTTTGGATGACGACATATCGGCCCACGGCGAGTTTCTCGATAGCATATCGCGGGTCTAATTTCACCTGCAGGCCTGTGGAGAGCGACCCGTCAAGGACAATCCCGAGAGGGCGTTCATCTCGTTTGGGACCGAAATAGGCGTCGAGTTCAGAAGAGTCTGGCATTTATCGTCCTCATAAGTTCACTGTCGCTGGTTGGGGGGGCGCGGTCATGGATAGTTCATTCCTTTGCATGCAGTCCGCGCAGGATGTTCTCGAGGCGAGTGAGGTCCTGTGCGAGCAAACGGGCGACTTCGCGACCGGCTTGAAGCAGAAATCGCTCGCGTTCTTCTTCAGGTCTCGCTTGCGCAGATAACCGCAAAGCGGTTGTTAGAAGTTCATCAACAGGGAGTTGAGGCGCGTTCAGAATCGTCTGCAGGAAATGAAACTGCGAGGTGAAATCAACCGCGTCTCCAGGCGCCATACTGTAAATCGAAGCCAGTGTAAGCGGTGGTTGTGGGGGCAGGGATTGATGAAATCCCTCATCATCGTTGAAGCCGACGGCCAAAGCGCTGAATTCAACGGGAACCTGGCGGTTGAGCTGTCCATCCGCTATTTGTTCTTGCGGAACTTCATCGAGCGCAGCCAGCTGCCGGGCAAACTGGTCATCCGTGATGCTGATGTCGTACACCAGCCCTACAACGTGACTGCGTCCGCCTTGCGCTTCCGACTGACAAAGAGAGCCGAACACAGGGAGCGCGTTCTCGGATATCTGCATGGCGCCCACGAAACCACGTGTACCGCAGCGTGTCACCCGTCCGATCATCATTGGCGATTCCGGCATCAATCCTCCTGTTATAACCTGTGTTGTTTCCGCTGTCCGGTGAGTTGTTTTGTAAGCGCTTTTTGAGATTGTGTAGGGCGCAGACCGTGCCCGAGGAGTGTCCTTTGCAGCATTTCCTCGAACGCAGCTCGCTCTTGGGGAGGGATAACCGCCAGTTCATGGGCTCGCACCAGCGTATATGGGAACCCTCCCGTCGTCTGGCAATCCTGCAAAATGCCAGCATGAACGCGATTGAGCAGTTCGGGGTCTTGCGCGACCCAGGTCGGGATTTCGACTCGCACAACCGTGTCATCGGCGTCAGTCTTCAGATAGAAGAAATGGACTTCATGACCGGCTGTGCGGAAGTCGCGATTTAAGGGTGATGCAGAAATGAAGAGTGCGCTGCGATGACCGGGCGGCAGCAACTTGGTGAAAATCGCGCGGTCCGTTAAGCCGCGGAAGGGAGTCAGGCGCACAGTATCCTGTGTAATTTGATCGTTTGGCAGCCCGGCAAGGTGGATCAAGGCAAGCACGCTTACACTCCGGGGGCGGTCGATGAAACCTGCCAGACCAGCCTCCGAGGAGTGCAGACGGTCGAGCAGTTTCAGATACTGCTGGAGGGTTCGATCCGTCTCCCGCGATGTTGATCCGCCGGTTTGCAGCGCCATCCACAGTAGAAGGCTGTTGTCTAGAATTGCGAGAGTCTGTTCACTAGCCAGGCTTTCAGCCCGTTCTGCGAGAGTTTTCATCTCGGCGACATCACGCCGCAGGTTTACATAAGCATTCTGGACAGGATGACCTGCTTCGTCATAAAGGTCTTCAAGTTTATAAAAGAGCTTGGATTCCTGTTGGATCGTGGGGGCTTCGCCGCTGCCGTGTGAAACGACGATGCTGCCTATATTAATAAGGTAATAAAAAGCGGCTGCGTGGCGATCCGGATAGATCTGTGAGCCATCAGCGCCGATGACGTGGAGACTCTGCGGGGTTGCAGGCGATGGGAATGTCAGATTGAGCGTTTCTCCGGTAGGGATTGCACCTGTCCAGCGGTTCCCCGCCTTCTTAATCTTGGATTGAAGGTCGGAGTGATCGAGTTCGGCCGTGAGGTGCAGCGCTTTAATGGCTTTTGGGATCGTCGCGGACAACTCCAGACTCCGCTCGTAGAGGGCTTGGCCGAACTCTTGCATCTGAGGAAGTAAGGAAGGCAGATGGATTCCCATAGTGTTTGTCTTTCGAACAACTGTTCGCAATTATAGCCTAAGACCAAGTGAAGGCAATCTCATTCGCTTGACCCGCACAATACCGCGGTCTACAATCGAGCGGTGTGGTTGCTCTCCCCTATCTGTGTAGTGGGGCATGGTTGTTTTCGGCGCGCGCTGAATATGCTATACTGCGCGGCGATGAATGGAAGGTTCAAGGTGCAGAGAAGACTTGCTCGAATTCTTCGTCAATCTGGGCTGGGCGGCTTAGTCGCAGCCTTTCTCGACGCTGGCGGGCCAATTTTGCCATTGGGCGCTCAAGCGGCGTATCTACTCAATCCCTTTATGGGCGGTTCTTCTGGAACATGGAATGAATTCGGCAAAATATTGGAAGATCCGGACGCCATCGCGGAACTGATCGTAATGCTCAGAAAGAAGGAAGATACCCGATGAGTGGCGTGGATCTCACCGGTCTCTCTATCCTGCTGCTGTTCGTCGGTCTTCTGATTATCTTTATGGCCGTCGATAGCCGGCGGCCTGCGACTTTCAGGCCCATCAGAGGCTACGAAGCACTTAAGGGAGCGATAGAGCGAGCGGTCGAGGCAGGGGAGCGAGTTCACTTGTCGCTCGGAACAGGCTCGGTCATCGGGACCGATTGCGCGCCTGCGCTGGCTGGGCTGGCGATCCTGACAAGCATCGCTGAGTCGACGACGATGAGTGATAAACCAGTTGTCGCTACAACCGGGGACGGGGCGATGGCAATATTAGCACAGGATACCTTGCGCAGGGTGTATTCCGAGGCTAGAGCTTTGCCCCGGTATAGTCCCACCTCCGGGCGAATGCTAGGGCCCACCCCATTTTCTTATGTTGCTAATATACCGATACTGCTGGCTAGTGAAGACATCTCCGTGCACGTACTGGCCGGCTCCTTCGGCGCAGAAGGAGCATTGGCAGCCGATTTTGGTGAGCGCCAGGGGGCTTTTGTCTTAGCGGGGACGGATGACGCACAGTCACAAGCCTTGCTTTATGCGACCGCTGAGCATCCGTTGATCGGAGAGGAAATCTTTGCCGGTGGAGCGTACCTGAATGTGGGGCGGGTTCACAGGGCAAGTTTGAGAGTGCAAGATGCTGTGCGGATGCTCATTATTGCAGGGATCATTATCGGCACAGTTCTTAGCCTTCTGGGAGTGATCCGTTGAAGATCGGAACCTATTTGTTATGGGCGGCTATGGCCGTCGGTACTGGGATCATCGTCCTGTTGGGTTACTTCGTTCAGATCGATCAAATTCCCGCGGATAGTCTCATTGGTAATATCTTCGAATTACGCCTGTTGATCATGGGTTGGGCGGTCTTACTGGCGGCAGTCGCCTTAGGCATCGGCCTTTTTAATTTGTTCTTGGTTCACTGGATGAAGGTCAGTGCCCAGAGACCTGGATGGAAGTATAGTGCGGTATTAATCGTTGCCTTTGTGCTCACGCTCCTTCTGGGTTTGATAATAGGACCCGATAGTCGAGTGGTCCTGTTCCTCTTCAATTCCATTCAGTTACCAGTTGAGGCAAGCTTGATGGCCTTGCTGGCAATCACATTATCGCTGGCTGGTTTTCGCTTGGTGGCGCAGAGACGAGATCTCATAAGCCTCGTCTTCGTTGGAACCGCGCTGCTAGTATTGATCGGTTCCGGCCCCGGCATATTATCTGCGGAGGGTCTGTTCTTCAGTTTCTTTGCTGGCCTGAGAAATTGGCTGGTGCAGGTAGCTGCCGCTGGAGGTGCGCGCGGCATCCTCCTCGGAGTAGCCCTGGGATCCATCGTGACGGGTCTCCGTGTTTTGCTGGCCGTTGACCGGCCATACGGGGAATAATGTATGGCTGAAAATCGCTGTCCCATGTGTAGCACCATGAATCAGGAAACTGCAGAGGTCTGCAGTAATTGCGGAGCGCGCCTGAAGCCGCTTGTCTTCGAAACGCCGCCTTCGGATCAACAGGAACCTGCTGCGGAGGGGATTTCACCTCCAGCCACAGAAGCGTCCGGTGATGGGGATGATTGGCTGGCGAACATCCGCTCCGATGCAATAATGGGTTCGGGTGTGGATGATCATGCAGCGGAAACGGACGCAGCGGATGATGCTGCGCCAGACTGGCTGGGAAGGTTGCGGGAAGCTGATTCGAGTCTCGAGGAAGGGCCTCCTTCAGAAGAAATACCCGACTGGATGGATGATTTCTTAGCCGCTGGCGAGGAAGTTACTGATGAGGAAGTTCCGGAGTGGCTTTCACGGGTTCGAGAGCGAAGGGAAGCTCAGACGGAAGGCCAGCCGGAGTCAGACGAGGGAGAAGATTGGATCACGCGTTTACGGGATGACACACCCGATGAGCGGCGAGCCGGCGTAGAAGGTCTCAAGCCTTCTGCAGATGAAGATGAATCAATCGAACAGCCAGCGCCACGAGCATTGGATCCCAGCCCGCCGCCAGATGTACCTGATCCGGTACCTCAAGACGAGATATTGCCGGAAGAAGCGACCCCTTCACACGAAGTCGGCGCCAGCGCACCAGCACTGGACAGGCTTGATGAAGATCCCCAACCCGCCGTGGGGGAGCCCATGCCTCCTGAGGGGGAGATGGAATGGTTCCCCGTCCCGGATGAGAGTGAATTGTTGGATGCGAAAGGGCTCCCGCATGTCCCCGCCTTACTCGACGAAGAGACCGGGGAGAAGCCCCTCAGCGACATCAGTGATTTAAACATGGATTCAATAGAACTCCCGGATTGGCTGGGAGAATCGAAATCAGAGACTCCATCAGTGGCAGGAGAGGAAGACGAGAAACCTGACCTGGCACCGGCAACGCTTCCATCCTGGCTTGAAGCTATGCGGCCGGTTGACACTTTCCGTTCAGAGATAGCGATTGAATCAGATGAAGTGCAGCCGGTTGAATCAGCGGGACCGCTTACTGGATTGCGCGGAGTATTAATGGCTGAGCCGGTAGTCGCCATGCCGCGAACGGCGAGCACTGCAGCTGCTCGATTAGAAGTTACCGAACGTCAATACGCCCAAGCCGAATTACTGCAGCGTCTTGTTGAAGAAGAGGAGAGGGAGATCCCGCCCGTAAGGGCAGAGAAACGCAGGCTGCCTCTCATGCGTTGGGCGATAGCTCTCATCCTGCTTCTCGCTGTGATTCTGCCATTCGGTTTCAAACAGCTTGGTGTTGAAGGTTACGCCCTCCCGAGTGTGGTATCAAGGGACCTCGCACCCTTGATCGATCTTATCGGCAATATACCTACGGACCGCCCAGCTCTGGTTGTATTCGATTACACACCTGGTTACAGTGGTGAACTCGATACGGTCGCCGGCGCGTTGCTTGAACATGCAGTAATGCGCTCCCTCCCAATCGTAACCGTTTCGACCCGCCCAACGGGACCACCACTGGCGGAGGGATTGCTAAATAAAATCGGAGCCAGTTACGGTGCGGTAAATGGCGAGAACTATTTGCACCTGGGCTATCTCTCCGGAGGACCGACTGCGGTTCAATTATTTGCGATTGCCCCCCGCAGCGTAGTTTTGTCTGGGTACCATCTTCCCGAATCACTTTCTGAAGGATCGGTTTGGGAATCACCTTTGCTCCAGGGAGTGCACAGGTTATCGGATTTCAATCTGGTCATCGTCATAACGGCAGGAACAGATACAGCACGTACATGGGTGGAACAGACCCAATCATGGATTGGGGATACTCCTCTGGTGATGGTGTTGAGCGCTGGAGCGGAACCGCTTGTGCGCCCTTACTTTGAAGCCTCCGAGCCGCAGGTGGATGGAATCCTTACCGGATTACCGGCGGCCGTATCGTATCGGCAGTACAGCGGGCTGCCGCTTGATACGGGTGCGCAATGGGATGCTTTTGGGATAGGGATGTTGGCCATTGAATTAATCTTGATCGCAGGTGGAGCCTATGGAATTGGTTTGTGGCTCATACGTTTGCGAGAGCGTTGAGGAGAGGCAATAAGTAAATGCCCGAGGTACCGCTCGATTTCATCCAAATGATCGTTGCTGCATTCATCACAGTGATGATCTTGAGCTACGTGATAGGCGACAACGTCCTTTTCCGAATTGCGACCTATTTATTCATCGGCATCGCTTCTGGGTTCGCCGGCGCCATCGCCTGGGAAAATATTGTCAAACCTACACTTGTTCAGCCGCTCATTAGTGATGGGCTAGCCAAACTGTTTTCGCCCGAGGGGGCACTCACGTTCCTGATTCCGTGGATGCTCGCGCTGTTCATGCTATTTAAGCTCTCTCCCCGGCTGTCACGATTTGGGGGTTTCCCGGTTGCGCTTCTTGTTGGCGTAGGGGCAGCGGTCGTAGTGGGCGGAAGTATTACGGGGACGTTGGTGCCGCAGAGCTTGGCCACAGCAGGCACGCTGTCACCGGCTAATGCCCTTCCTGCCGCAGGCGAGCCTCTGTCTGTATGGTTGGAACGGCTCATTAGCGCGTTGTTAATGATCGCGGCGACAATCAGTGTATTGATATATTTCCGCTTCAGCGCCAAGCGGGATTTAACAGGGGGAGCGCGGCGATCACGGATCGCCGAAGTATTTGCATATCTTGGTCAGGTCTTCATCGCTGTAACATTTGGCGTGATGTATGCTGGTGCGCTGATGGCGACGATCGTCGTATTGGCGCAGCGATTTCAATTCCTTCATGATGTGGTCACCCGAATAATGGGTGGGGCATGAGAAACCGATGAGCACGATACCAGACGCCGATACCATATTGGCTGTCGACGTGGGCAGCGTGAGCACCCGCGCCAGCCTCTTCGATGTCGTCGATGGCCACTTTCGCTTGATCGCTTCAGGTCGTGCGCCATCAACTGTCAAAGCGCCTTTGTCCGATATTAGCGAGGGCGTGCGAATGGCTCTCGACCAGGTGAAGGCCATTACGGGAAGGAAACTACTGGACGATACGGATTTGTTGATCATGCCCGTCACCAGCAGAGGATCGGGAGTAGATACTTTTGTGGCGACGGCTTCAGCGGGACCGAAGGTTCGAACGGTGCTTGTGGGGCTGATGCCCGGAGTCTCAACAGAGAGCGCATTGCGGCTCGCCGATTCGACATATTTGGATCTTGTAGGTGTCATTGACCTGCTCGACAGCCGACATGAATCGGAGAAAATTGATCTCATCCTATCTGCCCGTCCGGATTTAATCCTTGTTGTCGGCGGGACGGATGGCGGAGCGCAGGATTCCGTTCTGCAATTAATCGAACTCGTCGCTGTCGCCAGTGAGCTTATCTCCCCGAATCAAAGACCACGGATCGTATACGCGGGCAATCGCAATCTGGGTGCCGCGATCGCTGACCGCATGGGTGAGCGCCTCGATATCGCTCTTGCACCGAATGTAAGACCCAGTCTTCGAGTGGAGGACCTTGGGCATGCCCGGCTGGCACTCGGCGAAGCGATCGCCGAAGCGCGTAATAAACGTGTGCACGGTTTTGATGAATTGGAACAATGGTCCGGCGGTACCATGATGCTCACCGCCGACGCGTATGGACGTGTGATCCGTTATTTAAGCCGCATCTATGATCCAGCGAAGGGCGTTCTCGGTGTGGATGTAGGCGCAACAAATACGATGATCGCCGCAGCATTCGAGGGAGATCTGCGCTTGAGTGTTGAGACCAATCTGGGATTAGGGGAACCCTTGCCGACTTTGCTCCGGCATAGCAGTCTCAGCGACATTGCCCGTTGGCTGCCATACGAAATATCGGAACGGGCGATCTTGGATTACATCTATAACAAATCGATTAACCCGGCAACCGTTCCAACAGAAGAGGCGGATCTTCATCTTGAATTAGCGTTGGCGCGTGAGATCCTTCGGCTTTCATTAAAACGCGCTCGCAAACGCTGGCCCAAGGGCAGAGATATCAAATCAACCTGGTTGATGCCTCCCGTAGAACCGGTTATCGCCAGTGGAAGTGTCTTGGCAAGAGCTCCTCGACCAGGATATGCCGCACTAGCATTGCTGGATGCCTTACAGCCAACGGGGATCACAACGCTTGTGCTCGACCCGCATGGTCTCTCCCCCTCGCTTGGCGCCGCGTCAGGGTCGGTCCCAATGCTGACTGTCCATGTCTTAGAATCCGGGAGTTTCGTGAGTCTGGGGACGGTCGTGGCGCCGGTAGGGAGTGCACGGATGGGACGCAAGGTTCTCAGTCTGCACCTCGAACTTGAGCAAAGTAGCGAGGATGTTGTTGGCGAGATTCGAATGGGCCAGCTTGCAGTTGTCCCGATCCGGCAAGGGGAGCATGCTCACCTTACCCTCAGACCTGAACGAGGAATCGATGTCGGCTTCGGAGGACCTGGGAAAGCAGGTGCGCTGCGTATTGCCGGTGGGGCCGTTGGTTTGATCATCGACGCCCGCGGGCGTCCGCTTGTGCTTGCCAAAGAACCTGATCGCCGCCGCGAGTTGAATAAGAAGTGGTTGTATGATATCGGAGCCGTGGTATGAGGTATTGGCATCATTCTTGCACCATCAGGCTTGGTGGCTCATAACATGAGCGAATTATTCTTGTCTTCGATGACGCAAGTCATCCCTATTACAGTTATCCGCCGCGAGCGCGTTCTTCCGGTACCGGGGGCGGTTTTAGTGCGTGTAAACGAACGTCTTCAGGCTGCCGACATCGTCGCCGAAGCTGAAATTGACCCAAAACACTATTACCTGGATGTCGCCCGTGGATTGGGTGTCTCGGCGAAGGATGCAGGACGCCATATTACCTGCCAGAAGGGTGACCGGGTGGAGACGGGCGATGTGCTCGCGGGACCGACAGGAGTACCGCGCAGAACGGTGCGTGCTCCAGCAGCAGGCCGTATCGTGGGGATAAACAGAGGCCGAATTCTCCTGGAGTCCTTTGGTCAAGTGCTGCAAATAAAGGCTGGCTTCCCGGGAAAGGTTATCTCATCGGATGGGGTACAGGCTGTGACGATTGAAGCGATTGGTACCTTGATCCAAGGCGTCTGGGGCAATGGGCTGCAGAACTACGGCGTCATGCGTTTAGTGGGTGATGGCCCATCCTCGCGACTGCAGACAGATCAATTGGATGTCAATCTGCGCGGGGCAGTCCTGGTCGCGGGGATATGCGATCATCCGGCGCCGTTTCATCAGGCGACTGAACTCTCTGTTCGGGGGGTGATCCTGGGTGGGATGTCATCTGAATTGATCCCGGTTGCACGCAGGTTGCCTTATCCGGTTCTGCTCACCGAAGGATTCGGAGAGCATCCCATTAATGCCGCCGCGTTCAATCTTTTTGTAAGCAATGTGGGGCGCGAAGCCGCAGTTGATGCAGGCTCTGCATGGCCGCAACCTGGGCAACGTCCGGAGGCGATCATCCCGCAGCCAACCAGTCGTCAAGTGTCTCACCCTGATCGGGTGGTAACGTTGAAGCCGGGGGTGAGAGTGCGGGTTCTGAAGCCGCCTTATCATGGGGAAGTCGCCGTGGTTAAGGAAATACTTAAACGCGTAGAGACGTACCCTAGCGGAATTCGGGCTAAAAGTGTAACGATCGAAATTGATGGAGTTGGAACCAAAACAGTTCCACTCGCGAATATCGAGATACTGCAGTGATTCGAGCAGGTGGTGGCCGAACCGCAGAAATGACTGCGAGCAGGCCCATAAAAGCTGAGGAGTAGAGACCATGGCAGAAGAGTTTGATGTAGGAGGTCCATTGCCCGAGGAATCATCTAATCGGACATTTGTGATCGCAGCTGTCTCGCTGGGCGGCTTGCTGGTTCTAAGCATGATCTGCTTGTTGGTTTATGCTTTGGTACTGGCACCGCGGCAGCAAGAGGCTCGCGCCACAGACGTGGTGCTTGTCAACCAGCAGAACACCGAGGAAGCGTTGACGCAGACTGCTGTCGTCGTTGAACGGACGCCGTCCCGCACACCGATCGTGACTGAGATGCCGGACGCAACAGCGACGGTGACACCCACACTGGTGGTTGTCCTTCCAACGGACACACCGACCCCATTCTTGACTTTGCCTACCTTAGCGCCGGAAACAGCTACAGCTGCAGCTCAACTGACTCTGGCTGCAGGACAGGGAGGCGGTGGAGAAACGCCAACACCAACGGCTCTTCCTGCAACCGGATTCGCAGATGAAGTCGGAATTCCAGCATTGGCGCTAGCGGGTGGATTACTTCTGGCTTTAATATTCATCGTGCGCAGTCTGCGGACTCGTGTCACTACTTAATAGCTAGCTTTTAAGCACCTGCTCGACAACTGAATTGCTGGTGGCAGGGTCAGCCTGATGTTGACCCTGCCTTCTTATCTGGAGATTTGATGGCGAAGAAAGTCATTCCTTTTTCCTCCCTCACCGAAATTGCGCTAACGGAACTTGCTGCGGGCCACTGCGTCTCGATTACCGGTCTGAGCAACAGTGGAAAATCTAACTTGATGCGCTCGCTGGCGGATCAGAATGCAAAAAAGTTCTACCAGACACAAGCCGGCCGATCCGGTTTTCTTATTTATATCGACTGCAACCGGGCAGTAGCGATTTCAGGCCAGGCATTTTACGAGGTTGTGCTGCGGTCAACGTTAGAGCGCCTTTCTGATGAGGTTCCAAATTCCTTATCAACAAATCTGCGGGGTTACCATCAGACAATTACAGAGGCAGATACAACTTTCACGGCTTCACTCTCATTCAATCTGGCGCTTTCGGAACTGGGCAAGGAGCTGGGTCAAAATTTATGCCTGCTTTTTGATGAGTTCGACGAGATATACACCGCTTTAGATAATCGGGCGCTTCTGAACTTGCGAGCACTCCGTGACCGCTTCAGCGATCGTCTAGTTTATGCGACGGCCACACGGCGCCGTCTTCCGGAATTGCGTGGTGACGCGATTGAGGATGAATTTGCTGAACTCTTTTCCCGTTTTACATATAGCATGCCGTTACTTAGTGTTGCCGAATCTGGCGCACTATTAGCCGGTTTAAATCTCCCCGATCTGAAGAAAGAAGTGAAGGAAAAGGCATTTGAGCTGGCGGGCGGGCACCCGGGATTGCTTGTGGCGGTGGCACAGGCTTTCGCTCATCTCCCAAAGGACTGGGAAGGGGATCTCGCAGCTTATGTTAGGCTTGAGCCCCAACCGCGAGCTGAGTGCATGAAACTGTGGTATCAGCTCAATGGGGACGAACGAGCCAGTTTATCCTCACTTGTGCTCGAACCGAACGCTGGTTTGCCCCAGCAGCAGATGCGCCATTTGGACTCCTTGGGCATGCTCGCTGCCAATCAACCGTTCTCGTCGATCCTCGCTGATTTTATCGCCAGGAAGAGTCGAGGGCATGATGTTGATGTGCGGGGGGTATTTCTCGACACCGATTCCGGCGATGTATGGGTTGATGGCGTTCGAATCCCAGTTCTCACGGATTTGGAGTATCGATTATTGGATCTCCTATATGAGAGGCGGGATAAGCTGACAGATAAGTTCCAGATCGTGACTGCGGTATGGGGGGAGGAATACCTCGGGAGCGTCGATGACGCTCGTGTTGAGAAACTGATCAGCCGTCTGCGTGGGAAGATCGAACCCAATCCCACAAGCCCTATTTATTTGATCACGCGACGGGGCCGCGGTTATAAGCTGCTTACAACCCCAAGGTCAGATTAACATTCCGATTGCAGTTGCCGCATAATTAGGGATGGAGATCACCGATGAAAGTCCGGCTGCTGGTTTACGACCCAGATCCGGAAGGCCGGCGCCTTTTCCGCAAGGCACTTCAAGAATCTTGCGAAGGGTGTGTGGCTGTGATAAGGGCGAGCGCCGACAGTTGTGTGCAAGCCCTACACGAACGCTCCTTCGATACATTAATCCTCGGTTTGCCCATTGATATTTCCACACTCTTACAAGTATTGCTTGTATACCAGGAAATCCCTGAGAGGCCTGAGCTATTCCTGTTCGCGGAGCAGCCTCCCGAAGGTGATAAGCTTTCTTTTCGGCATTTTAAAAAAACAATGTCGGGCATCGTCCGCTTTCTCGAAGACCTTCCAGACTATCTACGTCCAGGCTTGATCTCTAGTTTAACGGATGAACTTGAGCGGGTTATTTTTGACCAATACAAAGGAGATACCCGGCGAACGATTACGGAACATGCGATCGAGCTTCTAAGTGGAATCGGCTTGAACTCGATGTATATAAGCATCGATTCTGTGGATGGACATTGGGTTTTGCACGGTTCAAGCTACTCGAAAGACATCCATCAAGAAATTGATGCACTTGTAGAAAGAACAGGAAGGCTTGCGCCGGACCCCGCGCATGCCGTGCAGTCCTTGCGCGAGGTACTCCTTGGTCTGTCCTCCCACTATTCCGATCACCCCGGGGAGATCATCCACTCGATTTTTCCTCGGGCGACAGCATCAGAGATCGATGCTTTAGTCAATAGGCTTGGTATGGATGCGCTGTTTATGCTGCCGATCCTGGATAAAGAGCAGCCGCGGGGGATACTGATGGTCGCTGCGACTCTTTCCCTCCAGGCCCAAAACGCGCTTCAGATCTTCGCAAACGGGTTGAGCACGCTCCTCATGCGAGTGGAATCGCTGGATCGCTTACGACGTGATGCCCATGTTATGAGGGTTCTACAGCAAGTCGTTTATGCACTCAGCTCGACGCTCGATTTTGAAACTATCCAGGCTCAAGTCCTTGATCTATTAAAAACGGTCGTTCCCTTCGATTACGCATGTGTAATACTCAGGGAAGAAGGGGATATGATTGTGCGCCAGGTAAGAGGTTTTCTCCCCGTGGATGGAGCGCTTCAGGTGGGTGAGTATGTTGTTCCTCCTGATCGCTCGGCTTTGGGGCAGGTGGTTTATGCCGCCCGCCCTATACTCCTGCGCGCGGTTGAAAACCCGCTGCGAATCGGCTTTGAACATTTCCCTGTCGACATCAAATCTTGGTTAGGTGTGCCGATCCTGTGGAGGTCCGAAATTATCGGAGGGATGGCTTTAGGCAGCAGGGTGCAGGGATTCTTTCAGGAGCACCATCTAAGAATTGCGCTTGGTTTTGCCCGGCAACTGGGGGTGGCATTACAG
The DNA here is from genome assembly GCA_964385355.1 of uncultured Anaerolineaceae bacterium. GTDB lineage: Bacteria > Chloroflexota > Anaerolineae > Anaerolineales > E44-bin32 > E44-bin32. The sequence goes on from CAYLOO010000005.1 coordinate 15,235, forward strand.
AACGCTCGCCTTTTACAAAGTTCCTCTGCTCGTGCCGAGAAGATGCGCTTAGTGTATGAGATCGGTCGCAGTGCGATTGCGATTCTCGATATTAAACAACTGGCTCACGAAGTGGCAGCGGGTACCCTGAGAGTTTTTAATTACTATGCCGTAGGGATTTTGTTGAACGAAGGGGGCAGATTGGTCCCGTGTGCATACTTGCGCGGCTCCGAAGGGGTTCCCGTAGATCAGGTTGAGCCGCTGGATATAAACGCGCCGGGATTTGCTCAAGATGTTGTTAAAAAAGATAAGCCGCTTTTGATTTCTGATGTCAGCAAAGAGCCACATTTTCAACACCACACCGAACTTCCCAATACAGACTGCGAAATGATCTTGCCTCTCTCAATTGCCGGGGAGGTTCTCGGCGTTATGATTGTTGATAAGGAAGGAGTTGGGCAACTTGGGGAGGATGATTTGGAGATGCTTCAAGTTCTGACCTCCCTGATTGCGATTTCGTTAATCAACGCCCGTCTCTTCGGCGAGATCCATGACCATGCAGCCGCATTAGAAGAGCGAGTTGCAGGCCGCACCGCCGAGCTGCAATCACAAAAGGAACAAACTGAAGCGATCCTGAGCTCCGTTGCGGACGCTGTGCTCGTCTTCGATCTTGATGGGCAATTGGTTTTGGCAAACCCACAGGCGCAACTCCTGATGGCGAGTGAATGGAGTGAGGGGGTGCTAACGCAGATCTCTCGACTGCATGGAGCAGAGAGTAGAGTTCAAGAATCATTCGATAGCGGTGATGCTTCATTTCAAGCTCTCGCCTCACCGGTCGAGCTGGAGGGCGGCTCAATTGGCACGGTGATTGTCCTGCGGGATATCACGCGTTTGCAGGAATTAGATAGGTTAAAAAGTAAATTTGTGGCAACAGTCTCGCATGAATTACGAACCCCTCTTGCGAATATCAAGGTATACCTTTCGCTGCTCCAGAGATCCAAAGAAGGCAGCCAAGAGAGGTATCTGGGTGTGCTCAATCAGGAGACGGATCGTCTCACGAGCATGATCGAGGAGTTGTTGGATCTCTCGCGGTTGGAGTCTCAGAAGAGAATCGAGATAGAGACCGTGGAGATCACAGCTGTCCTTGACCAAGTTGTCGAGCGGCACCGCCCGATTTGTGAGGAGAAAGGGTTACAACTATCTCTTGAAACTGAGGGCGTAGTGAGGGTTCTGGGGAATCGCGATCAGTTGATTCGCCTTTTCACCAATTTGGTAGCGAATGCAGCAATCTACACCAATGCTGGTGGGGAGATCTCCCTGCGTATCAACGGTGAAGAGGAAAAAGATGGAATTGTTTACACGTGCATAGAAGTCCGCGATAATGGTGTCGGGATCTCTGAGGAAGACCTGCCATTTTTATTCGATCGTTTTTATCGTGGTACTATGGCACGGGAACACAAGATTCCCGGAAGTGGCCTGGGCCTTGCGATTGTGCGGGAGATCGCGAATCTGCATGGCGGTCTCGTTAGGGTTGAGAGTGAGGTTGGGCTTGGAAGCGTTTTCACTGTTTGGCTGCCTCTATTAAAAAAGGAACAAGGATAACCATGACCAAACCATTAATCTTGGTCGTCGAAGATGATCTGGCACTGCTTGAAGGGATTCGAGAACTTCTAGAACTAACCGAGTACAAAGTGCTTACCGCCATGAACGGAAGGGAGGCGCTTGGGATTCTGGAAAAACAACGCCCAGACCTGATCGTTTCAGACATCATGATGCCGGAGATGGACGGGTTTCAATTTCATGAAAAGGTGAGCGAACAGCCCGAGCTTAGCGCAATTCCATTTATCTTTCTCACCGCGCGGGGAGAAAAAGCAGACATTCGGCGCGGCAAAGAAATTGGCGCCGATGATTACATCACCAAACCGTTTGATGATGAGGATTTATTGATCACGGTTAGGGCGAAACTTAGCCGGTGGGAGAGCCTCCGTCAACAACGAGATGAAGAAGTTGCCGACTTAAAGAGTAAGATTCTGCTTACACTGAGCCATGAGTTTCGAACGCCTCTGACGTACATTATCAATTATTCCGATTTGCTCGAGCTCGAAGGTCAGAAAATCGAAGGAGAAGATTTCCAGGACTTTATGCAAGGCATCCGCCGAGGAGCCCTGCGGTTGAACAGCCTTGTTGATGATTTCCTCATCTTAGTGGAGGTCGAAACTGGCGAGGCGGAGGAAGCTTATCGTTACCGGAGGCGTCGAATTGAAGAGACAGGTCTTTGGTTGCGTGTGATCGTAAAACCCTTCCAGTCAACAGCAGAAGAACGAGGTTTGACTCTGGTTACGGATGTCCCGGAGGATCTCCCACCGCTTGTAGCAGATGAGGCATATCTCTCGGATGCGATTGGGCGTTTGCTCGATAATGCAATTAAGTTCTCAACAGATGAAAGCGAATGGGTCCGGTTTTCAGCGGAAGCTGACGGAGACCGGTTGATCCTACGCTTTCAGGATCAAGGGCAAGGGATAAAGGAACAAGACCTGGGCGGCTTGTTCGATGTGTTCTACCAGATAGACCGTGCGAAACGTGAGCAACAGGGATCTGGATCTGGTCTGGCAATCTGTAAGGGAATCATCGGAGTTCACGGTGGCGAAGTTGGTGTTGAAAGTGAATTCGGGAAAGGGAGCACTTTCTGGGTCTCGTTGCCTTTCGAGCCCCAGGATTCTCAAGGCGAAATTGCAGAGAACGCGTAAGGATTAGGACGACCTCTGGTGTCGTTGCCAGGGGTTTGAACCCCTAACTTTTTCTTTTAGGCCCGTTCAGCCACAGATTGACCAAACTCGAGAAGCCGACTGACTTGTTCGAGATCGCGAGCTTCAGCGTACACACGCAAGACCGGCTCGGTCCCGGACGGTCGGATCAGGAGCCATGAATCGTCGGCCAAGAGGTACTTCATGCCATCCATCGTGTTTATCGTGGAAATTTCAACACCGCCGATGGATGACGGCGCGTCTTCGGCGAGTTGCTTAACCATTTGGTCCTTCACAATCGGCCGGGCTAGACGCAAATCAACTCGTTTATAGTGGACTGGTCCAACCTCGGCGAGTAAATCGGCGACCATCTCATCCAGTGGGACGCCGCTTTCCGCGACCAATTCCGTGAGCAAAAGTCCCATGAGGATACCGTCCCCCTCTGGAATGTGCCCTTTGAAGGAAATCCCACCTGACTCTTCGCCGCCAATGAGAACATCATCTTGCAGCATCCACTCAGCTATGTAATTAAATCCGACCGGTGTCTCGATAACCTCAAGCCCATATTTCTCGGCCAACCGGTTTATCATTTGAGTGGTTGACACTGTTTTTACGACTTTCCCGCGAAAGCCACGTTTCTCGAAAAGGTATTTGAGTGCGAGAGCCATGATACGGTGTGGATCCACGAACTGACCGCGACCATCCATGGCGCCGATACGGTCGGCATCGCCGTCCGTAGCCAGACCGAGTTGGCCATGGCCGGCGGCGATCGCGCCGGCAAGCGCCCCGAGGTAGTGCCCAATAGGTTCAGGATGAATGCCGCCGAAACCGGGGTTCATCTCTCCGCGAACCTCGAACACCTCACAACCTGTGCCTTGCAGTATGCCGCGTATTTGCCCTCTGCCGGATCCGAACATCGAATCAACGACGATGTGCTGTGGATTATCTGCGATTTTGTCGAAGTCGATGAGTTGTCTCAGGTGATCATAATAGGCTGGGGTGGGGTTTATCCGTTCGATCAGACCTTCGGTCCGAGCTTGCTCGAAATCCATTAAATTCGGTCCCCGACCTCGAGACTCGTTGTCGCTAAGATAAACCTCCACTCTCCGGCATTGCTCTCTGGCGGCTGAGTAGCCCTGTGCAGCCTTGAGCTTTACCCCATTGTAGCGAGGGGCGTTATGCGAGGCGGTGATCATTATTCCCGCGATTGCCCCCAGGTGTTTTACGGTGTATGAGACCGACGGAGTGGGCACGTCAGCTGTCGTGAGATATACCTTGTATCCATTGGCTGCGAGCACCCGCGCCGCTTCAGCCGCGTAGCGGTCGGAGAGGAAACGAGTGTCGAAGCCGACCACCATGCGTTTCGAATCTGGTTTCGGTCCGCTCGTTACTCCATTGAGCCATTCCTCCGAAGCAACGGCATCAGCGATTGCTTGAGTTATTCGGCGCAAGTTGTGAAAGGTAAATGTGTCGGAGATCACTCCCCGCCATCCGTCTGTTCCAAAGTGGATGGGCATGAATCCTCCTGGGGTAGATGTAAGTCGCGGCGGGATTGTATCAGGCGCTTATTGAGGGGTCAAATGAGGTGAATTTCGGAGATGAGGGGTTGGCTCAATAGATGAGACCGACAACTAGGTCGTTGACATTCGTGCCCGTCGGACCGGTGCGAAGGAGAGCATCCGCAGCTTTTAGGAGAGGGTAAGAGTCATTCTCTTGGAGCGCTTCCTGTGGCACGAACCCAAGCGATCTTGCTCTAGCCGCTGTATCACCGTTGACGATTGCGCCCGCTGCATCTGTGGGGCCGTCAATGCCATCTGTAGCGAAGCTCATAACGGCGACATGTTGTGTGTTTGCAAGGGCGATGGCCGCGGCGAGCGCCAATTCTTGATTGCGTCCACCAAGGCCTTGACCCCGTACCGTAACTGTGGTTTCACCGCCCATTAATAGACAGGCGGGTTTTTCGATAGGCCCGCGCTTACGAAGGCTTTTTATCTGCAGACCGAAACGTCCGCCGACTTCGCGCGCCTCGCCCTGCATTTTTGTTGTGATGGTCTGGACAGAAAAGCCGAGGGCATGAGCCTGTTTTCCAGCAGCGTGAACGACGCGTGAGTTGTCTCCGATTAATATATTCATTGGGCGTCGCGCCTTTTCCAACGGAGGATCGGGGCAATCAAGTGCGAAACGGATCGAGGCACAGGTTTCTGTCCATAGCCCGCTCACCTGAAGTATGTGGCGTGCCTCTGCTCGCGAGGCACGTTTCAGGACCGTGGGACCTGACGCTATGGCCGAAAGACGATCGCCGACGACATCTGAGAGGATAAGGGATAATACGCGCGCAGGAGCGGCTAGCCGCGCTAGCCCGCCATTTTTTATTCGAGAAAGCGCTCTGCGTATAATGTTAATCTTGTGAATTGGAAGCCCGGATTGGATGAGAAGCTTGTTTAGGAGACGGAGGTCCTCGAGTTCGATGCCCGGAAGCGGCAGCTCGAGCATTGCCGATCCACCACCGGAGATGAGCGCAAGCAGAAGATCATCAGCCGTGGCACTTTCAAGGAGCAGCTCGGCAGCGCGTCCCGCGGCGAGGCTGCCAGCATCCGGCAGGGGATGACCGGCCTGGAATAATTTAAGCGACGGCGGCAGATCATCGATATGACGCCGCGCAGCGATGACGCCGGCCTCGATTTGATAATGAAGGATCTCAACGGCGGCTTTGGTCATTCCCGGTGCCGCTTTGCCAAACGCGACCAGGTATATCCGTGCCCCGGGTTTTAACCCTATAGTGTGTGTCCCTGCCTCGATACCTTCACTGGAAAGACGAAGATGTTCTCGAACAGCTTGATGAGCATCGGCAGCCTCGAGTGCTTGCATAGAGATCTGTTGTAGATGTTTCTTGTGATCGTCAAATCGAGGGGGATCTATCATGGCCTGAACGAGATCTCCATCACCGGTTGTGAACTTAGGGGTTGGCGAGTGCTTCCGCCGCGGTTTGGGCTGCGGTCGTTGGCGCTTCTCCTCCGCCGATGACGGCTTCGACGGCATCATAAAGAACAGGTTCTATCGCGAGGTGAAGCGATGAATGAGGCATCGGTTGCGTTGCGGTGACGAGGCTGCTGGCTAAGGCGGCATCGCTCCCTTCTGGCCAAGCTGCTAAAGATGCGCTTGTGGGGGGGAGCATCCCTAGTGAGTGAGTCCACAGCCCGAGGAAATCTGGCGCGCTGAGCCAGGTAAGCAGCTCGGCAACGACCGGGATCCGCTCGGCATCCTGAGTGACGATTGCCCAGGACCATGTTGAGGCGAGACCTACGCCTGTGCCGTCCTGGGTTGGAAGAGGCACGGCGGAGAACTTCTCCGGATCATGATCTAATATATAGGAGCTTAGAGGGGCTACTGCGCTGGCGGCACTATTATCTTGCAGCATAGACCAGGATTGTTCCGCATTGGAGATTTGCCTTACGGAATAAGGGAGAATTTGAGCGGCAAGGGCTGCGTTATAGAAGGTCAATGCTTCGGATAACACAGCGGGGTTTAGGGCTAGGTCTCCGTCAGAATTGTGGAGATAACCTTCCAGGGAGAGATATTGTGCCAATGTGAAGGTTGCCAGCGGGTCACCCGCAGGAAAGAGGAAACTGCGCGGTTCACCGAGTAGATCATCCCAACCTCTTGGAGGTGATGTGTAGAGATCGCTGCGGTATGCGAGGATATCTACCTCACTAGCGATTGGAAGTCCAAAAAAATTCCCGGATACGCGTGCGGCGGGCAGGCTAAACTCATACCAATCCGGGGTTTCAGGAACCGGGAGAACATCGTCTAACCCGACAATCAGGTTCTTGGAAACAGCATCCTCCAGGTTCGAAGTGCTGAATGTTATCGCATCCGGAAGGAGTGCAGGCGCAGCGGCGTTCGCTGCGACGAGCGTCTCTAATAACCCCGAGGGGCCATCAATGCTTTTGACACGCACCTGGATGCTCAACCCGGGATGAATCTGCTCAAAAGCTCGCAAACGCTCAGTGAGCAATGCGCGGGCGGGACTTTCTGAATTCGGAGCGAACGACGGAGCGACCCAGAGCGTCAGGCTGCGCGGTGCTGGTTGTGGCGCCTCTGTTGCCGGTACTGTAGGCATCGGGGAACTTGGAACCGTCGTCGCTGGACCGGGAGTCACCGTGGGGTTAGCCGTTAAGCACCCAGAAAGTGCGACTGTTAGAATCAGGTAGACCGGCAGGCGGTGTATGATTTTTAGCATAGTCCCGCGATTATACTGTCTCCCAGGACGCAATGGGAATATTCAAAGCGTATGGTTTGGAAAGCCTATTTCCTGTAAATCCCTTTAAAGTGAAGGCTTTCCGTAAGTTGTTAGTGATTCAGATATGCTAGAATCGGCTCAGCATGGCTGCATCTGATCGTCTCAAACCAATCTTACAGGGAATTCCCAACAAACCCGGTTGCTACCTGATGAAGGACAAGGAGAGCCGGGTTATTTATGTTGGGAAAGCAATCAACCTGCGCAGCCGGGTTCGATCCTATTTTCATGAAGCCGCCAACCACAGCCGCAAAACTGCCGAGATGGTCTTGAAAATCGAGGATATCGAATGGATCGTTGTCAGCTCAGAGCTCGAGGCGCTAATCCTGGAGATGAACCTCATTAAGCGTTATCGACCAAAGTACAACATCCGCCTAAAGGATGACAAACGATATCCGTATATCAAAATATATTGGAAAGATCCATTTCCGAAAGTCACAGTTACACGTCGGGTATTAAGCGATGGGGCACGCTATTATGGTCCATATACAAGCGTCTGGGCTGTCCATCAGACTCTTGATGTGTTACGTAAGATTTTCCCATATCTCACCTGTGATCGCGTGATCACAGGCGAAGACCAACGCGCTTGTCTTTATGCCGATATTAAACTCTGCTTGGCACCTTGCATTGGGAAAATTGACACTAGGGGCTATCGAGCGATGATCGATGATCTCGGGCGATTCCTTCAAGGGCGCACGGATCCGATAGTGAGCCGGCTTGAGCAGGAGATGGAAAGAGCGTCGGCGGCGCTGGAATATGAAAGAGCTGGAACCATACGCGATCAGTTGATCGCCATCGAAAAAGTCGTCGAGGGACAGAAAGTTGTTACGCAGGACAAGCTTGATACGGATGTCATTGCCTTCGCTCGAGATGAGCGTGATGCATGCATCCAGATATTTTTTGTTCGCAGGGGTAAACTCATCGGGACAGAGTATTTTGTGCTAGATGGTACGCGTGAGGCTCAAGACCAAGAATTAGTGGAGGCTTTTGTAAAACAGTTCTATACTGAGGCGACTCATATCCCCCCGCGAATTCTCCTACCGATTGAGATAGAGGAAGCACGCATCATCGAAACCTGGCTCAACGATCGGCGCGGTGGGGCAAAGGTCTACCTGAAGGTGCCGCGTCGAGGCGCGAAGCGAGATTTGGTGGCATTGGTGGCGGAAAACGCGGCGGAGACCCTAGCCTCCCTGAAGGCGAAGTGGGAGGCGGATCGAAGCAAGCACGTATTGGCGCTGAGCGAGCTACAGGAGGCGTTGTCTCTCCAAGCCCCACCAAATCGCATTGAGTGCTACGATATATCCAACCTGCAAGGAACCGCCGCAGCGGGTTCGATGGTTGTATTCGAGCAAGGAGCGCCAAGCAAGAAGCTCTACCGGAAGTTCACGATTAAGAATGTCCAGGGTCAGGATGATTTCGCCAGTATGGAGGAAATCTTAGGGCGGCGCTTCCGACGTTGGCAGATTGCGAACGAGGAGGCCGGGAAACCGGGCGGTAAACTGGACAAGAGTTTTGGTTTGCTGCCGGACCTTCTGATCGTCGATGGCGGAAAGGGGCAGCTTGGCAGGGCTTGCATGATCCTGGAGGAATACAATCTAAAAAAGCATGTGCCGGTTGTGGGACTGGCAAAAGGGCACGAGGAACTCCACCTTCCCAATCGAACCGACCCCGTCATCCTGCCGCGACGATCGCAAGGCTTGTACCTTGTTCAGCGGATAAGAGATGAAGCCCATCGTTTCGCCCTCCGCCAACATCGGACTCAACGTAGGCGGGGAGGGCTGGCTTCCAAGCTCGATAGTATCAATGGTGTCGGTCCGGCACGCCGGAAGGCATTAATAAAGACCTTTGGTGACCTCGAAGGGATTCGGCAAGCAAGCCTTGAAGAGCTGGCCGGCATCTCCGGAATTACTTTAACGACCGCGGAGCAGATTCAAGAAGCGCTCATGGGCTAATGGAGGAAAGGATGCGTGCAGTCTGGATTGTGGACGACGACGATGAGATGAGCCATGCCGTTAAGTTGATGTTGCAGCTTCTCGATTCTACGGTTGAGATTTTCCGCAATGCACGCAGTGCAGCCAAGCGGCTTCTTGCGGGTGAACGGCCCGATCTAATTGTGTTGGACATCAACATGCCGGAGGTCAGCGGTATCGATTTTTTGGAGTTCCTACGTATGCGCGATGGTTTAAAAGAGATTCCGGTGGTGATGCTCTCTTCGGAGACAACCGACATCCAGGTTGATGAAGCCATGCGGATTGGAGCGAACGCCTTTGTTTTTAAACCGGTGACGATTGAAGAACTGGAAGAAGCGATACTGATAGCGCTCCCAAATACTTAGTTTGTATTCCTCGTAAGTAAAGAACCCTCGCAAGTTCGTAAAACCGGTTCACCTCCGACACTTGTGAAAAGATGACATAACCATGGATGTCTCTGTCGGGTCAGTCATCACTCGAATCACGGAGCTGTCTCCTGCCGCCGCATGAATTTTAGGTGAGCAAGATTACAAATAGTAGGAACCCGATCGGGTAATGCTTGCCCTCAGCCGACCGGGCATATGCCCCATCCCTAGAGACGCGGCATGCTGCGTCTCTACTTTGCTTCCTGGCGCAAGCTTTGCCCGCGGTTTGAGGTCTGCGCGTATGAACGCATAGACATGCCATTGCAGATTTGATGAATCTCATTTCTTCCCCCCCCCTCCTATTGTTCCCCAATGGGGGGACTGTGGGGGACGTATCATCCCGAGCTTGCCTGCACTGAGCATCGCCGAAGTGTCGATGGACCACTCCCCTCGCGAAGCACTCGGAGTGCAGCGTGGAGCACACCCCCTGGATTAAACATCAAGCTCTCAACTCAAGCCAACCATGCAAATCAGAATATGTGGAAACTTCCTTATCTCGGACTCTTTTTCCCGTTGAAATACAATCCGGAGCAGATTGGACAGAGCCCTTCTGTGGCAGTTCGACCCAATTAGAAGTGTATAGATGGCTATTCGGAAGGGAGCTTGGGTACACTACAAAGCAACATCGTTCGAAGTTGGTGGATCGATTAGAAGCCCGAGACGCGCCGCTGCCGCCTGCAGTTTTGGCCAATCTGGGGATTGTACAATTGCTGTGGTAGGGCTGAGGATCTCTTTTAAATATCGGTTTGTCGATTTCTTGCTCCGCAGCATCTCGAGTACATCTGGGGAGTGAACGCGTAAGACCCAGTATTGCTTGATATGCGCTTCTGTGCCTCTCTCAGCCCAGCGAGATAACGCCATATCAACTGGCCGCGGCAACAGGGAATCGCAGGTTGTCTCCAGGACCGTCCGGATATGTTGATGCGACAAACCTTGCTCTCTGGCACGCTGCAGCGTGCTAGGGGTGAGGCGGTACTCATAGTTCTCATTTTCAACTGATACCCAATGAGAGAAGCGCGCAATCTGATAGCGAACAGCTCCATTAACCCCACGAGGAACAATAATGCGACCATCGGAGTGAATAACGATCGCCTTATCCGGTTCTTCAACGTGGACAGGTGCTTTCGGATCAAACAGCAGCGCCGATACTGACGTGAGGCGAAAGGAGGGTTTCGAAGCCGGTGGAGCATCTTGTCCGAGATCGACGGCTCCAAGCCAGTGAAGAGGACCGGTGATAATGTAGCGGATAAGGGCGCCATCGACCATATTCCAGTTCTCGATGCCATGGAGGAAAATCCCACTTTGATTTTGAAGATACCAGGAATCAAAATCACCACCGGGCCGTTGAAAGGCCGGGTAGGTTTGTCGAATCTGCTCCACGAAATCATTAAGATCCCACCAACCCCCCGGTTTTAAAGGCTGAAGGAGATCTAGAACCCCTTGACGTGAGAGCCTGGCGTCATTAGGCCAGACATCAGTGTTACATACGATGTGAGGGAGCACAGCCAGGTCATTCCAGATAACAGAATCTTTCCAGGTCAGAAGCAGGTCGCGTATTGCTCGCGAGCGGGAGGCGCCTATGAAAGCGCGGGTTGTCTCAGGATTTGGCGTCCATGGCGGGCCCTCGATTATTAAACTCTCCTGCAGGATTGTGAGCAGAAGATTATGCAACCGTGGAATTAGAAGAAATCGCTCTAGGGAAAGGCCTTGCTTCCGTGAGAGATCGAAGGAGGGGAAGGGAGTGCGGCGCATGGCAGCCAGAAGAGTTGTGGCATCGTCAACTGCAGCCGAGGTTGTCAAATAGACACGTCTTGGGTCTTCTGTCAGAGGCGAAAGAGAAGGGGTGTTGTAATCAGGAAGTGATTCTCTCAGCATCTGCAGCAGATCTGTTGGGATATAGGCGAATTCCTGTGGACCTTTGGGTGTGTCAGCAAATGCTCGTCCTATCAGGCCGCGATACCAAAGCACCTCAACCGGAGAAGCCGGGTTGCGCCAGGGCTGTTCGCGATCGCGTTTTCCACTTCCCATTTCCCGTAATTCTCCACGGTCCCGGATCAGGTCAGGGAATGCCATCCTACCGCCAGCCTGGGCTATCCCTTCAAGTGTTTGTTTGGCTGCATCGGGTAAGCTGTCGAGCAGTTCGTCTAGCGTGTTGCGGTTGAGTATGGAGAGCGTTATATCTTCGACGACGGATCGATGTGAACCCTGGGGTAAGTCGAATCCCCACAGTTCACAGAGAATCCGGACGTAGCCTGTGTCCTGGTCTTCGAGTGTATGGAGTAAGGATCTCATGTGGGGTGGAATCGACGATTCTTTTGTTTATTAGAGATGGTTATCCACTCTAGATGATAACGCGTAACGCGTTCGGAAGGACCTTGATCTGAATTTCAGTTACAGTGGAATCGAACCCGGCGAAGACCTCGCCATCCAGGTGAATTGTTACAGGAGCCGTAGATGTTAATTGCAGTTCGCTGAAGTGACCCATTCGAACCTGCTTGAACCGACCGTGGGTGCCATTCATCACTTCCGGGATTAAGCGGAACATCATCGGGCGGGACACATTCTCAATCATCGCGTAGTGAAAAAGACCATCGTCGAAGACAGCATCCGGGGCGACATAGAAGCCGCCCCCTTCCCTGGGTCCATTGCCGGCGACGAACATGAGGACATTCTCATCGATCTCTTCCTGGTCCGTTATGATCTTCATTCTGGGCGCGTGGTGGTGGAGAAAGATCGTTTTAATCACCGCCCAGAGATACATCGCGAATCCCTGCAACCGGGTGATTTGATAGGAATACACCGTAACAGCGGCGTCAAAGCCGATACCGATTGTATTGTTCCAGTACTCTGATCGACCAGAACCATCTGTGACCAAGCCTATGTCGATGGTCTTTATCTCCCCGTTGAAGACCCGCTCGAGTGCGGTCTCAATTTCCTCCGCGACTCCGACATTTGAGGAGAAATCATTCCCTGAGCCGGTTGGCACTGAACCGAGTAGAGGTCTCTGATCTTCAGAGACTCGCATCAAACCGTTGACCACTTCATGGACGGTGCCATCGCCGCCAATTGCGACGATAATATCGAAGCCATCTTTCGCAGCCTGCTCAGCGAGTTCGATTGCGTGGGTGTGGTATTCGGTTGTGGACCATTCTGCACCATCGTATTTATCGATGATGTGCTGCACAGATTTTTCGAGGTCCGAGGACCGGCTCCGGTCAGCACGGGGATTGAAGATTAGTTTCACACGACGGCTCATGGATGTTTTCTCTTGGTTGTTCGCTAATGCAAGCGCGAATCGTAGTTTCTCGGGTTCAACGTACTCTCAATTTAATGCATGTCGCTAGCGGAGAGTCTAACGATCGAGTGGTGCTCAGCCGAAATTAAAAACCATCGCCTTATGATTAACAACCCCAAGTGGTCATTTTCGATACTGATGCACGTGGATCACCCATAGTTGTGACGACCTTCCTGTAAGACTGTAAGCTGTGGTTGTGCCCTCATGGCAACTTCCAGATCCGCGCCGCGCCATCCGTTCTTCACAAGTGCGATCACGAAATGATCGAGATTATAGCCCAAACTAGCCGTGATGTTTTATGAGGCAGGTGAGCGTCGGAATTTTTAAGCGTATCGCTGATTGACTCTCAGGCGCGAGGTGGCTAAAGTGGAGGTGTAATGAGCCCCAGGCCACCAATGGGCTGCACGTCCCAGTAAGCCGTAGCACCCTCCGGCCAATCTGACTGATCCCCAGCTTGTTGCGGTGATCATGATGAATGCGCCGACCGACTGGAGGAACGCCCTTTCGCTGCGGCGAAGAAGTTGGGACCAACCGGCGAACGCGGCAATGTCGGCCGCCCGCTGAATGGCAGGGGGCTCACCCCTTTAATCATGCTTTCAAGGAACAAGCAAAGACATTGTGAATGAGATGCTCCCATGCGGGAGCTACATTAATTCGCGGCTATCAAAACCTCAAGATCTTTGGGATTTCATTCGTCAGGCTGGAGATCTGGAAATCAAGAATTTCTACAATGTGGGTTCCGCTGGGGTAATACCTTCATCGGAGGGCACACGTAACTTGAACCAGGCCGGGATGAGAGCAAGGGAACCGAGGAGTGCAGTGGCGAGGAACGGTATCTTGGGGTTGGTGGCTTCCCAGATTTGGCCACCAATCCAGGGTGCAGGAAGTGCAACCAGGCCAATGAGTGCGGGTACCAAAGCATAGGCAATGCCGCGAAGATGTGCGGGTGCTCCACGAGCAATGAGCGCATTAACGGCCGGGTCTAGAAGTGCGCCGCCGATCCCCATGATGATCCATGAGAGAGCAAAGACTTCGAAGCCTTCGGCGAGGATGAAAACTAGGAACGAGGAGAGGAAGATCGCCGCACCAAGCATGAAACTGTTTCGCTCGCTCGATTTATCGGAGAGCCACCCACCGACTGGGGCAGCTAGAACCCAAGCGATGCCATGCAGACCATCAATTAAGCCAATTCCCTGCTTGTTAATTAGGCCAATATCGTTCAGGTAAACCGGCAGGAGGTTGAAAGATAGATACGACGCGAAGACACGAATGCCCTCCGAAATTATGATCCAGGTTAACAACCCCCCAATCAAGACAATCGGGAAGATATGCATGAAGGATTCCCTGAGCGACTTAAGGCTGGGTTTTTCCGCAGGTGCTGTGGTCTTCGATTCCTTTGACCGTAAAAGGAACATAAAAATTACGGCGGCGATGCCATAGAGGATAACCGCGGTGAGAAACATTGTGCGAGTCCCGTAGTTCATTGCCAGGAAGCCGCCCAGGGGTGGGGTGATGATCCAGGCCGCGGTGATAAATGATTTACTGAGTCCGAAAACTCGGCCGCGCGTCTCCGTGGAGCAAGTGTCGGCGATATAGGCCCGGAAGGATGGTTGGATCAATGCGGTTGCCACCGCCAGGATGAGGGGACCGATGAGAGTCACTTCCCAGCGCTGTGCGAAAGCAAACGGGAGGTATCCGAGGATCCCCGCAAAACTTCCGAATAAGATCGCCCGTAATCGACCGATTGAATCAGATAACCAACCTCCGAAAACCCCGAGCACTAGAGGCACAATCATCGTCAGGGTGAAAAAAAGCCCGACCTGACTGACGCTTGCTCCGATTTCGCGCAAGAAGACCGGAATCTGTACTGCGGTCATCGCCCGCGTCGCCTCAGCGAAAGTGAGTCCAATGAGAAAGAGGATCATTTTGCGAGAGATCAGCGGTTGCATTGATTTATTCATATGGAAGCTTCGTGTCCCCCTTTGAAACAGGTTGCGGAGGTTTTATTGTGTGAGACCTTACTCAACACACACATGTTTCAAATAATACTTATAAGACTTCCCAATTCTGCCACGAAGTGGAAAGGATAGCAAATTGAGGTTCTCAGAGATTTTGAACATTAATAATCGATAACGGTGATTTACAGGTTCTGCCAGGTAATCCAAGATGTGGCCTCTCAAGTCGATGGAGAGCTTAGGCTGTGATGTTGAGAAGATTTTTCAGTTCTCCCAAGATGGTCTTAGGGTCTTGAAAGTGGATTCCATGGATCCCCAGTTCACGAGCTCCCTGGATATTTACAATAAAGTCGTCGATGAAGATCGTTTGTTCCGCTTCGACATCCAACCGATCGAGGGCTAATTGATAGATTCGCCGGTCGGGTTTTGCTAACCCAACTTCGGCTGAAACGATTATTTCGTCGAAGATATCCGCGATATGCCAGCGTTCTTCAAGGAAGCGTCGAGTGGAAGACCATCCATTCGATAATAGACCCATTTTGGTTCCGTTTGCGCGGGCGCGGATAAAACGGATCAATTCCATGTCAATCTGATCGCCTGACCAGAACTCATCCCTCACGAGTGTTAATTCATCACTCGAAAGTTTGAGTTGCGCACCCACCCACATCCAGAGATCGTCATTAGTGGCTTCGCCTACGGTGGCTTTGCGACTCATCTCGCTCTCGAAGACGAGTTCGTATATTTTCCCATTGGGCAGATCCAGCATCCGGTCCAGACGATGCCGCGGCTCCCAGTCTTCAGTACGAAGAATGACGCCTCCAATATCCCAGAGGATGGCCTTGAAGGGGTCGGGTTTGTCCATGCTATTCCTGCTCCCATTCAGCAAGGGCAAGAAGCTTGCCCTATCTATACCCCAAGATAGTTGCCGTACATTATAGTAGATATGCGACGAGGGATAGCACTTGCCAGGTCATGTTGGATTGCATGCTGATGGATCCTCACTCCTTCTGGAGTTCCTCTCCAGTACGCAGTTCAATCTCGTAGGTGACATACTCTCGCTGTACATGCATGCCCGCTTTCTCATACAGTTTCGTCGCGCCGGCGAGATTGTTTGAGTCGACGCCTAAACCAACGCGGGGTTTCCCGCGGCGATAAAATTCGCCGAAAACTTGCCTTAACAGGGCTAACCCCAAGCCTCGGCGTCGCCATGGACGCCGGACACCAAGGACACTCACCCAACCCTTGTCCGGGTCGTCATCTGACTCCGCTCGACACGCAACCATGCCGGCAATTTCATCCCCGTCCATGGCCAGGAACCATAAAGTAGGGTCGGGCTTCCGGATTTCAAAAACGTAGTGTTTCCATTGTTTGAATCCCTCTTCAAAGGGGGTTTCCACATATCCCCAATGGTCCTCGAAGGCCTCGTCTTCGGCCCGGTAGGCGGCTTCGGTATCCTCCGGGTGCTGTATATTCCGGATTGAGATACCCTCCGGCCATACAGGTGCTGGGGGCGCTGCGTCAAATTCGAGCAACATGTTCCATCCATAGCGGATGCCTTTCATGCCCATACTCTGCAGTAGTTCCTTCGCCGGAGTGTACGTGTTTACGGTTCCAGAGCGCGCCGAGACGCGAGCGCCCTTGGGAACGCGGGGTATTGCCTCGCGGGCGCGTTCCAATGCCCATTCCATCATCGCTGTGCTAATGCCCTTGCCTTCCCACTGTGGATGGACGCGACCCCAAATCCAGGGGTGGATGGGCGGTTTCTCTACATCCCACACCTCGATGCAGCCGACGATTTGTCCTGCCGAGGTAATCACAAGTCTGGTGTCGTGTTGAAGATCGAATCCCGGCATCTGCCATTCCTTCGTGTAGCGTTCCTCTGTAAACTCGGGAGCACCGATCATCGCCTTTGAGCACAGGTTAAACATCTCCACTGAACCCTCGATGTCATCCAAACTTGCCGGGCGGATCGTGTAACCAGCGTTAGCAAGTTTGTTGAAAGTCTGTTCAGTCATCATCTTCTCCATAGAAAATATCTCGATTGCGTGCCTCTCGATATTCACACTTCGTTTATACCATCGGCTTACGATAGGCCATCCATAGCTTGATATTTTGAAATCCAAGATTTTCATATAAGCCCAGTGCGCCACTTGGATTATCGGTATCTACTCCTAAAGAAGCTTCCTCCATGCCCTCATCTTTTAGCATCTGCATACTTTGAGCCAATAGCGACCGGGCCAGACCGCGTCTGCGCCAAGGCCGACGAACGCTGATATCTTCCGTATGACCTCGTTTGCGGCTGAAGCGTTCATTTTCCTCGTCATTGATGAAGTTCAAGACCATGCCGGCGACCTGCCCGTTGTCCCAGGCGACTTTCCAGCGCGCGGGTTGAAAGTAGGGGCTTTTAACCCACCCTTGGTATTCAGAGTCCGTCGCTGGGACATGCCCCCAATGGTCTTGAAAAGCTTCTTCGGAAGCATCGAAGATAGTCCGGTATAGATCCGGAGTAGCAGGACGAATTTCGAGACCCTCAGGCAATGCTATTTCAGGGATATCAGCATCAAGCGGACGTACCATCTCAAAGAAAAAGCGGACAGGTTGGTATCCTGCACTTTTCAGCAGAGCCTGCTTCTCACTCTCAGTATCCGCCAGATTAACTTGGAAAAAACGTAAGCCGTCTTTCGGGGCGTGTATGGCCAGACCTTTCAAATGGTCCTTAGTGAAACGCAGCAAGGTTGACCCAATCCCCTTTCGCCTCCACTCGGGGAGGACGCAGCCATCGTGCCGAAAGATGACATCGCCGTTTGACTCATGGAGCCAGTTCATTCGGACGTAGCCTACCAAATCCCCGCAAATCTCCGCGAGTAGAACATCCTGAGTTGGATCGAAGTTCTGCATGTGATTGAATCTGCGCGCAATGTCGTCGGAAGTGATGACTTCATCCACGCCATCCGCCTCCCAGCAGCGCTGGATGATGGTGGCGATCCGTTCATTCTCCCGCGGATCTGAATAGCCCCGGAAAGTTAACCCTGGTATTTTGGGTGCATAGGCCAGGTTCTTCAGATCAGGATTTAATTTCTCTTTCATCTCACACCTCAAACCGATCCGCAGCTTCTTACTGCGGTGAAGCCCAATTAATGGCAATTGGAGTTCCGTATTATTGATCACAGCCGCATCAACTATTCGATTGACGAATTCTTCATCATTTGCACACCCGGATTGACTGCTCTCTATGCGGCTGAGACGTCTTGGTGAAACAAAAAAACCGCGGGCGCTGTAGTGCGCCCGCGGCTGTCATTAGGACAGAATCGTCAGGATCTATCTCTCGATAGGCGCACTCCGCGTAGGTAAGACGAAACCAGAACCGATAACTGTGTGGCTTCGAACCGCCGCTACAATTTTCACCATAAGCATCATCATAATAGGGTGCGCCCTCCTTTCATAAGATGGGGCCATCTTAAACCTGAATTAAGTGTACGTCAAGGCAGGAATATTAATTTCGTAGTTGGGAAGATCTCAACGTCTCAACATCGCTGCAGCTCGTTCTACTGATCTGGAGCTGCCGATGAGACCAACGCGATCACCCAACTTGAAGGTTAAGTCCCCTTGGGGAACCATCACGGTGCCATCGCGCGACATGCTTACGATGAGTGCATCGCCGGGCAGCCGAATTTTCCGGAGTGGCACGTCAGTGATGGATGGATTGCCAATCCGCACTTCTACAACCTCGATCTCGCTATCTCCACGGTCCATCAGAAGGTCGAAAATCATCGGGTAGTGAAGAGCACCTTCTATGGCCATTACAGTGGCGAGCGTGGGTTGAACGACTTTCACACCCAAGCGCTGAAGCCGAGGTATCAGCTCTACATCGCTGATCCTGGAGATGACGAGAGGGATATGGTACATCTGCCGTGCTATGGTGCAGACATTTAACGTCTCCTCCGAGCTCATCGTCAGATCGATGAGAACGCGGGCATCGGCGGCGCCAGCTTTCGCGAGAGTTGCGGGCAGGTCTGCACAACCCTCGAAAAAATCAACATCCAATCGTTGGAACGCAGCTTTGCGGCTATCGTCCGGGCAGATAATGGCAACGGTCTCGTTGAGGGCGAGCAGCCGTTCAACGAGGAACTCAGTCAGTTGATCTTGGCCTATGAGGATGATACCGCGGCGGCGCTTTTCCTCACCGGCGGGAAGAATGCGGTTGAAGAGTATTGGTGATAGCGTGCAGGAAACAATAGCGAGAAGAATGATCGCAGCATCAAGAGCTTCTGTGATCAAACCTAGACGTAAAGCAATAGACGCGGCGGCGATGATGAGAGAGAGACGAGCGGACAGCAGAAAACCACTTGCGAAGGTTTCTCGCCAGTTAAATTGTAAGCGCAGCAGAAGCGCCGGGATGACCTTAACTAAATATGCTATGGCAACAAACAATGGGATCAGCAGGAGAGCTTGAGGGGATTCTATGATGGCTCGAAGGTTCAACTCAACGCCGACCATTATGAAGAAAATTGGGATGAAGAATCCATAGCCGATAGCATCGAGCTTTGCACGCGCGTTCTCGCCTTCCTGATCATCGAGTAAACCAGCAATGACACCAGCCAGAAAAGCACCCAGGATGAGCTCCACGCCCAACGCTTCAGCCAGCACAACCCAGGCAACCATGAGCGCGAATGCGCCGCGCACTCGGATTTGCGCTGTGGCGCTCGAAAGCTCATCGAGGAAGGTTTGCAGAAAGCCCAGCTCAGAGATTCGCCGCATTCCGCGAACAGCAACGGCAAAGATGGTTAATAGGGCAGGTATCAGCAGGAGATCCAGCGTCAATCCTTGACTGCGAATGGCGATGACGATTGTCAGCAAAAGCAGAGTGACGAAATCTGCAACGGATGCAGCGACAAGGATGTATTGGCCATATTTTAGATCGAGAAGATCCCGCTCCTTAAGGACGGGCACTACAATGCCCAGGGAAGTCGTACTCAGGATCAAACCGATGAGGATCGGACTTTCAATGAGACCTGACAAAGACAGCAGCCATGAGAAAAAGAAAGCCAAGATGAGGGTGCCCAGCAAGAGTAGTACGGCGAGCGTCAGGGGACGCTTCCAGAAAGATTTGCCGCTTGAGTATGGACCACCAGATAGGAGAAGTTCGAAATCCACTTCCAATCCGGAGAGGAACATCAGATATGCGAAACCAAACTCCGCCAGAAATCTGAGCGTCTGTGAAGGTTCAACAAGATTTAGACCACTTTGACCAATGATGATGCCCGCGACGATCTCGCCGACAACGATGGGGATGTAAAAACGGCGCAGGCGAGCTGAGAGAATTGGGACAACCAGGGCGAGCACCGTAATAAGAAGGAGGGCTAGAAAGGGGCTGTGATCCATGTGTCATTCTTGGGAGCAAAGGTGTGTAATCTAGATTCAAGTGTATCAGATATCAACCTGCTACCGGAAGAATCAAACTGGGATTGCGTTGGTTTTGCGGGCACGTTAATCGTGGGTTAGTCTCACACTATTAATAAAGTCAGCGAGAAGACCATAGGCTGTTGTGTGCGGTCCTGGATCGGACTCGGTGATCGTAAGCGGACCGAGGGTGTCGCTGTGAAAGGTTACGGCGGATGAGGTCCCCATCACATTGTAGAGCGGATCGCTGGGATCGAGCAGTTCGGGGTGTACAGATGTCGCTATCCCTTTGTCTGTTCTTTCGGCCTTGCAGATGAGTTTCCAGCGTTTCCCCTCTGCTGAAGCAGATTGTATGTCTTCGCTGCAGAGTGACTCAATCCCTTTACGCACAACGCCAGACGGTTTCAGATTTGTGCCCATGAGCACGGTGACGAGGGCCGAAACCTTAATTGCCGCGTCCCAGCCCTCGATATCGCCGGAGGGATCGGTCTCGGCGATCCCGATTGACTGGGTGTAAGCGACGGCGTCTTCGAAGGTCTTTCCCTGCTCCATTAAGGTTAGGATGAGATTGGTTGTTGAGTTCAGGATCCCACGGAAGGATTGGAGATCTGCTGCAGGAAGCGTTTCGCGCCAGAGTGAAAACACTGGCGCTCCATCCATAACCGCAGATTCGAAGAAGAATTTCCGCTTATGTGCCTGCGCTAATTTTGTAAGTTCGCGGTAGGCGTGGACGACCGGACCTTTATTCGCCGTTATGGCGTGCATGCCGGCAGAAAGCGCAGTGGAGATGTGTTCAATCGCCGGTTGACCGTCGTCGTAGCTGACGGGGGTGTTCTCAAAGAGAACGTCCGCATTGCATGCCCGAATGAATTCGGAGCCATTTTGTGGTGTCGGCCCAGCGGTTAGTGGGTCGAGTGATCCACCCGCTTCGATCATCGCCAGCGCACGCTCAAGGTCTATCCCCGTTGAGTTAATCGCTGCTCCGTGGCGACCGGTCATGATTCCAACAACTTGCCAGTTTAAATCCTGCTGGGTTAGAAGTTCTTCGCCTTTCACCAGCAGCAGCCGCGCGAATGCCTGGCCAACGTTTCCGAAACCTAGGAGAGTGAATTTGTAGGTATCCTTCAAGAGAATTACTCCAGAATTACCAGGGTTGGATTATACCAACGGCCAAGGGTAGGGGCGGCCTACACCGGGCGAAGGGAAGACGGGCGATCGTAAGATTCGGTCAATGCGTTCTCGAAAGTTGATAAACTCAGACCTGGAAAGCAAGAGCGAAAGATCATCGTGAACATCGTTTTCTGAGTCCAGTTGATCCCTCAACAGATCCACGTGCTCGAGCAGCTTATCTGGAATGGACTCTCCGGCGAAATCCCAGATCACCGTACGGAGTTTCTCTTCATCATGGAAGCATAAACCGTGGTCGATCAACCAGAGGTGATCATCCTCGCCAAGGAGAATATGACCAGATTTGCGATCGGCGTTGTTGATGATGATGTCGAAAAGCACCGTGGAGTGCAATCGCCCCTTCTCCTCCTGGCTGAATGTGAAGTAATGACGATTGGGATCGACATCGATGTAGAGTTGGAGTGAACCTGGGCCAGCGGGTGCGTCCTCGCGCAGCACAGTCGGCGGGACGAGTTCCCAGCCCAAAACCTGGCTCACGAGGTAGGCTGCCACTTCTCTGTCGGCTAGAGAACCATGGGGGAAATCCCAGAGCGGCTGTTCGCCGCGTGCTGGTTTATATATCGCCGGGATTTTGCCATGATCTCCTTCGATCTGGACGAGAAAAGTGAAATTTGATCCCCAGGCCACCTGAGCCACAACTCCAATTTCACCGGTATTGAGGAGGTGGGTAATCGCTTCAAGGTTGTCAATCTCGAAAATGTTCATCTGTGTGTTTAGATATAGATGCGCAATCTATAAAGGAGGTTTTGGGAAGCGACAGCGAGCCCGGATGGCGTTTGAACGTCAGCGTTTATGGCCGTTTTTCTTGGGGCAGAAATGACCTTGCGGGTCGATAGGCTCACCACAGTTGCCGCATAAAGGTCTGCCGCGAGCGGACAAATCCAAGCCCCAGCTGCACATCCGGCGAAATTGTGAGCGGCTGCACCAGAAACGAGCGGCAGAAGCCAGCTCAGGGTCTTCATTGAGAGGTTGGATCTCACGAGCAACAAGGATGAGCATGTCGCTTTCCTCGTCATAGCCCAGCGCGATGTGACCCACGCGGAAGGCGGGATCGATAGGCTCCTCGAGCGCCATCTCACCTTCGATGTAATCTCGTGAAGATTCAGGTAGATCTGGGAGACGCTCGTGCAGCTCACTCAGGAATTCATCAAGGCCAATAGCGAGCGATTGAATCTGCTGTTTTTCGATAAGCAGTGTGACCAGTTGATCCCCGGCGCGTCCTTGTAGATAGAAAACGCGTTTCCCGGGGCCGCCAATAGCCCCGGTTGTGATCCGATCAACGGGTTTGAGTTCGTACTGCATGCCTGCCATCTAAGGTCCCACACTAAGTTGATGAACGGTTAGGCTTATCCTCTCTCTACCGACTTGAGTATATCAAACCTCCAGCGTGCTGTACGTCGCGCGCGTATCGTTAAGACCCATAATGTGGATATTGATGTCGCTTACCGCCAATACGCTTATTGAAGCAGGGGAGATCGTGATGCGCTGGAAGAGGTCCAACGGCATACCGAGATAATGAGCGATGGCGAGTTTGATTGGATCTGAGTGGAACACACAGGCGATGTTCGCCTTCTCGCTGCGATGTAAATCGCGAAGCGCTTCGAGCTCAGCTACGACGCGCGCTTGAGCTTCCGGGAAAGACTCGCCCTCCGGGAACCTGGCTAACGAGGGCGTATTCTGGATGATCGGCCAGAGTTTTCGACGCCGTAAAGCTTTGAGAGATTGCCCTTGCCAGGAGCCGTATCCGATTTCGAGGAGGCCCTCGCGGATGAGAATATCAAGACCCTGGTCGCGAGCCAATGGTTCAGCGGTTTCGGTAGCTCGTTCCAGCGGGCTGGAATAGATCGCTTCGAACTTGACTGAAGAGAGAATCCGACCGAGAGCCTCAGCCTGACGGTTGCCCTCTGAACTCAAATGGACGTTCGGCATCCGCCCAGCAAGTTTACGTTTCCCCAGGTAATCATTGTGTCCGTGACGGATGAGATAGAAGGAGGTCATTAATTCTCCGCTAGGATGGTTTGCTTCTGCGCAGCGCATGTTTTTTCTTGATTGCATCGATCTCTTGATCGGCGAGATCGGATGGCTCGAGCGTGTCATCAATATCTAATGCCTTTCGCTGAGCCGCGCGCCATCGATCCAGTCGTTCTGAGACCTGCGTCTCGTAACCTTGTTCGGAGGGCTGGTAAAAATAGGTCCCGAGGAGTGAGTCAGGCAGATAACCCTGCCCGATGTGGTGCCCGGAATGAGTGTGTGGATACCGATATCCCTTCCCGTGCCCGAGAGCTTTCCTGTCGCGGCTGGCATCTTTCAGGTGCTGTGGGACTTCGACTACCCCTTTTTCCTCCAGATATTTGTAGGCTTTGAAATAGGCGCTAGTGGTATTCGATTTTGCGGCAGTTGACAGGTAAAGCGTTGCCTCCACAAGAGCGTATACACCCTCTGGCAACCCAACGAATTCAAAGGCCTGGACTGCGGCGGAGGTGACGACAAGGCCCATTGGGTCAGCCAGGCCGATATCCTCAGAAGCCAGGATCAACAGACGGCGCAGGATGAAACGCGGGTCCTCGCCGGCGTAGAGCATTTTCGCCAACCAATAGAGCGCAGCGTCTGGATCGGAACCGCGCACAGATTTTATGAAAGCCGAGACGGTGTCGTAATGCGCATCGCCGTCCTTGTCGTATAAGACAGCACGGCGCTGGATGGATTCTTGGGCAACTTCTAGCGTGACGTGTATCACGTCGCTCTTATCAGGGGGTGAGGATTCCACGGCTAATTCGAGTGCGTTGAGCGCATTACGTGCGTCCCCACCAGACACGCGGATCAAGTGATCCAGAGCATCCTGGTCGAGCAGGATCTGTTTGCTGCCGAACCCACGCTCGAGGTCGGTGAGGGCACGTTGGATAACCCGGTTCACGTCCTCCTCAGCAAGCGGGCGCAGTTGGAAAATCCGTGAGCGCGAAACCAGAGCCCCGATCACTGTGAAGTATGGGTTTTCAGTCGTCGCACCGATGAGGGTGATGGTCCCGTTCTCGACGTGAGGTAGAAGCGCATCCTGCTGAGCTTTATTCCAGCGATGGACTTCATCCACGAAGAGGATCGTTCGCTTGCCGTATAATTTGCGCCGCTCCTCTGTCGCCTTGATGATGCGTCGGAGATCTGCTTTCCCGGCCAGAACCGCCGAGATCGTGACAAAATGGGATTCTGTGGTGTTGGCGATGATCATCGCCAGAGTGGTTTTTCCGGTACCGGGAGGTCCCCAGAGGAGGATGGAAGAGAACAGACGATCTGCCTGGATAGCACGTCGAAGAAGGCAGTCTTCTCCGACTATCTCTTCCTGACCCTCGAATTCATCCAATGTGCGCGGCCGCATACGTGCGGCGAGCGGGGCTTCGCGGGCTATGCGATCCTTCATTGCGTGGTCAAACAAGTCCATTGGGTCATTGTACCATCGGCTTGTGCAGGGCTGAGAACATCGATGTGTCGATGTGGTTTATTCGCCTTCGCCGGGTATGTTAGAATTCGCGGAATGCCGGACTTGCCTTGCTTGTACTGGTTGCGCACATGTGTTGAAATGAATAAGGTTGGAACTATCACCTCTAGTCAGGATGGCCAAAGAAGTGATCAAGGATTGCAAAAGGTAGTGGATCCGAAAAATATGACTTGTATGCTGCTCTTGGCCTCAGCTTCACCTCGCCGCCGTGAGCTAATTGAATTGACCGACTGGGATGTGGAGATTTGCCCGGTTTCGGTCGACGAGATAGTTCAGATCGATGAGCGGGCGGAGGCGCTGGCGATCCGTCTTGCGCGAGCGAAAGCTCGGGCAGCCGCGGACGAGTGTCCCGCCTGCGAGCTAGTCCTCGCAGCCGACACGGTCGTGGTAGACGGCGGCACAATTTTAGGCAAACCGCTGGATGCAATTGATGCTGAACGGATGCTTCTAATACTTCGGGGTCGAGAGCATGAGGTCATCACCGCACTGGTGTTTCTCAAACCAGCCAGCGGGGAGGAAATGGTTGAGACGTGCAAAACTGTCGTTCCCATGCGGGCATATGACAAGGGTGCGCTTCAGGCCTATATCGCCGGCGGTTCTCCGCTTGATAAAGCCGGTGCATATGGGATACAGGATCGCGAATTCAATCCAGTGGAACTAAGCCAGATGCAGGGATGCTTCGCCAATGTGATGGGGCTCCCTTTGTGCCACCTGCAGCGCGCTTTGGGGCGTCTGGGGCACGATCTGACGGCTGATCTCCCCACTCGCTGTAAGGCATATACAGGGTATGATTGTAGCGTCTACCAGGAGATCCTGAGAGGTAAATTGTGAGACGAATCCCGATCCTGCTTCTTATTTTAGCGATGCTCATCAGCAGCTGTGGGCTCTTTCGCCCCACCGACCCGGAGTCGAACGGGACACCTGCGCTTCCAGATCCTATACAGACCACTGAGTCCGCGCCGGATCCAGATGCAGCCGCGCAGCACTTCCTGGATACTTGGAAAGCGGGCGATTATTCGGGGATGTACGCCCTCCTCAGCCCCCTTACCCAGGATGGATTGAGCGAGGAGGATTTTACGAAACGCGTTCAAGAGATCATGCGGGGCGGGGCGTTTGTGGATGTTGATTTTCAAATCGTATCCGCCCTTGTAAACAGCCCACAGCGTGCTGAAGTGCGTTATCGCATCGTTCTAACAAGCGCGGCTGTAGGTGAGATCAGCCATGAGACGCGCATGGACTTGACGCGCTCCGCCGGCGAGGACTGGCAGGTAGCCTGGACCGACGCCATGATTTTGCCCGAACTCGAGGGGGGCAACGGTTTGAGTCTCAGCGCTATCACGCCTACGCGCGCGAATATCTATGATAAGAACAACCAGGCATTCGCTACAGAGGCGGGCGCGGGTCAGGACAACGGCGCCGCATTGTGGATCGTCCCGAATGAGATCGGCGATGAAGATGCCGAGGAGACCATGCTCTCAACTTTAAGGCGGCTTTTTGTGTTGGCTACCGCAGATCCGATCCTCGAGCGCTACGACGCCAACCGCGACACAGATTGGTTTACCCCGCTAGGCGTTGCACCTTATGAGGATTACAACACCGTCGGCGGGCTGCTCGAATCGGTGGGCGGCGTTCGCGCACGCACGTACAGCACTCGCTACTATTACGGTGGTGGTCTTACGCCATTTGCAGGGGGAGCTGCGCCACATGCCGTGGGTTTTGTGAGCCAGATTCAGGAGGCCGAATACGAAGACCGCCTGGCGCTAGGTTATCAGGGTGATGAGTTCGTCGGCCGTATCGGGATCGAGGCGGCGTTCGAAAATGAGCTGCGCGGCGTTTCGGGGGGGACGCTTTACCTGATTGATCCCAATGGTCAGGTGATGCAAGTGATGGCTTCCCGCGATCCCGGATTGCCCTATGCTGTGTATACGACGCTAGACCGTGATCTGCAAGAAATTGCGCAGCTATCGATTGAAGGTTTCGAGGGCGCTGTGGTCGTTTTGGAACGCGACACGGGTGCGGTGCTTGCCATGGCCTCCTCACCCGCATTCGACCCAAACCTTTTCGATTCCAAGAACCCTAATGGAGCGAATGGCGGTTATCAGATGTTGAACACTGCCAATCAGCCCTATATCAACCGCGCTACACAGGGACTCTACGCTCCAGGATCGGTATTCAAAGTCGTTACGATGGCCGCCGCGCTGGAGACGGAGTATTACGAACCCGGCACGGTCTACAACTGCGGTCTGGAATTTCATGAGTTGCCGGGGTGGGTTGGCTATGATTGGCGCGTCGAGAAAGAACTGCCTGCTGCGGGTGAGTTGACACTCCAGGGGGGTCTGGAGAAGTCTTGTAACCCCTGGTTCTATCACATCGGTCTGGATCTCTATGTCAAGGGTCTCCCCAGCGCAATTTCGGATATGGCTGCAGCATTTGGATTGGGAGGGCTGACCGGTATCGAGATTGGGGAGGATGCGGGGCAAGTTCCGAGCCCGGAGAACAGCACCGAAACGCTCGGCGAGGAGTGGGAGGCGCGGCATCCAGTGCAGCTGGCGATCGGTCAGAGTGCTCTTCTGGTGACGCCTCTCCAGGTCGCCCGTTATGCTGCTGCGATAGGGAATGGGGGAACACTTTATCGTCCGCAGCTGGTGTTGGCGATAGAGAATGCCGAGGGTGATGTGCTGCACGAGTTCGTTCCGGATCCAATGGCGCAGCTTCCGGTGAGCCCGGAAAACATTGCTGCGATCCAGGAGGCGATGGTAAACGTTGTCGAGAAGTCTGGAGCAACCGCTTACCGTAAGTTCCTTGGCCTCAACCTCAATATCGCCGGGAAGACGGGCACAGCCTCTACGGATGGCGATCCGCATGCCTGGTTCACAGGTTATTCATACGAGGGAAGAGAGGACAAACCCGATATCGCCATCGCGGTTATCTTGGAGAATCAGGGTGAGGGGTCGGATTGGGCTGCACCGGTCTTTCGGCGAATCGTTGAGACGTATTTCAAGGGTCGACCACTCACGCTCTATCCCTGGGAGTCTCGTATCTGGGTTGAAAGGACTCCGGAGCCGGACGAAGAAGCAGAGGAAACTCCGGCGCCATGATAAATGCCTGAAGCCGATCTTCTCCCCGGGCTGATTGTTAAAGCCCAATCTGGTATTTTCGGCGTTGAAACCGAGCAGGGGATCATCCCCTCGAAATTACGCGGCCGGCTCATGAAGGAGCGGATGGAGAGCGATGCCGCAGCGCTCGGCGACCGTGTTCAGATACGCGTACAACCGGATGGCTTGGCGTCGATCGAAGTCGTGGAGGAGCGACTCCGTGTGCTCTCCCGCAAAGCGCCCGGTCGATCAGAGATCGAACAAGTTCTGGTTGCAAATCCAGATCAAGCCGTCTTCGTCTTCTCATGCGCCGACCCCGACCCTAACTTCCGAATGCTGGATCGCTTGCTTGTCGTTGCCGAGCGAGAAGAGATCCCGGCGCTGATCTGTGCCAATAAAACCGACCTGGTTGTCCCCCGCACCGCCAAGCATGCCTTCGGTATTTATCCGAAACTCGGTTACCCGGTCCTTTACACCTCCGCCAAGACCGGCAAGGGCATTCGCTCCGTTCGCAAGGCGCTAGAAGGAAAGATCTCGGTTCTGGCGGGTCCTTCGGGCGTAGGAAAGACAAGCCTGCTTAATGAAATCCAACCCGGATTAGGATTGCACACGAGCGAGATAAGTCAAGCCACCGGGAGAGGCCGGCATACAACGGTCGTCCCCGAGCTCTTGAAGCTTCAGGGGGGAGGCTATGTGGCAGACACTCCCGGACTGAAAGCTTTTGCCCTCTGGGACATCGAGCCCGAAGAGCTCGACGCCTATTTTCCGGAGATCAGAGCACTGGTAGCTGGGTGTGAATTCAGCGATTGCACCCACACCCATGAACCAGGCTGCGCCGTGACCGTTGCTCTTGAAAATGGAGCGATCGACCCGGAACGCTACGATTCCTACTTACGTATGCGCTCCGGTGTCCTGGAGTAGATAGTACCCTGGTCCTGTTGCGCTAAAAGAGAGAAGTATCTAAGCTTGTAGGTGGTTCGTATAGTCAAGAAAGGGGCTCCTCCATCAGGATTCGCCGCGTCCTGCCCTATTGGATTGTTTTAATACTACTGCTTGGCATTGGGCTCCCAGTGATGGCCCAAAGCTTGTCTGGTCGCTATTACTCTGAGACCGGGCATACACTCGATGCCGAGTTCGTCGAGTATTTCGACAATCATGGCGGTCTGGGCATTCTCGGCTTCCCCATCACGGATGCTTTTGTGGATTACTGGACTGGGTTGGTGATCCAATACACACAGAACGGCCGGATGGAGCTTTTCCCAGATCCAGCCTCTGATGAGATGCAGGTGCGCCTGAAGGAATTGGGAATTTTGTTCGTCGGTGACCGTGCATTGGATGTCGCTGATCCACTCTCTATCAAGTCCAGCGCCGACTGCGAGTTCTACTCGCTTACAGGCCATAGTATCTGCTTCATGTTCCTGGATTTTTACCATGAGCATGGCGGACCGGAACTTTTTGGCTACCCTGTATCAGAATTCACCATAGAAAACGATCGCCTTGTTCAATACTTCCAGGGATTCCGGCTGGATTGGTATCCGGAAAATCCACCAGCGCAGCAAGTCTTGGTGGCGCCTCTCGGGCGGGTCCACTTTGAGGTGATGGATTACAACGACGACCTCCTGCGGCCAAAAGCCCCCAGTAATGCCTTGATGTACGAGGTAGTGGAACTCCAACCTCATGCTTCTGTGGCAAAGCCCATCACTGGAAGTTCAGATACGCAGCGAGTGTATGTTGTTGTCCGTGACCAGAATCTCCTGCCGGTCTCATCTGCGGCGGTGACCCTTGTTGCGAATTTCCCTGATGAAGCGCGCACGCTCGTTTTCCCACCTACCGACGAGGCCGGTGTTACCCAACTTGAAATTGAATTTGAGGGGCAGACGCCCGGTGCGCAGGTCAATTTGGAGATTTACATTTCATCGGGAACAGTTCTCACCAGGACGAGCGACTCCTTCCGCATCTGGTGGTGATTCCCAAACGAAAAGTACAGGCGCCCACAACCGTGGGCGTTTTTTTATTACCTGGGGAGGTCGGGGTTTGTGAGATGTGGTGGACCGACATACGGGGAGCCCCCAATCGCGTTAAGGGTGTTGTAGGGTTGAACCCAAGTGTGCACCCGAATTTGAGATCACCTTGAGATGCCTGAGTTAAACCTCCTGCAAGTTCGAGACCTGCGAGAGGTTAGATAAGTGCTGATCCCGGAGGTTCAGCTCTGGGCGGAGAAAGAAACGCAAATCCAATTGGTCGCCGGGTAGTTTTGAGAAGGGTTATAAAACAAGATATTCAATGGACTGCAACGAGGAGGGCGCAGAGATTAGAGAGGCCTGAGGACGCGATCCACGCGAAGCTGTTTGAACCACAACGAGGCGCCGCGCGGCATCGACTCGAGCGCTGCTTCCTGCCAGGCGCGGATGCCAAGGCCCTGAACTGTTTGCGGTCGATAACCGACAGCCCGCCAGGCGCCGACGTGTTGGGCGAGGTAGGGAGGAAGGAAGAGCAGCGAGGCCTCACTCTGAAGTTCTATAGAGGCGGTTTCAACCTCATCCATTAATGCGGGGATGGCTTCATCAATGGCCAGGCCGGATACGAAGTAAAGCTCATCGATGCGCGTGATCAGGTTCTCGACCTGCCAGCCGGCGATACCGGCAATGTCGTCTTTACGAATAATTAATAGGAATGCTTTCTCACCGAAAGCGGCCATGACATCCTGGCGCGTCATGCGTTTCTTACCGTGGGTGACATGAGTGATGAAGCGAGCAATGTCATCCGCATCTTGTGGTCGACCGCGGCGGACGATAAGGTCGCCGGGTTTTACAACGGGGGGCTCGGGCAGCAAGGGTTCTTCGGGTTTGGGTAGTTTTCCCCATGCATCCTGGACCTGATCCCAGGTATTTTCGAAAGAGCCATTATTGCGGATCATTGTCTTGGCGGCGCGAAGCTTGAGCGCCTGAGGCGATTGTGCCGCGATCCTCTGCCTTGCAGCCGCCTCCGGCATCTTGCGTTTATGCATCAAGCGTGCGATTTGCAGTTCCGCCGGCGCATCAACAACCCAGATCGTATCGCAGCCAGCTGCTAGATCGGATTCGAGAAGCTTGATCGCTTCTATAACGACGATGCTTTGCTTGGCCCGGCGGATAAGAAGGTCGATCGCGTGTGCTACGAGGGGATGAACAATCACTTCCAATCTTTCCAGGGCCATCGGATCGGAGAATGCAATCTTTGCTAATTTCTGGCGGTCGATCTGTCCCTCTTCGTCGAGAGCCCATTCCCCGAAAGCTCTAAGAACAAGGGGGTAGCCGGGAGCGCCCTTTGCGATGGCGCGGTGCGCGAGAGCGTCGGCGTCGATACCATAGCCGCCAAGGTGCTCGAGCATCTTGCGTACGACGCTCTTGCCTGTTGCGATATTTCCGGTTAAACCGATGACATACTTACCAGGCCAACGACTCACTAAACCGCCTCCAATGCGTTTCCGTGAATTTGATTTTAGTCTCTGGCGTTGGGCTTGTCAAAGAAGTCGACCTAATGAAGTCGTGTCTGATATACCTGAGAGCCGACCGCTAGATATAGGTCGTTGGGAGGTCCGAGGGACATGGCAGAGATCTCCTCTTCAAAAGGCTCCTTGGGTATGAATTGTCCCTGATAAACAAGACGCAAACTGTAATGGAATACACTGTTGCTGAGCAGGTCGAGGAAGTATAGGGAAGGTTCTGGCGGAGGGGAATAGTCCATCTCAACGGGAACTGCACCTGGAATCTGCGCAGTCGGCTCCTTTCCCGGCCGTTCGTCTTGGAAGTAGGGTTGTGGATCACATTCGACACGTATCCTGCCGCCTTCATCTGCTGATCCGGAAAGGGAACGACGGCAGCGGTCCAGCCGACCATCCGCATAGAGGATAACAAGTTCGTCATGTGCCATGGCCAGATCTATGGCCCCTTTAAGCTCGCGCACATCTTCAACGAAAAACAATTCAGGAACGCCGCTGAAGAAACCGCCTGCGGCCTCATAGATCCACACTGCATTCATCGCCGGATCGAGAACATAAAGGCTGTCCCCGTAAACGTCTATCGCCTGTATCCGGCCCCAACCGATGTCTGGCGCGGTGAGCTGTGCGACAGCGGGCTGACGGTCGGGGGCGCAATAGAGCAATGTTCCGTTCTCATCTATCGTCACCACGCCTTCCATACCAAGGGCGCCGGGTGCGGGCTGCAGAACGAAGTCAATAGGGGCCGCCAGTTCCTGCGAGACAGTCGCAGTACCCAGGCATTCAAAAGTCGTATCGATCTCATAGCCTCGCTCGGGGGTGCCCCAGGCATGTCGAATGATTTCATTTTTGCCATCGAGCACGTAGAGATCATTAGCGGAGGCGGCTATCCCGGTGATCTTGGCATCGGAGCCGAAGCCACCGCTCACGAGTGGCCGGAAATCGAGCCTGGACACCAGATTGATGGTGTCAAGCGCCAATTGGACCTGCTCACTAAGTGTCTCTGATTCCGAGTTTGTGCCATAGTTCTCTGCCATGCCGAGCATCTTGGCCGCGTTCTCCCACTCGCCGCGTGAAGCCTCGTCAAGCGGGAGGGTTTGGGCTGTCATTACGGATGTATGCGCTTGATTTATATATGACTGGAATTCTTCCTTACGGCCCTTTCCAACATAGACTAGCGAGGCGATGGTCACAATAATCAACGGAATGGCGATGGCGGTGCCGACAAGCATTTGGCGGGATAACGCGTCGGGATGGAGAGGCTCAGAAAAACCTGGGGCCAGACGGTTTAGAGTCTGCGTTAAGAATGTCATAATTCGAGTAGTGATGGATTTCAAACCAAGCGTAAAAGGGGCAATATAGCTGCTCAGCTGGACTCGGCGTGTGCCTCGTTTGACCGTCCCGAATCGTTCCTGTGCCGATCTTTCCGCCTGCAGTGACATCTCCCCGGAAGGCGTTGCTGGCTGGAAGGATGGATGGAGACCGGCTCTGCCGGGCGGAACGATGCGCGCCAAGAGACCGGTTAAGTCGTAGTTGCTGGCAGCGACGAGACGGTCTATCGCTTGCTCGAGATCGAGTGTTGCCAGGCCCGATAGGGTTGCATCGGACCACAGATCGCTTGGGGTAGTCGTCAGAATGAGGAGATCGTTGGGCTGTGATTCGAAGTGATAGAAGCGGATGTGAGGTGCTAGGCTGATTCCGAGAGGCCGTTCTGATGCTTCCCCCGAACTTCGACGATTGACTGCGCCAGGGCGTACAAGGACTACCTGCCCTACCCCGCACTGACCAATATAGAGATCTTTGCCGCGCAGGACTGCGCTCATCAGGTTGCCTTGATAATTAGTAGGTTCAGACTCATCCTGATTAGTATCTACCAATTGATCGTTTACCAACGCAGCTGCCTCGCGCAGTGCAGAGGTTACAGAGCCTGGCGTGCCGTAATACGCGTCAGCAGCCATGCGTACAAGATGGTCAAGGTAACCAGGCGAGACAGGCAGGGAGGCCTGCAATGAGAGATTTAATAGGAGGAAATCATCTCCGCGCCCGCGAGCAGTTCGTCGCGGTGCAGTTAACGCGAGCGTTCCTGGGGGGGAAGTCAGACGAGCTGCGCCGCCGGCGATATGAATTAGAGCGATATCTGCTTCGAACGTTTGAGCCATGGCAATTATTGTACCGAAACGGGTTAAACGATGCAATCATAGATGCAAGAACATTGCCGCGGCTGGTACAATCCTAGCTGTCCTGCAAAGATATTCCCATGATGAATATAGAGTTCCTTCACACAGACCAATCCTTCTCTGAGCTATCTGATATTTGGGAAGCGCTGCTTCGTCGCTCGGGCTCGAATACGCCATTCCAGCAGCCATGTTATTTGGATGCCTGGTGGTCGACGATGGGAGGCGGCGAGTGGGATGATGGAGAGCTGTGGCTCGGTGTGGGGAAGGTGGATAGCGGAGAGATTGCAGGGATAGCCCCGTTATTTTTTACAAAAGATCGAAAGGGTCGCCCTTCGATCCTTATCGTAGGAAGCGCAGAAGTTTCTGATTATTTGGATTTCATCGTTTCAGAATCAGCCACAGAGGAATTCGTTGACGCGCTACTGGGGTCATTAGATGTTGAAGGCCCAGAAGGGTGGGAGGTTCTCGACTTTTATAATCTGCCCGAAGAATCAGCAACAGTGCAAGCGCTGCAGCGCTTGGCGGAGAAACGCGGGTGGCGAGTTGGAAAGGAGCGAATCTCGCCGGTGCCTTTCGTGGCACTGGCGGGTAGCTGGGAGGCATATCTCCAAGCGCTGAACAGCAAACAACGCAAAGAAGTCAAACGCAAACTCAGGCGGGCGGAAGAATACCCGGCACGCGTCAGTTGGCGGATTATCGACAGAGATTCACCGATTGAGCCCGAGATCGATCTTTTTCTCGAGCTTATGCAGAATGACTCAGAGAAACGAGTGTTCCTAACGGATAAGATGCTTGAATTCTTCCGGCGTCTTGCCCTGACCGTTCATGAGCGAGGTTGGCTTCAACTAGCTTTTCTCGAGGTCGGAGGAGAACCTGCATTTGGCTACCTGAATTTCGATTACGAGGATAAGCTCTGGGTTTACAACTCCGGCTTTAACCCCTCGCATTATGAACTCTCCCCGGGCTGGGTTTTGATGGCCCATCTAATTCGTTGGGCGATTGACTATGGCCGAACGGAAGTCGATTTCCTGCGCGGCGATGAAGGTTATAAGTACCGCCTCGGAGGCGTCGACCGCCATATCGTCCGTCTGATAATCGAACGATAAGCCTGCGTGAGAGAACGGGACACAAATGCAGAGACGAACCCTCGCGATCCTGGCAGGTCTGTTAGCGGTGATCTTCTGGGGGGCATCCTTCGTTGCCATTAAAATCGCCCTTACACAATCTCAACCGATCACGCTCATTGTTATTCGCCTGGGAATCGGGCTCTCTGTGTCTTGGTTCCGATCGCCTGGATGCGTGGTGCCCTCGGAGGACTGTCTCAGAGGGATCACGTCGTTATGATTCTGCTTGGGGTGATCGGTGTCGCCGGACATCAGTGGCTGCAGGCGGAGGGAATGCTCAGCACCGATGCCACCACCGCATCATGGCTGTCCGCTCTCGCCCCGGCATTTATGGTGATCTTGGCAGGTTTCTTTCTACGAGAGCGAATTACTCCTGGACAGGTAGCGGGGTTTGGTCTTGTGCTATTGGGAGCGCTGCTTGTCGCAATGAAGACTGAGGGGTTGGAGATTGGTAAAGGGGATTGGGGCGGTCCTGCGTTGCTCTTGGCTTCGGCGTTCGCATGGGCTGCGTATTCCATCGCCGGAAAAGCTGTCGCAGAAAGATGCTCACCCCTTCAGGTTACAGTGTACTCAATGACCTGGGGTTGGCTTTTCAGCCTCAGCTTACTGTTGATCAATGGAGACTGGACGGAAGTGATCATGTTCCAACCTGAAGTATGGTGGGCGTTGATCTTCCTGGGTTTGGCAAGCACAGGTTTTGCTTATGCGCTGTATTTCCTTGCGCTTTCAGGAACTCAGGCGACGATAATTGCGGTGCTGAAATACCTCGAGCCGCTGATCACATTGGTTATCGCTATTATCCTTCTTGGTGAGATTGTTACAATTATGAGTCTACTCGGGGGCGGACTCATACTTTCTGGGGTCGCCTGGGTTGAACGCTCGGGAAGGGTTTAGATCGCTCGATGTGAGTAAATAAGCTGCGGCGAAGGTTTTCTATGGAGACCACGGCCAGAATCCAAACCACCAGACCGCGACGAGCGCCAGAGCGGTGATGAGGATCAGAATCAAACTGCTGACTGCGGCAGCAAGCAGGCACCCGAATTTTGAGCGAGGCCTTTCTTGATGCCTGCCCTTTGGTGCCGCGAGGATGATCAGTGTGATGTTGTCGTGGCCGCCGTGGTCCAGAGCAAGATCCAGAAGGGATTCGGCTGCTTCTTCCACGGGCTTCTCTTTAAGAGCTTGATAGATCTCCAGATCGGTCACCATATCGGTGAGACCGTCGGTGCAGAGTAATAAGCGGTCCCCTCGCTTCAGATGCATCCCTTGGTTCGAGATCGCACGGCTGTCATTTTCGCCATCCTCCAACGGCATGCGAATATCCGGCTCGGGAAGCTGTTTGCCTCCGATGTGCCGTCTGATGACGTGGGCTTGCGGATGATCCTTTGCTTCTTCAGGCGAGATAATGTCGTAGTCGATCGCCTCTTGTACCCAGGTGTGGTCGATCGATACCTGGCGTAATCGGCCCTGCCGCAGCAGATAAATTCGGCTGTCCCCAACCGTAACAGTATAAAGGCGCGGTCCAACGATGAGAGCAACTGCCACCGTGGATCCCATCCCGGCGAGTCTCTCAGACTCGGCCGCATTTGTCGAGACCACGCGTCCAGCCTCGATAATCGCCGATTGGAGGCATGGGAGCGGATCACCGCCCTGGAAAGTCGCCACCCCCTGGGTGATCGTTTCCACGGTCAACTGTGCGGCGATATCACCTGCCTGGTGACCGCCGATTCCGTCGGCGACGATCGCCAATAGTGCCGGTGTTCGGTTCTCTTCAACACGGTAAGCCCTCACGATGTAGCGATCTTCGTTGACGCGCCTTTTCTTCCCCATGTCGGTGCGGGCGGCATAGGTTATGTGGGATTGTTGGTCAGCGATCACGAGTGTTCTTTTCCTCTGGTTCCAATGGGGCTTCACCCTTGGATTCAAGTTTACAAACGTGGATTATACGACGGTGAGGGGTATTTGGCCGGACGAATTGGAAAAAAGCGCGCCCAAAGTGTATACGATCACCATCCGATAAGAGCAGCCCCTCTTTAGGTAATTCTTCGTAGTTCACCCAGGTGCCGGCGACGGAACCTTGATCTCTGAGTAAATAGCCGCCATCAACTTGACGGATGAGGCGGGCGTGCATTCTGTCGACAGAGGGATCTTCCAACGGCACGGCAGTGAGCGAGGGATCGCTTCCGATGAAAATGTCCATCCCAATCAATGGGATGCTCTCGCCGGTTGTGGTATAGGGTCCCAGTGGGTGGAGGAAAGCCTCCGCGGGCTCATCAGGGAGATCGCGCCGCAATGAAGCTCTCCGATACGCGGTTACCGAAGCCCCCTGGGACTCGGCTTCAACCGTCTTTTGAGGTCGTCGGCCGTACGTAAGCAGGACAGCTGCCGTGATGGTGCCGATGAGCAAGACTCCGACGGCCAGGAGAAGTGAGCCCAATGCAGGCCGAATCGCCACGAGACCGCGCGGGGGCAATTCAACTTCCAGTCGGACTCTGTGGATATCTGACGCGCTATCCTGCCCGAAGGAATCTACGACGAAAACCTGAATTGTGTGCTCCTCGGATTGGAGCAAGGGTCGAAGATCCCAGACCAGATGCTCGTAAGGAGGCGCTTCGCTTTGATATACAACGACGCCGTCGACGAGCAGCTGGCTTAGTGTGAGTTCGCGCGGAAAACCATCAGGGAAGGTCTTTGCGAATTCCAATTCGATGGATGTAGGTTGAATTTCGTCAAGCGGGGTGGATGGATCATCGGAGCTACGAAAGATCTCTTGAGGTGGTTGGAGCAATGTGATTTCTGGAGGTTGAATCTCTATGACGAAATTCCTGACGGCGGAGGCTGCCTCGGTATCGTCGAGAATAAGCTGAACCTTGATTTCATGAGGTCCGGAGTCAATGATTTGAGATGTATAGTTGAGAGAGTATTGAGTCTGCTGGCTGATGACCAGGTCGATCAAACGATCGAGTCCTTCATCATCGGTAAACAGTATAACTTGGCCTCCCGTCTCCTCGGCGATCTGTTTAAGAATAGCAGCTTCGGGCTGATCTAGAACATCTTCTTCCCCCAATATTACTGGGAAGATCGCCGTCTGATTACTGTGAGCGCGGGTGATGATATTCATCACGGTGATTTCTTTGGGCGGCTTCGGCAATGCAGTGAAAAAAACCAGGTAACTCGGCATTCCGATATTCGGCGGCCTGTCCGCGGTGAAATCCAGCGCTTGGAAGATAAACTCGTAGCCGGTCTCATCGTCGGGGAAGGTTGGCTGATGATGATCCAGCGCGGTTGCAAGATCGACCGCTGCTCTACTGTGGCTTTGAAGCGTGCCATCAATCGCGATCAGGCTCAGGTCATCAACACCTACCCGATTGAATTCGGGGCGCCTCCACCAATCCAACAATGCTTGTCGGGTGAGGTCGAAGCGTGAATATCCCAGGGTGTCTCGGATGCGAAGCCCGAAGTTTGTGTTCAATGCGAAGACGATTCTGCTTCCTACCATAGTTTCTTCGACCTTGATATCGCTCGCCTCTGCATTCTCTTCGAGGATACGGAAATTGTCGGACGTTAAGCCGAGGAGTCGATATCCCCTATCATCTGTCAGTTGGGCGTAGAGCGAGATATCCGGGAAGGACTCGATGTTGAGTTCAGAGAGGCGCAGGCTGATATCCGTTTGCGCCAAAGCGGAAGGGATAAGACCTGCGCTGAGGAGTGTTAGCAGCAAGAGGATTAATAGGCGTCTGGATGTGGGGATGAGCATGGGGTCATTGTAGCACGCCGGTGGTTATTCGATATTTTGGGACTTTTCAATTAGTTTGCAGATGACCCACAACCGCTGCTTCCGATTGTATGATGATTGTAGATCGGACTGGAAAGAGTGTGCGGACATGTCATATCCCAAGATGCGTGACTTGCGGTTTCCAGATCTTGGTAACCTTCGAGAAACCACGCAGTGGAAGGCGAATCTGCCTGAGCGATTGGTCCGTGTAATTCTCTGCGCTGGATTTATCGCAGTCGTGGTAGTTGAGGTTTCGCTGCTAATCCAAGCCTTGAAACTCTTTGCCTGACATACATAGCTCTAACAAGTCACATCCTACTCGTGCAAGGTCCAGAGTCGCGACTTATGTGGAGTGCGGAAGCTCTGTTTCCGGTCGCAGGCGCAGCCTGTGCATTAAGACACGAGGGGAAGAGAACGGGCTGACATGTGAGCCAACCTCTGCGATTATATTATCTCGGTTTATTCCCACTCGATCGTCGCCGGCGGCTTGCTGCTGATGTCGTAGACCACCCGGTTGACCCCATCAACTTCGTTGACGATACGTGTGCTGATCTGGGCGAGAACAGGAGCCGGTATTCGGGCCCAGTCAGCGGTCATGAAATCATCCGTTGTCACGGCACGAACCGCGATGGTCTCGGCATAGGTGCGCTGATCTCCCATGACACCAACAGAGCGGATGGGCAACAGCACAGCGAAAGCCTGTGAAATACGCTCGGTTCCGGCAGGCGATTTTTTAGTTTCTGTGTAGGGGCCCACCATTAAGTTCGCCGCATTCAATTCTTCGATGACGATGCGGTCGGACTGGCGAATCCGGTCTAAGCGTTCCATAGTGACTTGCCCGAGGCAGCGTACGGCGAGGCCTGGGCCCGGGAAAGGCTGGCGATAGATGGCATTCTCGGGGAGTCCGATCTCCAAGCCGACGGCGCGCACTTCATCTTTAAATAGGTAGCGAAGCGGTTCGACCAGCTCAAGCGCGAGGTCCTCGGGCAACCCACCCACATTATGATGCGTTTTAATTCGCTCAGCTGCCCGACGGTCAGGTCCGCTTGATTCAACCACGTCGGGGTAGATTGTCCCCTGGACCAAGAAATCCGCATCACCGAATTCTCGAGCTTCCTCCTCGAAGACGCGGATGAACTTCTCGCCAATTCTCCGGCGCTTTTCTTCTGGGTCGGTCACTGAATCGAGCGCATCGAGGAAGGTTTCGGTGGCGTCGATGGATTTCAGTTTGGCGCCGAGGACGTCGACAAATGTCTCAGCTACCTGTTCGGGTTCACCGTGACGCATAAGGCCGTTATTGACGAATATACACTGCAGGCGGTCGCCAATCGCCCGGTGAACCAGGGCGGCGGCGACGTAGGAATCCACGCCTCCACTGACACCAGCGATGGCTTTTCCATCCCCGATTTGCTGACGGATCTGACGAATCGCATCCTTGGCGATGGATGCCGGCATCCACCCGGGTTTTGCCTTGCAAATGTCCACAACGAAGGTGCGCAGGATCTCGTGACCTTCAGGGGTGTGCTGAACTTCAGGGTGGAATTGGATACCGTAACGATGGTTGGTGCTGTCGCCCATTGCTGCAATTGGCGAATTCTCTGAACGGGCGAAGATATCGAAGCCGGGCGGTGGGACTTCGATCCGGTCTCCGTGAGACATCCACACCTGCTGGCGGTTTGTTTGGAGAAGCGGATTCTCCTGGGTGATATCGATCTCGGCCGGACCGTATTCTCTCTGGACTGCAGGAGCGACCTTTCCTCCTAAGATATGTGTCAGCGCCTGCATCCCATAACAGATTCCAAGGATGGGGAGACCACTCTCGAGGACATATGCAGGGATCTGAGGGGCATCAGGTTCGTATATTGAGGATGGTCCTCCTGAGATGATGAAGCCGAGAGGATTGTGAGTGAGAACTTCCTGTTCCGGTGTATCGTACGGGTAGAGTTCGCAATATACATGGGATTCGCGAACCCGCCTTGCGATCAATTGAGCGTACTGTGATCCGAAATCCAGAACCGCGATCGTGTCCATTTGGTTGTTAGTCTTCGAACACGATCTTGCCATCACTCATATCAACTACAACAGCAAGAGCTTCAATCGGGACATTCAAGTGGGCAAGGACATCGCGTCCACCCTCAAAGCGTTTCTCGATCAGCGCCCCGATCCCTACGATTTCAGCGCCGGCAGTTTGCGCGAGTCGCACCAAGCCCATGATTGTCTGGCCTGTGGCGAGGAAGTCGTCGATGATCAGGACTTGCTCCCCGCCGCCGAGATATTCAGGTGAGACGATCAACTCAA
This sequence comes from uncultured Anaerolineaceae bacterium, assembly GCA_964385355.1. GTDB lineage: Bacteria > Chloroflexota > Anaerolineae > Anaerolineales > E44-bin32 > E44-bin32. The sequence goes on from CAYLOO010000005.1 coordinate 55,919, forward strand.
CCGTCCGACCTTTGGTATGCGATGGCGTGAGGGTCAGGAAGACCTGGTCTGGCATCGTGATCGGTTTGCTCTTGCGAGCGTAAACGACGGGTAGATCCAAATGAAGTGCAGTGGTTAGCGCAGGGGCAATACCGGATATCTCTGCGGTGAGAACTTTCGTTGCCCCTACATTCTTGAAGCGTTTTGCCAGCTCCTGCCCGCACACCTCCATGAGTACAGGGTCCACCTGATGGTTGATAAAACCATCGACTTTCAGAATACCTCCACCGAGATTCTGTCCTTCTGAGAGGATCCTTTGTACTAATATATCCATTTAGATTCACCCCGTTAACATGTGGTTCGGAGCATTGTACAACCAGACGACGGGGATGCAAATGTGTTGATCGATAGGATGATTTCTAATGAGGGAAAGTGGAAGTTTCTACGCTTGACATAGAACGTATGTTCCGTTATTATAAGAACAAGTGTGCGATGTTTTCGATGGGGGTTGATTGAATTCCTGGTGCGGCAACAAGCCACACAGAGGAGGAATTATGGCGAAGGGAAAATTAACGGACCGCCAACAGCGGATTCTGGATTTTATCCAAGACTTCAACACGGATAATGGTTATCCCCCATCCATCCGACAAATTGGGGCGTCTGTGGGAATCTCATCAACATCCGTTGTTAATTACAATCTTAATCGATTGGTTGAAGAGGGATACCTGGATCGCGATCAGAACGTTTCCCGAGGAATCCGCCTCACCGACAAGCTGCTAAAGGCGACGGGCAAACTGGGCGATGTCATCCGTATCCCGATGGTAGGCCGTATCTTCGCCAGCGAACCCGTGCATCTACCCAGCACGGATTCGCCCATGTTTGGTGCGGACGAGGCGATCGAGATCACGCGTGACATGCTCAGCACCACAGATGAAGTCTTCGCACTTGAAGTCAAGGGTGACTCCATGATCGATGCCATGGTCAGTGATGGTGATATTGTGGTGATGAAACGCGATTACCATTGGCGCAATGGCGATATGGTGGCGGTGTGGCTGAGGGATCTCGAAGAGACGACGCTAAAATACATTTATCATGAGGGGAATACGATCCGGCTGCAGCCTGCGAATCCCACGATGGACTCGATCATCATTCAGGATCCTAAGCATCTCGAGGTCCAGGGGAAAGTGATGCTCGTCTTACGCCAACTCGCGTAATCAGTCGATATTGTGACCTGAATTAGTCGCTTCAATTGCAGTAAGTCTATGGTAAGTTCCCCCGAGGCAGATGAATCGGGGGAGCTTTTTCTATGGCTGGTTCGCTCTGGCAACGATGATCATCGTCTCGGAGTCTTCATCGAGGGGAGAACGATCATAGTCACCGTAGGCCTCGACGACCGTGCAGTTCGCACGATCCAAGTACTCTTGGACCTTATCTTTTGAACGCAAGAAATATTTTTGGCGAAGTGTGTAGCGTTGGGTGGATCCATCCGCTAAAAGCTCGTCGTAATGCCAGAGGATCTCCACCTGGTCTTGAGCGGGTCCTTCTATTCGCTGGGCGTAAACCTGGCACGGTTTTCCGCTTTCAGGTTCAATAAAGCTGGTCAGAGGTTCTCCGGGGTCGACCCCTTTGAAGGGATCGACCGCTGGATTCGGAATCTCGAAGGCAAGAAGTCCGTCCGGTGCTAATTGTCGGGTGGTGTTGCCAAAGGCAGCAATCAACCCGGGGTCGTCGAATGTAGATAGCGTGTTCATAGAGGCGATCGCAAGATTGAAACTCACGTCGAATGTGAAAGTCTGGATATCGGCTTGCACGAGGCAGGGTTTCTGTTGGAAGAAGGGGGTGAGGTTCTTCTGTGCCCGAGCCAACATGTGGCGATCGATGTCGATCCCAATCACGTGATGCCCCTCCTGGATGAGCGCCCGAACGACTCGACCTGTCCCACAGCCAAGTTCAACAATGGGGCCGCCGTGTTTGGCCGCAAGATGAAGCCATAAGGTGAGATCTTCCCCGAAGGCGCGGTATTGGGCATCGAAATAGCGAGCAAAGGTTACGTCACCCATAATAAGAAGTGTTCTCCGTTCTCTCCTTGACCCCTACAGACGTGAGACTTATACTCTTGCCGTGCCGGGGTGTAGCGCAGATGGAAGCGCGCCGCGTTTGGGACGCGGAGGTCGGCGGTTCAAGTCCGCCCACCCCGACTGTTTGTTATCCCGACTGTATTTTACAACCCCTTAGCGATGGGAGGGAACGATGCGAGGAATTCGCGTCACGAAGGAATCGCGCAAGATAGATGTTGTTCTCGTTGCCGCGAGGTACGCATCTAAGGGAGATCGGGTCAGGGTTGCGAGAGGTTATATTCGTCGCGGGGCGGTCTGGGGTGACCTGAAACTGCTGCCTCGCAAGGATCTCGTCGAGCGATTAAAGTCAGGCGAGCGAATTGTTGTCGGGGAATTTGCGGAGATCCCTGGGAGCTTCCACACAGTCGCGAAGGTGCGATTGACGGAAGGGAGCGGGGGTGAAAGACTCGTCGCAGATGGCGTGGATGGGAAGGGGGACGAGCTTGGATTGCCATTATTTTAAACGGATCAGTGTCACTGATTAGATAATCGTCGGGCGAACTTAGGGGCTGAAATTGGTTAGCTTGACCGGCTCAGGGGCGAACGGTAGAATCAAATCATGCGCGGGCGTCGCCAAGTGGTAAGGCATCAGCCTTCCAAGCTGACATTCACGGGTTCGAATCCCGTCGCCCGCTCCATACCGCCTTCGGGCGGTTGTTTTTTCGTGGAGTGGAAAGTAATGGGTTTTTACCAAATTGATTTTCGTGGCTAAAGTTTTACCGGCAGTGCAGACCGACTAAAAAGACCGGAAAGAGTGCATCCTTCAAGTTGTGAATGCATTGAGACCGCGCTATCCTATCTTGGAGGAAGGACACTCCATGAAGAAAGTGCTGAGCGTCAGCCTGGGCTCTACGACCCGAGATCACTCCACGGAAGCTGAGTTTATGGGGGAGCACTTTTGGCTCAGCCGCCAGGGCACGGACGGCGACTACGATCTCTGTGTCCAAATGTACCGCGACAACGACGGCAAGGTGGATGCCTTTGGAGTAGGAGGGACGGAATTCTATCTGTGGGTGAACGGTCGACGCTACTATTTCCGCGAAGCCAAGCGCATCCGCAAAGCGATCAAGATCTCTAAGGTGGGGGATGGCAACGGCATCAAGCATCTCCTCGCACCGCTAGCGATACAGGCGCTCCAGGAGCATGGGTATGACCTGCGCGGCAAGAAGGCTCTCAAGACGACAGCCGTCGATCGCTACGGTCTGGCGAAGGCGCTCGTCGATGCAGGCTGTGATGTGACCTTCGGCGACTTTATGTTCGCGCTCGATCTGCCGATCCCCATCCGTAGCATCCGCACCGTGCACATCGTGGCGGTCCTGCTCCTACCCATCATGACGCAGCTTCCCTTCCGCTGGCTCTATCCCGTGGGCGCGGACCAGGAGAAAGAGCCCTCCAAGAAGTACAGCCGTTTCTACGAGGAGGCGGATATCATCGCTGGTGACTTCCTGCAGATCTGGTCCAATCTGCCCGACGACTTGAGCGGAAAGATCATCATCACAAACACCACCACGGCTAAGAATGTCGAGGCGCTGCAAGAGCGTAATCTGCATGTCCTGGTGACGAATACCCCCCGCCTGGAGGGGCGTTCTTTCGGCACGAACGTCATCGAGGCCATGTGCCGCTGTCTGATCGACAAACCCGATGACCAGATCACCGAGGCGGACTTCAAAGACATCATCGCACGCGTGCCCCTCAAGCCGCAGGTGCACATTCTGAATTAAGTGACACCGTCACTTGCATGCAAAATGGGCAGGAGCGGCCAGGCCGGTTCTTACCTCATACTTAAAAACTTGATTACCCTGTCGCTAAATAAAATTGATGAAAGACTTCCGACTTCGGCGGGGGTCTGCTAAAATCATAAACGAGGGCCCGTAGCTCAGTGGTAAGAGCGGCCGGCTCATAACCGGTTGGTCGTAGGTTCGATTCCTACCGGGCCCATATATGCCCCTAACAAGCCGTCCTCCTGTTGGGGGCGATTGCTATCCTCTTGAATACCCTTCTCGAATGCCGTAATCTGTAATAGACATTATCAGCCTCGGCCTGGATGGTTTTTGCTAGGGCACTCTCATTCCAAATGCATCGTAAATGATCGGGACCAACTACGTTGGTTGCATCAGTGAAACCTATCGCACCCATAAAACGAAAATGGGCGTTTTGGAACAACGCCCATGTATTACCTATTGTTGTCTGTCGAACTTATCTAAACCCTCTAACGCTCTCCATGGTAAATGGTGCGTGAGATACCCCCGTCGTTTGAAGAACAGGATTAAGTAATACGCATGCCACTACCTTACCATGTTAATTTCCAGTATATTTACCCAACGTTGGTTGCGACAAGCACCCAAGGCCATTGATAAATATTGTGGGATATAGGTCCGCTTGGGCCGCACTCGACGGCAACTGGACCCGTCACCGGGTGAACAATTGGACTGATATTTAGAACTGATGATGCTCGCTCTAAGCTCAAGGCGCTCTACCCATCGATATTCAAACGACGCCGGTACAGGATAAACTTGGTAGTGTGAATTATCCATCGATAATGTAATATATTAGTATCTCAAACCTCGAGGACAACTATGGACACCATAATTACTCAGCAAATTGCCGACAATCTGTACCTGATTCGCACCATCGACCGAAAAATAAAATATTTTGAAGCTTTGTGGGAAGTTCCTGAGGGCATGGTTTACAACGCTTATTTGCTCAAAACTTCCGAGGGCGCGGTGTTATTCGATACCACCAAAGCCAACTACACTGAACCGTTTCTGGAAGCTTTGCGCAGCCTGATCGATCCGAAAGAAATCAAGCATCTAATTATTCACCATATGGAACCTGATCACAGCGGCGCGATGTCTGCAGTCCTGGAGGCTATCGGAGAGCACGTCCAGGTATGGGGCCATCCTTTCTCCAAGCGGTTGATTAAAAGCCTGTATGGACTCGACCCCAATTTCCAGACAGTTAAGGATGATACGGTGCTGGAGTTTGGCGGCAGAAAGCTGACCTTCCAACAAATGCCTTGGCTTCACTGGCCTGAAACCATGATTACCTATATGCCTGAAGAGGGATTCTTATTCGGCGGCGATATATTTGGCAGCTACGGTATCCCCGAAGGCATTTTTGACGACGACGGCGATGACCTGCACGAATTCATACATCTGGCGCGTGAATATTTCGCCTCTGTTATTGGACACTATAAATCCTATGTCAGCAAAAACTTTCTCAAACTCGAAGGCGATGCTGCCGCTCCTAAGATGATTCTTCCAGCGCATGGCTTGCTCTGGCGCAAGAATCCGTCCCAAATTATGGATGCCTACACCAATTGGGCTATTGGAACTCCTGAAAAAGGAAAGGTCGTCATCGTTTACTCGTCTATGTATGGCTTTGTAGAAAAATCAGTACAAGTCGTCATTGGCGATTTAAAAAAGCGTGGTTTCGATCCTGAAGTATTGCGGTTCACTGACGAATATCGCGACGATTTGGTCGACGTTCTGGGCCAAATTCCCGATAGCGAAGCTATCGTTCTGGCCACCGCGACTTATGAGGCAGGTGTTTTTCCACTGATGGCGTACATCATTGACGAAATACTGCATAAAGTCGCCTATGAAAAACCCATGCTCCTGCTCTCCGCTTTCGGTTGGGGTGGTATGGTTAGCAAACAATTGGTACCCAAGCTGGAAGAAAGCTCCTTCCAACTGGTTGACGCTATCGAAATTAATAGCCTACTGGATGATGAAGGCCGGGAAAATCTCCTGGCTGGGGTTAGCAAATTAGTGGACGCCATTCATTAGATCTAAGCTTTCCAGCCTGTACTATCTTCCCACGCGCGGCGTAACCTTCCGGTCCATGTGCGGGGTTTTGCATTCGCCTCTAGCGAGAAAAGCAAGAACCTTCAAGCTAATGCCACACTAACCAATGCGGCAGCTAAGCTCAAGGGAATAGTCCACCATAGGAAAACTCAAGACCATATCCAGCTTGAAGAAAAAGCTTCAATCTGCCGGATGCTTACAAGTCAGACGATTACCCAAATAGTGCCAGCCCGAGTAATTGATATCTGAGTTGAGAGTGGGTAGTACTGGTCTAATGCTTGCCGATGGCCCCTCACCCATGTAGAATTGGGCACTCCTTTATCAAGGAAAGACATATTTTATGGATTTCATCCAGCGACTGTTCAGAAAGAAAACAGCTCCACCGCCAGATCAAGCTTCCACCGCCCCGTTAGATCCAAGCCAGGTCCCATTCCCTTACTTTGAGGAGCTGCGTCGGCATATCACAACGGGGACGGCGCAATCGATCGGTGTCGCGAGAAAGAAAAATGATGACTCTCTGCTTGTGATCGTCGGCAGTGCGGATGGCGACGACGAACCTCCGGATTTCGGACTACTTTGTGTTGCCGATGGACTCGGGGGGCAGGAGCATGGCGCAACCGCCAGCGCGATTTCGGTACGCACATTAGGAAGCAGCCTGACCCGCGGGGCGATCCTCGATCTTCTCGCATTGGAACCCGAGAGTCAACCTGGCTCCATGGATGATCTCGTCCGCCTAGCCATTCAACAGGCGAACCGAGAGGTTAGATCACGCGCTGAGGGCGGCGCTTCAACACTAACAATCGCGCTTGTAGTGGGGGACCAAGTGAAGATCGGGCACGTTGGCGATACGCGCGCGTACTTCATAACCGAGGATAGCATCCAGCAGCTTACCCGCGATCATTCCCTGGTTCAGGAATTGGTTGACACCGGAACAATCACAGAAGAGGAAGCCCTTACGCACCCGCAGCGAAACGTTCTCTGGAACGCGATGGGGAAGGCGATTGACGTGAAGGTAGATGTAGTAACCCAAACTACACCTGCCGATGGGTACCTGCTCCTTTGCTCGGATGGGCTATGGGGCGTTATCCCCGATGAGGAGATACAAAAAACCACAATCCAAGCCGGTAATCCTCAGCAGGCATGTGAAGACTTGGTTGCGGCTGCAAATACTGCCGGCGGTCCCGATAACGTCACCTGCGTCATGGCATATTTCCCGCCTCGACCTTCAACTGCATATTGATTGCAAGCGCGGGCATTCGCATAGGACCGCAAATCAACCAGGCTCTCCTCTAAATTGAGCGCGTGACCAAACGGATTTGCGCCGCCCAATTCCACGATATCAATATATCGTAGAGCCCGACCCATGTGCCGACTCGTCCCTTAATGTCATTGCGAGCGAAGCGAAGCAATCTCCTCCTTTCTTGCGCGAAGATTGCCACGTCGCCCTGACGAGCTCCTCGCAATGATAAATTCAGGAATGGTTCTGCACTACTCAATGTCATCTCGTGTGAGCCGCGTAGCGGTGACCCAGAAATCCCTGGGCTGTGACTTGGGAGAGCTCTGCAACTCAGGCGAACAGCTTCACTTCCTGATTAAGGTCGGAAGCAGACCTTCCGGACTCCACAATAATAGGAAGAGAACCATTAATAAAAAGGAACGCCGGATGTGGGGGACCATCCGGACGCTCCAGAAAATTCGGGGTCCCATCTGGTTGTGCGCGGGGGCACACATTTCCAGTTGGGGGAATCCCCTAAGACAAACCCTTCAACCAACGCAAAACCAGCATAGGAGTGTGTCCTGCTTAAATATTACCCTAATCAGGTCATAATTACATTAATAATAGGTGAGTTCTTAGGATGACGCCTGGTCTCGATCATTAAATAGCTTCTCCCATTCAGCGAGATCTTCATCACTCATTGCACCCATGGGCTTCTCGCTTTGGACAGAAGTGTTTGTGCTCGTGGAGATCATCTGACCGAACGCGTCGCTATGGAGCACCACTGCGCCCGCTCTACCTGCCGCAGAGATGACTTCACGATCGGAGGAAACGATCGTCCAGTTCGGCGCTTCTTTATCAAGTTTGAGCAAGTGATCGCGGATGGCGTCGTCCGCCGTTCGCGGGAGACGGATGAATCTAACCTTAACCCTCCCGCTATTAATCGTCGGCTCTCCACCAGGGACGCCGCGGTCGAAATACACTGTCGCCCGGCGATTGGAGCGAGAGCAGAAACCCTGCAGCATCTCGACAAGTTTTCGCTCATCATCAGGATCGGAAAGATCGAGGTCGGGAAGCGCGGCGATTAAGTTATGGCCGTCGATTATGAAGGGCATTGGGGCTCCTCAGCCGGGATATTTCGTAGGGTTTATATCCCTTCGTACAACAGTGGGTGGGCGGATATCAGTCCACCCGAATTCGAGGTAGTGTCGAGCTTAAAATCGATCGTTGCGGTCGGTTTATTCTACTGCCTTGGCTCTAAGTGTGGCAATTCCCTTTCACAGCAAGCTGTGCTATCATGCGCGGCCATGGGAAACGCACGACGAGCTACATGGCGACAGTATCTCCTTTATTTGGGCATTAATGTCCTCGTCTCTGCGATCACTGTCCTCATTGTGCTCAATCTATGGGATCGAAGATCCCCACTTGAACTTGTGACGCCGACGGCGACAATCGATGTAATCGCTCAGGTAGACAACGCTATTCCTACGCTGACCCCGACAACACCCCCATCTCCAACACCCAAGACCTATACCGTCCGCGCAGGCGACACAATTTCTAATATCGCCGGTGAGTTTGGCATCTCGATGGAAGAACTTATGGCGGCCAATCGCTTGCAGGACCCTAACGAGCTATCGGTGGGGCAGGTGCTGATCATCCCTGAAGTTGAGGGGGCTGTAACGGCGCCAAGCGCCAGCGAGACCCGATCTCCTGAAGCAACGTCCACCCCCGACCCGGCTAAAGCCCAGCAAGTTGGGATCAACGGCATTGTCGGCGCGGGGGACTTGGAGTCGGAGTCTATTCGTCTGCTAAATACAGGGAATGAAGTCTCTATGGCTGGCTGGACGCTGGATGATGGCGATGGTCATTTTTTCAACTTCCCTGATTTCGCTTTTTACAGCACCGGGGCAGTTGACGTCCATTCAAGAGCGGGTACAAACACCACGATTGATCTGTACTGGGGGCTTGACCAGGCTATATGGACGCCGGGCAAGGTGATCTATCTTCGCAGCGTAAGCGGCGATCTAGTGTCCTCCTTAAAAGTCCCCGCGAATTAACGAATTCATCCAACAGCGTTCAATTCCAACATGATGTCACCTAGGATCTCTAGCGCGGGTATCACAACCTCGATCCATCCTGAGGTTAACACGTGCCGCGATTCGTGAAGTATACAAAATCAGTCTCCTCGGTGGATTGACCCTGCTGGTAGAATTGATGAAACGTATGAACTTAATTAGGTGAAAGAAAAACCGGCCATTCGGCCGGCTTTGGTCATGCGCTGATGTTGGAGATGTCAGTCTCCGTCTTCTGGTTCTTCTTCCTTGGATGGCTCCTCCCCACTCTCGCTATCCTGAATACCCGTCCGGAATTCTTTGATCCCTTGGCCAATTTCGCCGGCGATCTTGCTCAAGCGACCGGGGCCAAAAATCAGGACGATGATGATCAAGATGACAATTAGTTCCCAGCCACGCGGCAGCGTCATAGCTCCCTCCAGATTGTGTCTGTCTTATAAAATTATAACATCCTTCCCTTTCTATGGGACTTACTATCGGCGAGTTTCTTGCGCCGTGGAATTGCGTCTGCTAAACTCGCATCCGGTTTGAGTTCGTGGGCGGAGTATTTTGTCGAGCGTAGAGTTGCCATGGGCAAGTAATTAAAGCAATATATAAATCAGCGAGGAATGGAAATGACACAAGCTCTCTACCGTAAGTGGCGACCACAGCGTTGGGATGAAGTCTGCGGACAGGATCACATTATTCATACGCTTCGGAACGCAGTACGGGGAGATCGTGTCGCCCACGCGTACTTGTTCGCCGGGCCACGCGGTACTGGAAAAACTACGACCGCTCGCATCCTCGCCAAAGCGGTTAACTGTCTGGCGGACTCACCCGCCGACCGCCCATGCGGTGACTGTGAACTTTGCATGGCGGTAGCACAGGGGAGCTTTCTTGATCTGATCGAGATCGACGCTGCATCCAATACCAGCGTAGACGATATCCGTGAACTGAGAGATAAAATCAACTTTTCACCTAATCGTGGGCGTTATAAGGTGTACATCATCGATGAGGTCCATATGCTCTCTACAGCGGCTTTCAATGCCCTGTTAAAGACATTGGAAGAACCCCCGGCGCATGCCATCTTCATTCTTGCTACAACAGAAGTGCATAAAATTCCAGCGACTGTTCTCTCTCGCTGCCAACGCCATGAGTTCCGGCAGCTGCCGGTTTCGACTATCCTGGACTATCTTCGACCCAAGATAGAGGAGGAGGAATTCAACATCGAGGAAGCGGCACTCGAGCTGATCGCGAGACAAGCAACGGGCAGTTTGCGCGATGCGATCTCATTGCTGGATCAACTCAGCTCAACGGGCGAGAGTGTGACATTAGATTACGCGGAGATTGTGCTGGGTACCGCGGCAAGCGAGGCGGTACGCGGCGTTATGGCCGCTTTTGTTGCCGGCAACATAGGCGAGGGTCTGAGCCTGATCAATGAAACCCTGGATGGTGGAGCTGACCCAAGACAGTTCGCTCGCCAAGTCGTAGATTACTTGCGCGGGTTGCTGCTCATCAAGATGGGGAATGAAAAATTAGTTGAAGCCACAGCCGAGACTAGGGCGGAGATGCGTAGTTTGTCGGAGGAGATACCGCTTGAGCGGCTGCTCGCAGGGATCAGCGCTTTCAACCACGCAGCTACAGAACGGAAGACTACATGGCTGACCTCGCTACCTCTTGAATTAGCTTTTGTTGAGGCGGGGGTGACGCAGAGCAATAATCCGCAATCGAGGACTCCTCCGCAGGCAAAACAAGTCCAAAATCTGAAATCTGCCAAGACGAAGGCTGATCCTAAATCACCAAAACCGGAGCCTCGGGTGCAAAACAGTGAGCGGAAGTCCAGCCCGGCTCCTGAGCCGATCGAGGGAAAATTGAGTTTTGAGATTGTCGTCAGCCGTTGGCGGGATGTCCTTCAAGCCGCCCGGCTTCACGATCCACGTGTTCAGGCTTTGTTGAATTCCTGCCGGCCATTAAACCTCGAGGGGGGTGTGCTCATTATTGGTTTCGGCAGCGATCTTCTCCGCGACAAGATGGAAAAGGAGCATAACCTGCAAATCGCTGTCAGCGCCCTGGAGGAGGTCTGCGGTGAAGAGCTCGGTCTCCGCTGCATCTTGAGCGAATCATGGAGCCCGGGAGATCCTGCGGATAACCGACCTCCGCCAATGGAAGATGGCGGGATGGTTTCGACTGCAATTCGCGAATTGGGTGCACATGTCGTCGAAGTTGAAAAGTGGCCTCCGGAGGCATAGAGGCGCTGGGTTCATTCAACCCCCGCATCGGTCATGGTCGTTCCATTTTAATTAAGACTACGAGATTGCCCGGATAAAGGGCACCTGCGAGTATTAAATTGAGAGGAATAAATGGGCAAAGGTAAAGGGAGATCCGCCTTCGGTAAAAACATGATGGCGCAAGTCCAGGAGCTTCAAGAGAAGCTTGTTCAGGCGCAGGAGGAATTGGGGGAACAGGCCGTTGAGGTCACAACGGGCGGCGGCGCTGTGCGGCTTGTGATGAGCGGGGCACAGGAATGCAGAGAGGTGACGATCGCCCCGGGTCTTCTAGAAGCCGGTGATGTAGAGATGATCCAGGATCTGATCCTCTTGGCTATTAACCAGGCGATTCATGAATCACAAGCTCTGGCTGCAAAGCAACTTGGCCCTCTAACGGGTGGACTTGGGCAGTTGGGTGGAGGCGCGTGAGATCCACGGCGCCTAAGCCGGTAGAGCGGCTCATTGAGGCCTTCGCCCGTCTTCCGGGCATTGGTCCGAAGACTGCATCGCGCCTTACCTACTTTCTCCTGCGGGCTCCAGAAGGCGAAAGTCTGGAACTGGCGGAGGCGCTGCAGGAAATGCGGACTCATACTCGCTTCTGCTCGCTTTGTTTCAATATCACCAGCAACGATGCCGACCCCTGTCTGATCTGCAGTGACGCCGGCCGCGATTCATCGAAAATCTGTTTGGTCGAGGAGCCGCTTGACGTTCTTGCCCTCGAGCGGACGGGTGAGTACTCCGGTCGCTACCATGTTCTTCATGGAGCGCTCTCGCCGATCGATGGCATCGGACCAGACGATTTGCGCATCGCGGAACTGCTGGATCGCCTTCAAGGTGGGGCAATTCAAGAATTGATCATCGCCACCAACCCGACGCTGGAGGGCGAAGCCACGGCGATGTATATCAAGCAAAGTCTGGAGGGGCATGAAGTTCGCATAACGCGTTTGGCGCGAGGCCTTCCCTCTGGAGGCGACCTCGAATACGCGGATATCACTACGTTATCTCAGGCGCTTCGGGGGAGATCCGAGATATAGGAGTACCTTAGATTTCTTCCATAGGTTTTCCGGGAATGCAATTGAGCGGACAGCGATGATTTGGGGGACATCCAGCCAACTTCAACAACATGCAGAATTTAGGGTATGGGATAGGGGGAGTACGCACGTAAGGGGTAACGGTCGTTTCGGTTGGCAAGGTGGTGAGAACCCCGGATCATTTTAGGCCTTTCCCTTGACATCCTGCTCCGGGGGCCTTAAAATAGGGCCAATAAAGATCACGGTCTCGCCAAGAATCTTGGAAGACCAGGACAACCGAATAATCAAGTGCAGCACAGGCCAAATGAGCAGGTTGAGAAGTCGGCCAGGCTCGTCGATGTTGATGTTAGACATCGACGTTTTGCGCCAGATGCCCTTGACACTGGTTGGGGCGGGTGGTAGGATTTCGTCCGCTCGAAGCAAAGTACCTTAACAACTGAAGAGTGATAGGAAACCCTGTAAGTAACACGACAGAAAAATG
>CAYLOO010000006.1:0-63499 GCA_964385355.1 uncultured Anaerolineaceae bacterium
CGCACGCCGGGATCTGTGCGGGGGCTGTTGGGCAACTGGCAGTCCTACCGCGATATGCATAGCATACAATTCGTAATGTAAATTATTATTGTAATAGGAGAGAGCCCCATGAAAAGATGGTGTGGTGGAGCTATTTTTCTCGTGATATCAATCACATCAATTGCGGGATGCGCCACTAATCAAGATGCTGTAGATCGGGACGAATCGGATAACTATGCACAGCCGCCTGGCAATGGAATAACCGAGGAGAACCTGGGTGGGGATTTTGGAGAATTCCAATTTGGTGATGATGTTCACTGGCCTGATTACATTCCGTCAGAGATCCCAGAATTTCCGGGTGAAATTGATAGCGTTATGGTTGCACCAGAATCACATATACGGATGAGATTTTCTAAAGTGACGGATGAACAAATAGAGGAATACTTGGCTTTGTTAGTTGAGGAAGGTTTCCAACTCGAATTCCGCATTCACGTCCAGGAGGGGTTTCCCGACAATTCAGAAGAAAGACGGCAGCGAGGGGAATATGATGACATAGATATCACTAAGGGCGAATACCACATGACCCTCTGGCATTGGGAAGGTACTGCGACCTATGATGTCTACACATCAGGATTCCGTGAAGAAGCAATTGCGGCAACTGCACTAGAATGGCCCCCCGACCTTCCTGAGTCAGTTCCCCAAATACCGCGCTGTGTGTTGCAAACTATCAACCCAGGACATATCGAAGGGTACGACATCACATGTAGACAAGAAGCTGAAAATGTAGAACAGGAATATATACAGTTGCTATTGGACGCTGGTTTTGAAGAAAAAAACGGGACAGAATATCAAGACCATGTTCTTGAAATTACTGTTTTTGAGAATAGCGAAGCTATTGTTATCCCTTCTGGTGTTTTTTCGCCCGTGTTTTCTATTGAAGTCATCGTCAAATCAGAGCCAATCCAACTCCAATGGCCTGAAGAACTGGCTGGTTTGGTTCCTCCGCCGGAGCAATGCAAAATCAACTCGATCTTGCCCATCAGCTCCGGGAATTATATGATTACCTGTACATCCGCAGATGAAAATGTGCTGGCGGATTATTTGGATTTACTGGTCGTGTCAGGATTTGAAGAAACGGGCAAAATAGTTGACCTGAACGATATTATTCTTGAAGTCACTATGGAAAACAATACGATCAATGTTCAATTGATGAATTCAACAATAAATTCAAATATTATGATCAGGGTGGAGACTAAATAGTACATCTTGGAAAAAAGCAATTGTTTGTCATTGGCTACATTGGCTCAAATACCTGATGTTGAGCCAGAAGAATACGAACAAAGACAACGATTCGTCGAAGACTACCAACTTGACCCCTATCATAGATTCAACTCGCAAGTACAATACTGAAGAATGAAGGTGAGGTTATTAGCGGTTCCTGTCCTATACCCCAACTGCGCTTGCTAGATTGACTCTCCGCGTGTAGGATAATTGAAACTGATGCTCGCTGGGTTCCGAGCAGTCGAAAGTCGCAAGGTCACCCTTGGGATACCAGCCTGACGGTCCAAGGCCCCTGTTTTGGGAAGCGAACTCATAACCTGAAGGTCCTCAGTTTCCCACGCTTCGCTCTGGACTAGCGGAATCTGAGCCCCGCTACCTTAAAGCACCCGCAAGGGTGCTTTTTTCCCTCTAAGCCCCCTTGTCCAAGGTTCGAACCCGTATCCTGGATGTTATCAGCCCGTTTCTGAAGCGCTCAAATTGAGCTCCCCCGAATGAAATGTAGACCGTCAGGCTTTTCTAAATCTTTGAATTCATTTTCTTGGACCAAAATGGAATGGGGTACTCCCTGATTTCTGAGAGGGCGTAGGCACATTCACTAGTGGCCCATACTAATTCAGCCTTACTCTCCTAGACCCCGATTACAGAATTCGAACAAAGCACCTCTGGATCCTTAGTTCGAATCCACAAACCGTTGACTGTGGAAAAATGTCCTGGAGAGAGGGTTATGCCACTAATGCGATCTAGGATACTATTCCAACCAGCAGAGTTGCACTCGGCAGTTGAATCCAGGATATTCTACCCAAGGTCGCGGAAGTAGAAGATCAGGTAGTATGGTATCCCATTCGGATGAAGTCAACAGGTTCGCATACGTACCGAAAGATTGGGCGGATGAGTTAAGTAGCCAGCACAGGTATCAAAAGGAATATTCCTGGGTCGCAAGGATGTTTTTTCGTAACAGTGGGATTAAAAGCCCTTTTGTTATTGAGCTGTTAATCTAGCGGACAGAAGGGCTAGTCCTATTTGTAGACAGAATCTTGATTAATCCAAACTACTGAATTGATTTGCCTCATGGATGCGGGCTAGAACCGCTGCAACAACACTTACTTTGATATTTAGGTTAGCGGTATTCTCTGAAATATCTCAGAGTGAGTGATGAGAATGAAATCAGCGCAGGGAAGACCAGCAGGGGCAACCAGAGGACGGACCAGGACTCCTTTGCGAGAGAGGATAGTTGCAGTCCAAAGAAAAGCAGCATCAAGGGTAGAGTGAATATCAAGGTCCAGAGTCCGGCGATGGCTAGGTCCTGGAACTGCTTCTCATCCAGCCCGGGTGTGACACCGCCCAGATTTCGTCTGAAGATCCAGATCCCGAGAATGACCAGATATGGTGAGAGGATAATCAATCCCATAACTACCACGATCCGCTCCATCATCCAGAGGGAGAGATCTGAACATAACCCGGCAACTACCCCTAATAAACCCAACCCACCGCAAATCAAACCGGTTGTATGCAGAGATAAAAACAGGACTTCATCCTTCATCACTTGTTCAGTTGGTTTATTGTCGTCTCTCAGGTTCTTGATGATTGAGACCATTGCCAGGACGAGGCTGAGGATATGGAGCCCATAGCTGCTGAAGAGTATTTTCCATTCTCCCCGGGTTTGCCAACCCTGGGCATACTCCTTGCCGATATCAGAAAGCAGGGTGATATCACCCAGGATCATCAGGCCAGAAATGATCCCGGTGACAATGGCAAGGATCACCAAGGTGGAGGTTTTCTTTTGAATGATCATGTGAGCGAGCAGTGTGCAAACGCTGCATAGTTGGAAGATAGCGCTGGTGATGATATTGATAGCCGCCACAACTCCGTAACTTTCCCAGCCGGGATCGAATTCAACTAGTTGGGTCACCTGGGGATATAGTATGGCGAAGATCCCGAGGTTGAAAATCAATGCAGCAATTGCAAAAAATCCCAGGCTGAGCGTGATGAGATGGAAGCTTTTCAGGAAACGGGACATAGTATTCTCCAAACCTGCTTGAGGATCAATCCTCCTGGATAAAAAAGACTTCTTCAAGGGATTTGCCAAAGAACCTGGCGATCTTTAGTGCTAGCAAAGTAGTGGGATTGAATTTCCCGTTTTCTATCGAATGGATAGTCAGGCGGGTCACCCCCACAGCATTGGCCAGGGCCTGCTGGGAAAGATTGCCATAATCAAATCGAAGCTGTTTTAATTTATTTCCCAGTTCCATATTTCTTCCCAGTGGTTTATAAAAGTATAGTTTACTATGCATAGTGTATAGAAAACTATACTTTAAGTCAAGGGGAAGCAGGTTTTACTGTGATATTACAGAGGCCGATGGTTCTGTTCGGGCTTTCATTCCAGGCCTTGACAGCCTAGGGAGTAGTCAGGATGGAGACAGGGCAGCCTTCTTCCTGGAAATCAACCGCCGCTTCCGGGGAGAGGAGGGCGCGTTCAAATATGGATTTAATGAGGAATTGGTAACTCTTATTATGATAAGAGCAATTATTAAAATAAACATCCCTGCAAATCAGGGATGTACTGTTTCACCTGGGGCTTAAAAGCTCTTGTGTCATTTGTCGATTTTTTTATTGTCGCTGGAAATACCTCTTGTGAGCAAAGGAATCAGCAAGAAGTTGGTTAATGGCATATATCAAAATGCACATCCTTTAGCCAGGATGCGCACTTGTGGAGTACAAAAAGGCTCCTCGGAGTGGACTCGAACCACTAACCTACCGGTTAACAGCCGGTTGCTCTGCCGATTGAGCTACCGAGGAACGTGCAGTGATTATAACCGTCCCTGTTTTTGCCCGTCAAGAAGGTGGTTCAGCCGGAATGATGTCTCAGGGGACCTGCAATCCCACCCGCGCTCGATTATAATCACCGCGTGACCAACGAAACTGGAACTTCATTGCATAGCTTTCGACACAGGCGCCCGGTGAACGGGATTGTATTCGTCCTAACGGCGCTCGTAATTGGGGTGTGGTTGTACTACACACCGGATGGCATCCTGGGAAAGGCAGATGCCATCGGTTATGCGGTGTGCCACCGGATCGACCTGCGCTCCTTCCACCTGGGGGTACGGCCGCTTCCGCTCTGTGCGCGCTGCACAGGGATGTTTTTGGGGGCGTTGATCACTTTTGCGTATTACGCGCTTCGGCGTACGAAAGCTAGCCTTTACCCGAGCAGAGGGGTGCTGGCGGTAGTCATCGGGCTGGGGTTGACCTGGGTTGTGGATGGGGCTAATTCTTTTTTATCGATGCTTCCCTCAGCTATGCAGCTCTACACTCCTCACAACACCCTGCGGTTAATCACCGGCAGCCTGGTTGGAATTGCGCTCGTGACGCTTGTCTACCCCGTATTCAGCCAGTATGCATGGAAAGACTGGGAATCAGAGCAGGTATTGCGCTCGCCGTGCGAACTGCTCGTGCTGCTCACCCTTGCCGGCATTGTTGACCTGGCGGTGTTGAGTGAGAACTCGCTTCTGCTTTATCCTTTGGCTCTGTTGAGCAGCCTCGGAGTTCTGCTGCTTCTTGCGCTGGCGTACTCGTTGATCACGATCCCACTTCTGCGCCGCACACAGAAGGCAAGTACATGGCGTGAGCTGATGGTCCCGCTCGTAGCAGGATTGATGCTCGGCCTTCTTCAGATTGGGTTGATCGACCTGTTGCGTTATACTTTGACCGGAACCTGGGGTGGGTTCCATGTGTAGAGGAGAAGAAAATGGACCCATTGAGCGGTGTTTTCGCTGCATTTGGACTGGCCGCAAGCGCCGGCCTGAACGCGTACATACCCCTATTGATTATGGCGCTGGTCGCCCGCTTCACAGATTTGATAACGCTCACCCCCCCCTGGGATGCGCTCAGCAGTTGGTGGGTGATAGGCATCCTAGTGGTTCTCAGCGTAGTTGAGTTCTTTGCAGATAAGATCCCGGCGGTGAACCACGTCAATGATGCCATTCAGACCTTCGTCCGGCCTGTAGCCGGTGCCTTTGCCTTTGCCGTGAGCGCGAATGTGATCACCGATGTCAGCCCGATCTTGAGTGTTATAGCTGGGTTATTCATCGCCGGCGGTGTGCATGCGGCTAAGTCCGCCGTCGTTCGCCCGGCGGTCACCGCTACGACGGGAGGCATCGGGAATGTTCCCGTCAGCATGGCCGAGGATGTGACCGCGCTGGTCATCTCCATCCTGGCATTCGTGGTGCCGGTGCTCATCGCCTCGATTTTGATTGTGGTGACGGCGTATATCGTCTGGCTTCTGTGGCGTCGAGCGAATGCCCAAAAAGCGCGCTGAACCTCAGAGCGCTTCTCGCTAACAGAATATCCAATGCCGGTGTTTTGAGTCGGGTCATATAGCAGGGCGATTCTCCACCGCGAGCTTGGAGAATGGCCCTTTGCGTCTCTCGACCCATTGCTTTATTTCCTCGAGCGCCGTCAGGGCGTTCTTGCGATCAGACTCGCTGATATCAATCTCCTCGAACTCATCTTCATCCAGTACTCGCACGCGCCCATCCTGGTAAACAAGCAAATCGAGCGCCAGGTCCTCCGCGTAGATGTGCACCTGCTCGATTCGAGCTGGGCGGGTAATGTTGCAGTACCAGCCTTTGAGGTGGTCATCATCGGCGTCGTAGATCTCGAAGATATTAAACCAGCGATCGGTATAGTAGGTCTCGATAAAGCGATCGCCCTCCCGAAATGTTAACTCAAAGAATTGAACATCAGAACGATCAAAGCGTGCTTCGAGCGTGAGACTGGTCCCATGTTCCTCTACAAGTATGCCGTTATATCGGAAGACCTCAATGCCCTGCTCATTGAGTTTGTGAACCGTTATGGTGATGCCCATCATTCAGCCTTTATTTTTGCGCGCCCCACGAACGGGGTTAGATCGTTACTCCGAGCGCTTCGAGAAGCTCGACGAGGAGCGATGAGAAGATCGGTTCGGTGATCATAGCTTGCCGGCGCGGGCGGGGCAAAGGGACATCGACCGTCTTGACAATCCGTCCTGGGCGAGGGCTCATCACCGCGACGCGATCGCCCAGGTATATGGCTTCCTCAACATCATGCGTGATAAAAATGACGGTTTGACCGAAACGACTCCAAACCTCAAGCAGCCAACCCTGAAGCTCACGACGGGTGAGCGCGTCCAGGGCTCCGAAAGGTTCGTCCAAGAGCAGGATCCTTTTCTCGGCGAGCATCGTGCGCTGCAGCGCGGCCCGCTGGCGCATGCCACCCGAAAGAGCACTGGGGTAGCTGTTGGCGAAATCCTCCAGCCCGAAGAGAGGCAGCATAGATCGCGCACGGGAGCGCGCTTCTTCCCGCGGCACCCCGGCGAGCTCAAGGGGGATGATCACGTTGTCAAGGATGTTCCGCCAGGGGAGCAAAAGATCGCGCTGAGGCATGTAGCTTACGCGGCCGATCCGATCGGGGCAGATTTCCCCTTCGAGGTGAATTTCCCCCTTGTCGGGTTCTAACAACCCCACTACAAGGTTAAAAAGCGTACTCTTTCCGCACCCTGAAGGGCCGATCAGGGTGAGAAACTCGCCCTCCTCAATGCGCAGAGCGATATCATCGAGAGCTCTGACCGATCGACCATCTGCGCGGAAGGTCTTGCTAACCCCCCGGAGTTCGACGCTTAACTTACGCACAGGATCATTGGCTCCCTGGAATGTATTCGTTGGTGAAAGCGTCTTCGGCTTGAATGGATTCGGCGAGGATCCCATTCTCAACCATCCACGCCGAATAGGCCTGCCAGACCTTGATATCCTGTTCTCCCCAGCGAGAGGCGTCAGCTTGATAGCGGGGGGATAGCCAGGATTGGCTTTTGTGAACGAGGTCCTCGTCCAGCTCCGGGACGGCTTCAAGTAGGACGTCTGCGGCCCGGTCGGGGTTCTCGATCGCAAAACGATAACCGCGCGCAACCGCCTCTAGAAAGGCGCACACTACCTGCGGGCGCTCCCGGAGCGTTTCTTCACTGGCGATGAAAACAGGCGTGTAGTAATCCGGGATGCAATCGAACCAATCCTCCATCATCACGATCTGCAGATCAATACCTTCGAACTCAGCCTGGATGCCCTGCCAGCCGTAGAAAATCCAGGCCAGATCGGTTACCGCCTCGTCGAGCAGCGCCAGAGGATCAGAAAAACCTGTATTGACGATCTCGAGCGCATCAAATTCACCCCCGTCACAGTTCATGAGCACTTGTAGAGTTGGCGGTTCAAAAGGGCTGCCGAACGAGCCATAGCGCAGACCTTCCCAATCGCGGGGAGAGTGTGCACCGAGCTCGGCACGTGAAGCGAAGCCGGAGGAGTTATGCTGGAGTATCGCCGCGATGGACACGATCGGCACCTCATCGGCGCGGGCGAGCGTAACCTGCTCCTGGAAGCTGACGCCGAAGTCGGCAGCCTCTGCAGCGACGGCATGTTCCGCATAGACCTCACCGGGTTCGATAATCGTGACGTTCAACCCCGCGTCTTCGAAGTAGCCGTTCGCTTGTGCGACGTAAATACCCGTGTGATTTGTGTTCGGAACCCAATCCAGCATTAACGTCACATCCTGCCGGGTAGGGGATGGGGAAATCTCACTCTGTCCTGCACAACCTGCCAAGGTGAGCGTGAGTGCGAGGATAAGGGATGTTAAACTCCAGATTCTCATCATTAAACTCCTGCTAGAAGACAAACACACCAGGTCGATAATCTGCGCGCTTCAATAAATACCTGCACCCTCCCATTGCTCTTCACGCTGGGCGGTGTGGTACCACGGAAGCACGGCGCGCTCCAGGGCATAGACCAGCGTATAGAGACCAATGCTGATGACCGAGGTCACGACGATGGCTGCAAATACCTGATCTGTAGCCAATGCATTCTTCGACCGCAGCATATAGAGACCGAGTCCAGCCGAACCGCCAACCCATTCTGCGATCGTCGCGCCGACTACGCTGTAGGTGACGGCAATACGCAGGCCGGAGAAGAAAGAGGGCAGTGCGGAGGGAAGTCGGACCATGCGCCATATCTGGCCGCGCCTGGCTCCCATAGAGCGCAGGAGGGCGACTAGGTCCGGGTCTGCTGAGGCGAGTCCATCAGCCGTATTGACTGCCAGTGGAAAGAAGCAGATCAAGATCACCACGAGGACCTTCGGCAGAAGCCCAAACCCAAACCAGATAATGAGCAACGGCGCGATCGCCAGAATCTGCACGGTCTGTGAAGCGACCAGGAGTGGATAGAGCGATCTACGCAGTAAGTTCGAGATGTCCATCACGCCGGCGATTACCACGCCGAACACGATAGCGATACCCAAACCTATGCTTGTCTCCACCATCGTCGTCCCGATCGCGGGGAGAAGCATGTCCCAGGTCTCGTATGTGGCTTGTGCGACCTGGATTGGCGAGGGGAGGATGAAGGCCGAGAGACCGCTGCGAATGGAGACGGTTTGCCACACGAGCAAAACGAAAAAAACAAGCAGGAGCGGCGGAAGAGCATCTTGCCAGAAGCGTGTCGCTCGAGGCTGGATAATCTTTTCTCTCTCGCCCATAAGCAGTGATCTCCACGGTTGATGCTGAGGTCATGGTCAACGGCTGCGGTATTTGGCGACCTTCTCTTTGATGGACGTCCCAGTGGTGCTATCGCCAATTTTGATCAGCGTTACGACCCTTCCCGCACCGGCATCGAGACAGGCCAGGTGAGCCTGTTTCGCGACATCAAGGAGGGTGTCTAGCTGCCCCTCCATTACGGTCTCCATCGGACCGACCTCGTATTTTACGCCGCTCTCAGCGATGACATCGATGGCGCGGTCAACAATTCGGTACACATCCTCATGCAACGGCAGCACCTGAACAGCAACATTCACTGTGCGTTCGGGATCGATAGTCATGTTCTACAGCCCTCCATTACTTCCGTTTCCATACGAAACGGGTGGATATAACCACATGTCTGGTGGTGAGCAGCGCAGGATCCGCAGGGGTTATGCTGCCTGTGTGTGCACGGCAAGCAAGATCCCCGCTTCCAAATCTACGCGGCAAACCTCCTGTTCCATCATGTTGCTGACACCCCGGGCATATCCGAAGAAAAGCGTCTCCCCCTGTAGAGGGTAGGCCAATCCCGTGGTGGTAACACCCATTACGTCCCCTTTTACTGGGATCAGGCTCAGCGTATCGCCTGGAGCGCCCTCGAACACCTCTCCAGGAGGGCGGATCAGCCAGGCGGTTTGACGCCCGAGCCAGAGTTCTGCACGTATTGGTTTTAACGCATCTAACGTGAGCAGATGAATGTTCGCCAGGACCATATCCAGCCGATTACCGACAATGCCGATGACGGCGATTTCGGTTGCGCCTTGCTTGACAGCATGCAGCAGCGCCAATTCGAGGTCGGTCTCGTCCTTCTCGGCCTTAAAGTATTCGAATTGTGTACCTTGCGCCCGAAGGGTCTCGCGCTGGTCTGCTTCAATTGAGTCGAGGTCTCCCACTAAAAGGTCGATTTCTAGTCCAAGTGTAGACGCGTGGCGGCTGCCGCCATCTGCGGCTATTACCTGCTCGGGGCTCCAGGCTTCGATGCGCGCCTTAAGCGCGGGGCCATCCAGGAGATCTCCGTTTGTGAGGATGAGCGTGCGGTGGAGCATAGAAAGTGCCACTCCTTGGGTAGGGAGTGGCTGTTGTTGGTGATGCAACGTTTGCTGCCATCCCTACGCCGGCATGATCCGGATCAGGTTCAGCGGGTCGAGGGTCGTAGCCCTCCTCTCAGTCCGGTTGGACTCCCCGTGCGTCTACTATCAAGGTACTGTAAACAGTATAACATCATTTGAGAGGATTTCGCTGTGATCCGGGGGGATATTAAGAATGATTCAGAACCGATTATCTACCTGTATCCAGAGACGCAACATGTAGAGACGCAGCATGCTGCGTCTTTACGCTCTAAGCCGCAGGCGCATCCTGTGGTCTGCGAGTGAGGGTACATTAAAAAAAACCGCACGTCGATTCAAACCCCGAGTGTGGTTAGGGGGCGGGTTTTCATAGGGTGCTTACCGAAAAAAAGCACCCCTTCTGTCTTCTGAAGAGGGTAAGGGGGCGTGCGAAGAGTGCTCTGGTTCTCATCTAAGTTGATCTGAACATCAAGCGTTTAGCAATCGGGCGATTGCCTGGATGAGTTGATCCATGGAGAAAGGTTTAAGAATGTACTCCTCTGCGCCAGCATCAAGGCCTGCCTGAACTTCAGCTTCCTGTCCTTTCGCTGATAGGAAGGCGACGGGGATGTGACGCAATTTTTCACTGCGTTTGATCCTACGGCACACCTCGTATCCGTCCATGCGCGGCATACGCACATCAAGCAGCACCAAATCAGGCTGTTCTACCAGTGCAAGCTCCCAGGCGCTCACGCCATCGACCGCAGTCAGGACGTCATGGCCGTTATAGTGAAGCGCAAACTCAATGAGCTCGCGGATATCGCGTTCATCTTCCGCGACAAGGATCTTTGCCATCCCTATCCCCCACCCTTTGTCGCTTCATTTTCTGAGGTCACGGCTGGTAGCGACACCGTGAAGGTAGATCCCTCTCCCGGGATTCCGTCCGAAGTGACCCAGATCCGCCCCCCGTGCATCTCGACCAGGTTAAGTACGATCGAAAGGCCCAGACCGGTGCCCGCGACACCAAGGATGAGCGATTGTTCACCGCGGAAAAAACGTTCGAAGATGCGCTCTTGTTCCAGCAGTGAGATGCCCATGCCGTTGTCGATCACATCGATCTCAATCTGATCCCCCACCTGTCTGGCGCGCATGCGGATCATACCCTCCGCCGCCGTGAAGTTGAAGCTGTTCTCAACCAGATTGGCAAGGATCTGCCGCATACGTTCGAGGTCGCCTCTGATTTTGGGGAGGCTTTGCGGGGCTTCGATCTGGAAGCTGATCTTCTTGTCGTCCTCCTGATTCCTGTGCTCGACGTATCCGCGCATCTCATTCAGGAGTTGGTGAACATCCAGCGCTTGAAAGGAGAGCGTGACTTTTCCGGATTCGAGGTGGGAGATGTCCAGGAGATCGTTAACCAGGATTTCCAAACGGAAGGTATTGCTGCGGATGATTTCAAGGAAGTGTCGTTGTTCGTCATCCAACTCGCCGGAGACATCCATCAAGAGAATATCGACGAAGCCCTTTATTGACGTCATCGGCGTGCGCAGCTCGTGGCTGACGGTGGCAACGAACTCAGATTTTAGACGGTCTACTTCGACCTCACGCGAGATATCGCGGAAGATCGAGACCGTTCCCAGGAATTCGTCGCCCAGGACGATGGGCGCCGGGTGGATCGAGATCACACGACCGTCTTCAAGCTCAAGTTGCTCGGCGAGGAACGCCATCCTACCGATCGAAACCGGGTTCTGGCTCCAGGTGCGAATCGCATCTGCCCAGCGCGTCCCGTCGGCGCCGTAGACTCCGATGAAATCGAAAACAGGGTGTCCCACGACATCCTCGCTGCCAAGACCAAGAATCCGTTCGGCTGAGGGACTGAAAAGGATGATTTCGTGGTTGGCATCGGTCACGATGACGCCGTCGGCGATAGAGTCAAGGATCCCGCGCGACTGGCTGGCTTCGATCTGCTGGGATCGCAGCATCGAACCCAGTCGCTCGGCTTGATCGCTTATCACATGATACAGCTCGGCGTTTTTAATCGCTCCGCCGACCTGACCGGCAACGGCGCGTACCAACCTTTGTTGCTCGGGGGCGAAAGCCCCCGTCTCAGTGTGAGTGAAGAGCATCGCCCCAATCGCCTCATCCCCAACGATGATTGGTACAGCAATGGCGCTGTGCTGCTCCTGAGGGTCGCTGTCGAGAGTTTTCCATCTTGCGTCCTGGGAAAGATCGTCAATTAACACAGACTGGTTGTGTGACATGACCCAGCCGGGAAGACTTTCTGCAGGGCCCAGATCCATTTGCAGGCTGCCGGGAACTCTCTCGCCAAACGAAGCGCGCAGCTGTAGAAAGTCGCCATCCGGCGAAAGCATCAGGACATTTGCCTGGGTGGCGCTGATAAGTTCGCTGGTGAGTGAAAGCGTTCGCTCGAGAACACGATCGACGTCGAGGCTGGAAGATAATTCCGCCGATATTCTTAGAAGGGCTTCTGCCCATTGGAGCGAACCGGTCTGGGTTTCTTCCACGGGCGGAACCCCGGAATCGAGAACCATACCAGCGGTGGTAGGATCTACCCTCTCGGGCTCGTCAGCGCCGTGATCAGGGGCTAACTTCTGCGATGCTTCGATTAGGGGTGAGCAAAGCCGCGAGAGCGAGGCCAAGACTTCGGCATCTCCCTCGGAGAACTCTGACTCTGCATCCGTGTTCCCTGCAAGGATTGCGCCGATCCGGTGTTCATCGCCTCCTAAGGGGGTGATCAGAAGCGTGTGGATTTCTGCCTTCTTCACAAAGGGTCGAAGCCCCATCTGGTCGATGAGCTGCTCCTCCAATGCGGCGTTTGAAATCCAATATTTCTGGGTTTGCCAGATTGTCGAAAGCGGGTTCTCAGGCGAAGATGGAAGTGCGAGATCCTCCGTTAGGATGGATGCGGACACACCGAAGAAAGGCGGTTGACCGATGAGCGATTGTGAGTCAACTTCGTACAACAGCAAACCCAGGACATCCGCGCCGACCCTGATTGCGAGCGTTTTAGAAAGCTGCTCCATTAACGTTTCTGGTTCGTGAACCCAAGCTGCGGCTCCCTGGATGTCGGTTATCCCGACAAATTCATCGACAAACTGCTGATGCTGACGGTGGAGTTTGAGGTTTGCGATCGACAGCGCTATGGCTGCACTAGCGGCTTCGAGAAGTGCTTGATGGCTGTGGTTGTACATGTGTGTTTCTTGGTGCGCCAGCTCCAGCGTGCCCACGATTTCATCCCGGTCGGTTAACGTGGTACCCAGGTAGGATTTGAACGGGAATGTCCCGCGCCTTATCTTGGGTTGAACATCGCCCCTCTCGTCGACGTCGGAGAGCAGCAAGGATTCGCGGTGCTCGACCAGCCAGCCTGTGTAGCCCTCCCCCAGACGGTAGACCTCATCCCCCATGTCGGCGACAAAGTCGGAGGCGCGCGGCGAACAGAGCCGATGCGGGATGAAGTGGCCGGTCGTTCGATCGAACAGGTTGAGCTCAACGATGTCGAATGGGAGCAGGTGAGAGATTCCTTTAAGGGCACCTTCGATGAGGGCGGATAAATCTTCGGGGTGGCTCAGCGCGGCATGCAGAGATAGAAGCGCAAATGGGAGCCCGCCGTCAGGAGAATCCTGGGGTTCTGTGCTAATTACTGGTGATGCGGAAACAACATCCCCACCAGAGCGGTTCAGCCTGGTTATCCTTGACGAACGCAGATTCCAGCCGATGCCGATCCCTATAAGAAGCAACGCAAGTGCGATCAAGATGAGAACGAGGAGATCTTCTGCGAGCATGCTTTAGGACGTCGTCGCGTCCATGCGCTGTGCATCCATGGCAGCCTCTGTGATTTCGCGCAGGTCTTTGAATTTCTTTGCGGTTGAATCCAGCCGTCCAATGCTCATGGTCATTAATGGAATTTGAATCCCATCACCACTGCCTTGGGGCACAACTAAGTGACCCCGATCCAGATCTTCTTTTGAGTAGTGTTCTTTAATCCGTTCGCTGAAATTCTGTTTGAGCTGCTCACTGATTGTATCTGCGGCGGCAGGGACGGTGATGATGACGAAGTCACCCCCGCCGGCGTGCCCGAGGAAATCTTTCTCATCCCCATACTCCGCTAGGATTTCACAAAACATCGCTGCCGTCATCCGCAGGCTCTCATCGCCGGTGACGAAGCTGTAGACTTCTTTGAAGCCTTCGAATTGTTCAAGGCGGCAAAAAAGCAATGCCCACTCTTTTTTATTGACGAGCTCGCGCAACTTCTCCTGGATGATGGCGCCGGTGGGGAGACCTGTGCGTGGATCGATCAGGCTATCACGCGCGGCGCGGGCAATGGCGTTCTGAACCCGCAGCTTGAGTTCTTCAATGTCGAAGGGTTTGGTGATGTAATCGTCGGCGCCAAGCTCTAACCCGGCGATACGATCGCTGCGCGAATCCTTCTGGGTTAGAAATATGATCGGGATGTGATGCGTCCGTGATGATCCGCGCAATTCCTGGCAGACTGAATAACCATCCATATCGGGCAGCAGGATGTCCAGGATGATGAGGTCGGGCATGTTTGAATGTGTGGAGGTGAGCGCGTCCGATCCGTTTACAGTGAGATCTACATCATAACCCTGTCCGGTGAAGTAGATGCGGAGCATGTTTCCAATGTCAGAGTCATCTTCAACGACAAGGATGCGGCCCTTCTTCATAACTCTCCCTCCTTAAATAAAGATGGGCTCCGCTCTTAACGGAGAGCGGGTCCGGCGGCAATAGCTTCCCTTCCCAAATAGTACATGATAATCACTAATATTTGACAGCGGCTCGGGTGGTCGAAAACAAGAAAATCCGGATCCTCCGGTTCTACGCTTTCATCTCCTCGAGGATGCTGTAAAGGAGCTCCAAGAGAACGGATTTCACCTGCTCCCGATTGTTGGCCACACAGGGGAGCATCTTGACCTTTGAATCGAGGCCGAGGGCGATACGCAAGTCCTCCACTTCCCATGCATCGTCAAGATCCTGCTTATTAGCAGCGACGACATATGGCGTAGGGGCATACGCTCGGAAGGTTTGGAGGATGCCGCGTGCCTCACGGAAGGTCTCGGGTCGGGCGCTGTCCACCATGACCACGAATCCGAGCATCCCTTCCGACAGGATCTCCCACATGAAATCAAATCGCTTCTGCCCGGGTGTGCCAAACAGGTAGAGTACTAGATCGTCGTCAACGGTAATCCGGCCAAAATCCATCGCCACCGTGGTCGTCTCTTTGATGCGTTCGGCCTCGGTGCTGATCTTGCGCTCAGTCGAGACAACGTCAATCTCACTGACAGATTGAATGAACGCTGTCTTACCGGAGTTGAATGGACCTGTGACGACCATCTTAACTGTTTGCATACGCCACTTCCCTTATAGGGATCTGATTCTATGAATCAACTTATTTACGAGTGAAGTTTGCTGCTTCTTATCAACAGGTGGCAGTTTTGCGGCTTTTTTAGGCAGAGGCATACCTTCTGGGCGGATGATTTCAACCAGACCGGCTTGCACCAACCCATAGACAATGCGCCTGATCTCCAGGTCATTCATCTTATTAGTCTTAGCGATTCGTTTGAGCGTGTTCTTGGGGTTGATATAGGATACGACCTTCCATTCCTCAACCGTGAGTTGAACATCACGAATGTTGGCGCCCGGCCGGTCGACGAAGGTAAGCGCCATATCAAGGCTTGGGATCTCATCTTTAAGCAGTTCCCATTCCTGCGTTTGGCGGGAGCCTTCCATGATGATGTTTTCGAGGTCCATGCGGACCGTGATTGCATCTGCGGGTGGTAGTACATCATTGTCGAAGCGGAAGAGACCATCAATCCAGGTGAAAAGTTGGTAAACAATGGCAAGGACGTACTCTTGAATGCTGGTCAGGATGACCTGCTGGGAGAGATAGCCAGCGTTTATCAGGAGCAGGCCGAGCCCTTGGTCGCTCTTTTCTGTCGCATTTTCCTTGATGACGCCTGCTTGTTTGGGTGTGATCTTCCCGGCGCTGGTGAGGATGCCGGTTAGGCTTCCGTCCTCATTCCCCATTTGTGCGTAGATTAGTTTTCCAGCGCGGAAGGAAACCCAAGAAATGGCATCTGGGCCCTCGACCGTGAGCGTGCCGGTCTTCTGGGCGATATTGATCAGATTCAGAAGCTGGGTGACGTTAAAGTCGCGTAGGTTACCCTTGAGTGCCATTCTGTTTTTTCTTATAATCTTCCAGATTCACTGAGCAGATAAACCAAAAATAACCGTTTCTCTACCAGATCAAGGTGTTGATCTGCTCGAGCTACGTTCATACCATGGGTCGCGGGATTATACCGTTTGGGATGGGGCGTTGCAAACCAACCCTTGTTCCTACTATAAGGATATATGCCCCTGTGGTGCGGTGCAACCCCGCGTCGTTCTAAGAGTGATGCAAGATGCAAGCCATCAGAGCGGGGGCTCTCTTCCTGATGTCTATCTCCCGGTGCGCTTTGGGGTCCGCGCATTAAACCTCCCGCAGGATAGAAAAACCTGCGGGAGGTTAGATGGCGGGATGACACGCTGATCGGCGCCTACGGATTCACCCTGAAAATGGCGTTAACCCTCCCAGCCGTCTCCGAGCTGCCGAACTTGCAGCAGCGTCATAAATGCCTGGGGGTCATTCTGCAGCACAAGTTCTTTTATCTTTCGCACCTTCCGTCGGGGTGAGTAGCTGTAGATCAGACTCACGGTGCCGTCGCGGCCTGACCCAGCGACCTCCGTTGCGCCCATGCCGGCTTGATGCAAGGCTTCCATGATAGCAGCCCCGCGCTTCGAGCTCGTTATCCGCAGCAGGCTGTACCCCTGCGCGATACGATCATCAATGATTATTCCTAGCACATTTCCGGTGGCGAAACCCGCGGCGTATGCTGCCAGGTTCCATGGGTTATCAAGATTTTTCAAGACGCCCGCGATCACAGTGACAAAGAGCAGGCTCTGCACGAAGCCAAGCGCCCAGGCAGCACGTTTTCGGCCGCGCACAACCGTAAGCACGCGCAGCGTTGAAAGCGATAGGTTGCCGATACGGATAACCAGGATCATGAATGGGACAAGCGCGGCGGGGATGAGGCTCCAATCTAGACTCATCGGATTATGGCGTCAGGGGCGAAGATCATCGAAGATTTATAGCCTAACCATGGGGCGAATGCTTTCAAGGGCATTTCTGCGGTTGCCACCTGATCAGGATCGCCAGAAGCCTCGGTGAAGTGGACGGATATCCTCCACGGTGACGAATGCATCGGGATCGATCTTATTAACCTCTTGCCGGACTGCGTTGACATCCCGGCGCAGGATACTGCAGCTGATCATGCTGACCGTCCCATCTTTGCCACGCGCGGGGAGCTCGGTCGCGGCGTAGCCTTTTTTGCGAATGGTTTCAGCGATTGCGCTGCCCCAACGGGAACTGATGATCTGTATGTTGCTGTGCCCGATGGCGAGACGTTCCTCGATTGTCATTCCGACGACATTACCAGTGGCAAAACCTCCTGCGTAAGCGATGATGTTCCACAAGTTGTCCAAATTACTCAGAACGCTTGTGATGGCAATAACCCATAGAAGCGACTGGAAGAAACCCAGGATCCATGCTAAAGGTTTCCGCCCGCGGATGACGAAAAGCACTCGTAGTGTATCGAGTGACATATCCGAGACTCGCAGGGCGAAAATGATGAACGGTAGAACTGCTGCAGGGATGTTTAATAAAGATATCATCGCAAGTTCCTATTCCTCGGTCGGCAAGGGCAGTGCCGGTAAGTGGAGATCCTGGAGATGTTTTAACCTTGCGGGTCGCACCAGATTGAGCGGCGAGAGTCCGGTCGACGGGAATTGAGCACAGTGAACAGTTTAACAGCCGTTGAACGCTTGATCACAGATATGATAATGTCGATCTTCCCCATGAGCATTTGCTCGATGGATGAATCTTACCATGCATGCTGAGTGCCTGATACCGCCGTTAACAACGTCCGGATCGAGATTGACGGCATTGCAGCGGCTTGATGGGGACACCATGGCCGCCCCTTGAATGTCAGCCGCTGTTCACGCCGTCGAAGAGGTCACGCTCTCGCAGCCTGTCCTCCGCTGCTGGGTAGGCGCGTGTAAAAGTCTCCGGTCCGCTGAAAAGCCTCATGAGCACACCAAAGAGTCCGCCGGAACTCGGTCCCTGCTGGCTCTGGTGGCAGGCAGAAGCCTTTTCTTTTAGATCGGCGACCCGGCGGAAATCGATTCTGGCGTGGATGGGGAAATCGTCGCGACTGATCTCCAGCAAGTCTATATCTTCATTCCGCCCGAATTTCCTCGGATTCTTGCCGAAGAGAGGCAGCAGCCGCACCATGATGCGCAGAGAACGACGCGGGAAGGTGTGATAGTAGAGTTTCTGAGGGCGAGACTTTAGAGGAGCAGATACGCCCTCCAATTCCCCTCTTACGCTGTTGAAAGCTTCAACGGCTGCCTTGTGAACGGCGATGTGATCGGGGTGATGGTAGCCTCCGACAGGATCGTGGGTGATCACAACCTGTGGACGTATCTGGCGCATCAGTCCGGCAACCTTCTCGGCGACTTCTGCCACCGGGGCTGCCGCCAGCGCCTCAGGGTGGTTGTTGTCGCTCGAACCGGGCATGCCCGAATCGCGGTAGCCCAGGATGTGCACCTCGGTCAATCCAAGTTGCATCGCCGCGCAGCGCAGCTCGTCCATGCGCATATGTGCGGTCTCTTCGGCGTTTAACTGCATCTCAGGCGGGATTGCACCGACATCACCGCGCGTGGCGCAAATGAGATGTACTTCGACACCGTCTTGGGCGTAAAGCGCTAGAGTTCCACCTGGGCCAAAGCTCTCATCATCCGGGTGCGCTAGAACAGCTAGAAGACGTTTCAATATTGCCCTCCTCTGCCCCGTTACTCTAACTCAGTAATGGGTTCCCATCTTACTACACCACGAGGATCAATCACCCATGACCTGTACGACAAGGCGGCGTTGGCGTGAGTGTACGTCGAAATCCACGAACAGGATCTGCTGCCACGTGCCCAGCGTCATGTTACCAGCAACAATCGGAATCGAAAAAGAAGTCTTGAGCAGCGCCGACCGTAAATGGGAATGACCGTTCCCGTCTCCCCAGCGAAGGTTATGCTGGTATGTACGGTCCTGTGGGGCAATCTCGTCGAGCGCATGCCGAAGATCTTCCAACGCACCCGACTCGAACTCAATGGTTGTGATGGCGCTGGTCGACGAGGGGGTGAATACCGTGACGAGACCGGAGTGCACCCCGGAGCTCTCGACGATATCCTCTACGGCCTTCGTCAGGTCATGCATGTCAGCATGTCCTCTAGTGCTCAGATCAATGTTTCCCGTATGTACCATTGACGATCCTTTCACGATCGATGTTCTGTTTTTGTTGGTTCTCAATAGAAGAAGGAATTGATGTCTGTGCCGAGAGTAAGAGTGCCTTCTCAGGGAGTTTGTTCTTCCTCAAATAAGGGAAGCTGAATGGTGTCATGTTGAGTGCGAATCTGCCCCTTGCCTGCATCCTTGGCCTTATATTGGGCGTGGTCTGCACGCGCGAGCAGGTCATCGATCGATTCATCTTCGAAGCGAAACTGGGCCAGACCAGCTGAAAAGGTCAAGGAGGGGATTGCGCAGTCCGGTCTGGAGGTGAATGCGACCAGGGCGCGCTTCAATTTTTGGGTCACACCGACGCCGCCCTTAATCGTTGTCTCGGGGAGCAGAACAGCAAATTCATCCCCTCCAATTCGTGCTAACAGGTCCGTTGAACGCAGCACGGCGCGCATCGATAAAGACAAGTTGCGTATGACATCGTCCCCGACCGCATGCCCAAAACGATCATTTATCGATTTGAAATCATCCAGGTCCAGGTAAAGAAGTGTTAGAGGTCGGCGGTAACGTTTGGCGCGCGCAAATTCGCGCTCAAGCTGCTCAACAAAGAAACGGCGGTTCGCCAGCCCGGACAGCGCATCGGTATTTGCCAGGTGCGACAACTGTTCGGTTTGATCAAGTAATTGTTCGATTGTGGATTCAACGTGAGCTGAAGTAATGGTGAACATGGTTGCCAGACCCTGATGAAGAACGATTTGACAACCCAGGAAAAGACCCGCGGAGATACCTTCAAGCTCGACACCAAGAAGCATGAATTCACTGCCCTGTATGAAATAATTCGCGGCGAGCGCCAGCGAGGCAGGGACCGAATATAAAAAGGGTGTTCTTCCACCGATCATCATTCCTGCAAGTGCGATGGGGATGAAAAGAAGTGCGATCGGGGTGAATACCCGCGGGGTGAAGAAAAACAGGATGATTAGTGCGAAGACAAGGAACGAGTTGGCGAGAAGATAGCCTGCCTGTGAAGTGTTTCCCAGATGAATGAGGCGTAGGGCAATGACTCCCACGGTCCCTAGAAGGATGGCTGCGACCAGATCGCAAAGGAGGTTATCGGGTGCGCTCGAGGGGATGAATTGCCGGACGAGCAGGTCGGTCAGCAGCCAGATCCCGAACATGGCGTAGACGATGACGACAGTGCGTTTTGAGAACTGAGCTCGGAGCGCGCCCAGTTCTGGAACGGGATGAAATAGCGGACCGGATCGAAAGATGTTTAACACGGCCAGGTTTCCAGCGAATGCTTAGTTTTGACCTTCTTCGATATCAGGGATTCCAAGAATATTGTATCCCGAGTCGACAAACAGCACCTCACCCGTGACCTTGCTCGCAAGGTCGGACGCGAGCCAGACAGCCGCACCGCCGATATCCTCGATGGTGATGTTCTTGCGCAGCGGGGCGAATGCGGAGAATTCTCGGTGCATTCGTTTAAACCCACTCACGCCGGCGGCGGATAGGGTGCGGATGGGCCCGGCAGAAATAGCATTTACGCGAATATCCCTGGGTCCGAGATCGGCGGCGAGGTAGCGGGTGGTTGCCTCAAGCGCGGCTTTCGCTACCCCCATCACGTTGTAATTCGGGACCACTTTTTGCCCGCCGTAATAACTCATGGTGAGCATCGAACCACCCGGTTTCATCAGTGGTAAGGCGGCGTGTGCCAGAGCGATAAAGGAAAACACGCTGATGTCCATTGCCAGATGGAAACCGCTGCGGCTCGTCATGTGGAAATCGCCTTTAAGGTCCTCGCGGTCAGCATAGGCGACGGCGTGTACGAGAATATCAATGCTCCCGAGTTTCTCGGCTCCCTTGGTGAAAACCGCCTCGATCTGCTTATCGTCGGCAACGTCGCAGAGTTCGACGAAGTCTGAGCCTACCGATTCGGCAAGTGGACGCACACGACGCTCAAGTGTCTTACTGGCGTAAGAAAAAGCGAGTTGAGCGCCATGCTCATGCATGGCTTGGGAGATCCCCCAGGCGATCGAGTGGTCGTTAGCTACCCCGAAAACCAGAGCGTTTTTACCATCCAGTAGTTGCATCGTTATATCTCCTTGTCAACGTGGAGTGACCCTGAAGCGCCAGGGCATACTCTTCCAAGGTTCGCTTACTTGATTTAAACCCACTCGTGGCCCGGTTGTTACGCTATGTTCCGGGATGGGAACATCCCGCTCGATGAAAAGTACGCTCTGTGGATGGCATAGGTCCAGACCATCAAAGCTCCGGTCGAGGCCGAATGCCTGACACAACTTCGCTGGTCCATCGGTTAACTCCGACTTCGGGCGTCCAGCTCTTCGCTGCTGAATAGTTTCGTGTCCTTCCACCGGTTTCACGCCTCGCAGAAGTACTGCAGCTGGGAAACCATCTCTCTCGGTAACGATGTTCAACATCCAATGCATGCCGTAGGTGAAGTAGACATAGGCATGACCTGGCGGACCCCACATCGAGCGATTACGGTTTGTGCGGCCTGAGCGGGCGTGGCACCCGTCGTCCTCGGTGCTGATGTAGGCCTCGGTTTCGGTGATTAAACCAGCAATGCGCTGGTCGCCCTCGAGTTTGACGAGGCGCTGTCCGAGCAACTCGCGAGCGACGGTCAATGTTGGACGATCGAAGAAGTTGCGCGCGATCACAGAATTGGAGGTCATCATTGAAATCCGGTTAATAGATTCCCGGTGGCAGTTTCGTGGTACGGATAGGTTACTCAAAGAACTACCAAGACCGATACCCGAAATCCGATCCCGGAGTCAGCCATCTAATCGGCAGGAAGTTCACCCGGAAGGTGAGTCGTGTCGAAACCGTGGGTCCTTGCTGATCATACGATCGAGCCCTTCTTGCAGGCTGAAGTGCGGTCTATACCCAAGTTTCTCTCTGGCAAGACGGATGTCGGCGCACATGCGCGAGGGACCAGCATTCTGGTCTTCCTTGTAAATCCACTCCGACTTTTTGCCAACGGCTTCCAAGACAGATTGCCCCAGGGATTGAATGCTCGTCTCGGTTCCACTGCCGATGTTGATCACGGAGCGGTTAATAGTAGGTGCGGAAGCGGCGGATACCATAGCCGCAACGACATCGTCTAAGTAGACGAAATCGCGCGTCTGTTCACCCTTCCCGTGAATGACCATCGATCCCCCATGGGAAACCTGACGCAAGAAATGCGGCACGACAGGCGGGTGGGCTGCGGCGAGCGGCTGACCAGGGCCGTAGGCATTGAACACGCGCAGTGAAACGGTCTCTATTCCCCAGAGCGCACCGATCGTATGAACATAATGCTCGGCGGCTAATTTTGAAACAGCATACGGGGATCCCGGATTCGGTGGTGCGTCCTCGACCAGGGGTTGTCGCCCTTGATCGCCGTAAATCGCGCCGGAGGAGATTAATATTACCCTGCGGACTCCAACGTCGCGCATCGCCTCCATAACGCTGACGGTTCCACCGACGTTGATGATGTTGTACTCGCGTGGGTAGAGAATCGATTCGGGGACTGATACTTTCGCGGCCAGATGGTAAACGCAATCAATCTCCTGCAAAAGGGTCCAGAGTTTGGGGCGATCCGTCACATCTCCGCGAGTGAAGAGCACATCTGCTGAGAGCCGCGACGGGTCCCCGGCTGAGAGGTCATCATAGCCACGAACCTGGTGCCCTTCGCGGGCTAATCGATTGGCAAGTGCTGAGCCAAGGAATCCGGCGGCGCCGGTTACGAGGAAATTCATCGGTATTTGGGCTCCTGACCGTTTCTGCCGGTCTGGAGGGATCGAGATTATAACATACCGGTGTTGACACCCGTTTCTCGCTTGGTATCATGCTGCTATGCCTTCAGCGGAAGTCTTCACAAAGATCTGGCGCGTTATTAAGCGCTGTTTACTGCTTTTTATAGTGACTCTGCTTCTGGGCGGAAGCGGTCTGAATGTTCACAATGTTGTGAATCGGACCCGCCTTTTCACCCGGTCGGTGGAGTTTAATTATCTTGGCTGGACGATAGCGGCTTCCTTTGAGAAACTCAGTCAACTCAGTCTTCACCCGGCAGCCTACGCCGGTGAGGACGAGCGCGTGCAGTTGGTCATTGATTATCTTGAGCTGGTGCGAAACGCACAGCAGACTGAGCGGGAGGTACAGGAAGCGCTGGGGGATCCGGATGTGGATCAATCCGGTTTTGCGCTCCAGGAGGGTTTGGAAAATCTGGAGAACATCCGCAACCAGGTGAACAAGCTTGGACCGCCCGCTGAGAGCATCCTTCAGGAGCAGGTGGCGGTTGTGGTTGCGGACATGGGATTGGAATTAGGGGGCGCGCCTTTCCCGCCGGTTGTGTTCACCTTCGACCCGCTTCCAAATGCACTCATCGTCTCACCGCGGGAGGTCATCCGCCAGATCGCGAATATCACCCTCAATGTGGACCTGACGCTTGAACGGAAAGTGAATCTCGAGGACGGTATCGAAGAAAGTCTGGGCGTCTCGGCGCTTGTCGTGCCTATTGGCGGGATGGGAACCTATCCAACCATGGTGCAGGAGACAACCAATCTGACGTGGATCGTTGAAGTGATCGCTCACGAGTGGATTCACAATTACCTGACCTTGCGCCCGCTTGGCATGAATTACTTCACGAACGAAGAGCTTCGAACCATGAACGAGACCACTGCATCGTTGATGGGTAAAGCGATCGGGTGGGATGTAATCCGACGATACTATCCTTCATTGCTGCCGGCTGAGATGGTATCTGCCTCAAGCGGGAGCGAGGCGGAGCCTCCAGCTTTTGATTTTAGGGTGGAAATGCATGAGACACGCGTCCGGACCGACGCGTTCTTGGAAGCGGGAGAAATTGAAGCTGCCGAGCGCTATATGGCTGCCAGAAGGGAGTTCTTCTGGGAGCATGGATATCGCATCCGACGCCTGAATCAGGCTTACTTCGCGTTTCATGGAGCCTACGCCGATGAGCCCGGTGGGGCGGCAGGGGATGACCCTGTGGGCGAGGCTGTCCGCGCCCTCTGGGAGCATTATCCCTCGCCCGCGGACTTCCTGCGCAAGATGGCGTGGATGAACGACTACGCTGATTTATTAGCAGTGCTTGAAGGATTGGCTACCATTCGCTGATCATGGCGGCGATCAACGCGGTCCGTTCTGCTAAACTTTGCGTCTCAATTTGCTCGTGTAGGGTGTGGGCGCCGGTTCCGATCGCGCCGAAACCATCCAGCACGGGAACCCCCAGTGCAGCGACGAAATTGGCGTCAGAACCGCCTCCGGTTCCTCCCTCTGATATCGAGAGCCCCAGGTCGCGGGCGATGCCTTGTGCGCGTTGGAACGTTTTTATCATCAGTTCGTTGCGTTCCATGGGCTGCCGATTCCAACCGCCTTTCACCCTGATTTCCGCGTCCTCGAGGATAGGTGCGAGGGCGCGCATTGAGGCCAGGACCCGATCTCCCTCGTCTTTTGTCTTGGCGCGCCCGTCGACCCGAAGCAAGCAGAGATCGGGGACGACGTTTGAGCGAGTGCCGCCTTCAATCACGCCGACATTTATAGTGGTCTCAGTGTTTTCATCGGCAAGCGCGACGATCCCCGGAATTTGATGAGCCATCTCGAGGATGGCGTTTACTCCATCCTTGATATTGCTGCCTGCGTGTGCGGCTTTGCCTATTGCCTCGACTCTGAAACCGAGCGTACCTTTCCTCCATGTCTTCAGGCCGCCGTCTGGCAGGGCCGGTTCGAGGCAGAGGACGAGTTCATGATCTTGTGCCATCTGTTCGATGAGCGTTCGTGATGTGCGGCTTCCAGTTTCTTCATCGGAGGTGCACAGTAAAGTCAGCTTGTCCTTTCTTAGTTTCTCATTCTGACGCAGTATCTCGATCGCGGCGAGCCCCATGGCAATGCTGGCTTTCATGTCCAGCACGCCCGGTCCGAAGATGCGGTTTTCACGTTTCGCAAAGGGCATGTTCTCCAGAGTGCCGAGCGGATGGACCGTATCGAGGTGCACCATGAGGAGCAATCCCCCCTGACCCTCGCCCCAGGTGCCAATCCGATGATCGCCGGTATCCGTTTGGGGCTCGCTGCGGACCTGGGCGCCGAGCGCTTCCATCTCGGCGGCAACAAAACGCCCGAGTTCGTCAACGTTCGATTTCGAGGTTGTTGGAGATTCGATTTGAACGAGGTTCTCAATCAACGAAACAAGCTTTTTCATATGCGGTTCAAACTGGGTGATCGGTAGTGGAGGCATCGAAGTCCTTTGTGGTGTTCTCTAAGATAATTATTTTCTATTCGTTACCAAGCGGGCAGATGTCAGCAGCGAGGTATGTCCGGTTGGCGTAGCCATAGTAAAGCGGTTCAAGGATATCCTCAGGGTTATTTAGGGCGTAACTCTGGGCGGCCAAACATGCTTCTCTTAGATCCCCGCTAACCTGGTAGGCTTCCCAGAAGCTCTCCGCCATGTCGGCATAGGTGTGGTGAGGGGACTCGGGTGGATAGGCGGCTCGAAGGAAAAGCATTCCAGCTTCGGCGTTCGCTGTATTCCCCTGACGAATATCGATGACGATCTGGCGAAAGGCAGCATACGCGCGGAGTGCTGCTCTTCCGTTCTCACCGGAGGACCAATCATCCAGAGTTCCATCCTCCATCACCCGCAGATATCCTGCTGCTGCCGTCTCGTAATCTCCTTCCAGGGCAGCTTGATCGGCGTCGTGCAGGACGTGAATGCGATATTTTGGTTCTGCAAGCGTTTCTTCTGAGATTTCGAAGCGTCCTGATTCGGGATGCCAGGTCCAGATACGCCGGATTTCCCGGTAGGGTCCCGCGCCCACAGAACCGATCCCTCTCGCCGTGATCGAAATTGTTGTGCTGCCATCGGCAAGGGGTCCTAGGAATTCTATGTCTGGGGAGGGCAGGTCGTCGCTGCGTCCCTGCCAAAGATTCTCGAATCCAGAGCCGTTCCATTTCAAGATTTCAGCTTGAGCGAAACATGTGTGGGCTCCGCACGATTCCCATACGGTGAGCAGCTCAGGACGTCCGTCGCCGGTGAAATCACGCGCCGTACGCAGCTTTGGTAGCCCGGCTTCGCTTGCGGGGGAGGTTACGTACGCAGCCTGGAACGCTTCATCTGAGCAAAGGAAGATGAGCAGAGAGCCGGAAGTTACTGGCGTAAGTTCTGAGGGGGCTTGTGTTAGGACGAGTGCAAGGTCCTCAAATCCGTCGTCGTTCAGGTCGAGATTCTCACCTACTTTGGCCGATGGTTCGATGAAATTCGATGCTTGGATGTAATCGAGCAGCGAACTAACAAATCCACCTGCGTTGAGATAAGCTAGGATGTCCGGGGCCCATGTGTGTGGGTTGTTCAGGTTTGGCATGTCTGGTGAACCCGGGGGAATGGGGCAAACCTTCGCCGAGAATGTTGGAGCAGCATACGGAGCTTGGGTTTGAGGCGGATCTCCTATCACAACCGTCGCCAGGATTCCCGGCGAGGGGGGATTGAGGGAATTGCATCCCGAGGCGAGCAGGGTGATGGCTATTGTAGGAAGGAACTTATGGAGTTTCATCAAGCAGCTCATCAGTATGTCAGTTTAGAGTCTATGCTACGTCTTCCCGGCTGACTATGGCTGCCGGTTAACCCCATACGTGTCCTTGGAATACTGAGCCTTGGTGAAAATCAGGACCAGATGCAGCATCTGAGCGAATCATACCATCAATGCACAGGCGTCGATCGGCGATTCCTTCGAAAATGGTGATCAAAGCAGGGCAGGGTTGACGTATACTCAAGAGGATGGATATACCTTTACCGGTTGGATACCCAGACAG
The DNA here is from genome assembly GCA_964385355.1 of uncultured Anaerolineaceae bacterium. GTDB lineage: Bacteria > Chloroflexota > Anaerolineae > Anaerolineales > E44-bin32 > E44-bin32. Next base: position 27,068 of record CAYLOO010000006.1, read on the forward strand.
TCATCATGGACCTCTCAAGCGGTTCATGCCGCCTCTGGATGAGGGCGTCATCGAGCAAGTCCTGGCCGATGATCGTCTACCCGCGGGGCTTGTATTGGATCCCTTTGGCGCTTCACCACGCTTAGTTTTAGAGGCCGCTCAATCAGGGAGTACAGTTCTAGTTGCTGCGAATAACCCCGTTACACGCTTCGTCCTTCAACACACACTTCAGCCTTTCGAGCTTGGAGAGCTGCAAGCGGCTCTCTCCCACCTGGCCGCAATTCCCAAGGATGATACGCGCATGGAGCGGTTCATCCTCGATCTCTATCGCAGCACGTGTACGAGGTGCGGTGAAGCCATAACCGTCGATTATTTTATATGGGAACCGGAATTGGGTGGTCCGACCCACAAGGTTTACTCTTGCGATCACTGTGCCCACGCGGGTGAAGCTCCCACGACGGAGGACGACTGGAATCGCGCCCTCGATTTCTCGCGGCGGGGATTGCAGCATGCCCTGGCACTCGAACAGGTTGCCCCTGCCGGCGATCCGGACCGCCAACATGCGGAGGCAGCTCTTTCTGTTTATCCCGGTCGTGCTATCTACGCACTTGTAACCATCACCAACAAGATAGACCAATTGGCGCTCGACGGATCCCTTCTTCGAGCGCTTCATGCCTTGCTGCTCTCTGCGTTCGATGGGGCGAACGCTCTATGGAGTTATCCTGAGGGCCGCGAGCGGCCGCGTCAATTGACAGCCTCACAGCGCTACCGTGAGCAAAATGTCTGGCGCGCGCTAGAACAGGCGATCGATACCTGGGCTATGGAGCAACCCGATTTGGAGGTAACCAAGTGGCCGAGTGACAGCCCTTTACAGGCGGGGACGGTTGCGATCTTCCCCGGCACAGTACGGGATCTGATGGAGACGATTGACCCCGCGGAGGTAAGCTTGCTGCTCACTGTACCTCCGCGCCACAATCAAGCATTTTGGACCCTATCAGCGCTATGGGCAGCCTGGTTGTGGGGACGAGAGACTGCAGCTCCGATTAAAGTGGCATTGCGGCGCCGACGGTATGACTGGTCGTGGCATGCTGCCGCGCTGCGCACAGTGCTCACGGGTATGGCGGTTTCGATAAAGAAGAACACCCCTGTGATCTCATACCTACCCGAAGCGGAACCCGGTTTTATCGCCGCAGTCCTGTCTGGGTTTAACGCAGCGGGGTTCGCCTTGCGTGGGCGGGCGCTGCGTGCAGGTGAGGAGCAGGCTGTCTTTCATTGGAACCTAGACTCCGGCGCACAGACGGCATGCGGGAAAAAGGGGCGAGAGGAGCGCATGCGCTCCTCAAGCAGGCGAATTCTCAACTCACGGGCTGAACCGTCAGCCTATCCGCTCTTGCATGCCGCCGCATGGTCTGACCTTGTGGCTGAAGGGTTACTCGAGGGCATCCAGGAGTCAGAAGGGCGGCAGTTCATGCAGGCCATGGGTGAGTCGCTGGAGACAGTTTTGGGCGATCGGAAGATCTTTCTGCACATGGGACGTGGAGCGGAGGTAGAGAGCGGGCTTTATTGGCTTCATGACCCGGTGTTCGCGGAGGCGAGCCTCACAGATCTCGTTGAGCGCCAGGTTCTCGAGTCACTGCGTAAAGAAGGTTGGATATTTGCATACGAACTTGACAAACAAATCTGCGAGCAATTTCCAGGGCTGCTCACACCTGACCGCCGGCTTATCACCGTCTGTTTGCGCTCTTACGCAGAGGGACCCGACACGGATGGCCGCTGGAGGTTGCGAGCGGAGGACGATGCCGCAGCACGTCAAGAGGATTGCGATGAAATTAGGCGCCTGCTCGTGAACCTTGGCTCGCAGCTTGAGTTTGAGGTAGGTGAAGGGGAGATGATTAAGTGGCTCGGGGATGAAGGGGAGGTCGCCTACGCGTTTCGGATCATGGAGACGGCGGTCTGGGCAGGTGTTCTCCAATCTGATGCGGTGGAGGGGATTACGTATGTCATTCCGGGTGGCCGTGCAGAGCTGGTGGCCGAGAAAGCACGAAGAGACCCGCGGCTGCAGGATTGGCTTCAGGACGGTCCGCCAGTGATTAAATTCCGCCTCGTCAGACGACTCATGGCAGAGACGACGTTAACGCGTGTGAATTTACGGGAGCGAATGGCAATCGATCCCCCGGAGCATCAGGATCCACAACTGCCTCTGCTGTGATGCTCCCGGGATCGATCACTCATCAGGTGGCTTAGTACGGATAATCCAAGTATGATCGAAATTATGGAACCTGTACTGACGACGATCGTTTTTGCGTTTATCGCATACCTGCTCGGGTCCGTTCCCTTCGCAATATTGGTCACCCGCATGAAGGCTGGAGTTGACGTCCGCGGTTCAGGTTCAGGTCACGCCGGCGCGACCAATACTATGCGGGTAGCAGGTTGGGCCGCCGGTATACTCGTGCTCGTGACGGATGTTGGCAAAGGGTACATGGCGGTGTGGCTGGCTGCCAGATTCGGCGGTACGGTTGCAGCGCCGATTGTCGCCGCGGCATGCGTTGTGATCGGTCATTGCTGCCCGGTCTTCGGGGGATTTCGTGGCGGCATGGGAATGGCGAGTGGGGGTGGGGCGCTGCTAGCGATCTGGCCGCTGGGTTTTGTGCTGGCGGTCGGACTAGGTTCGGCGCTCCAGCTCTTGATTAAGCATTCCGCCCGGGGGAATATCGTTACAGGATTGCTGCTAATGCCCTTATGGGCGCTCTTCGGGGCAGATTGGACGCAACTGGGCGTGGCGCTGGCAGTTGGCTTCGTCATCTCCGGCCGCGCTTTATCCGACTGGAATCGTGTCTACCGCGAACTGTGGTTTGATCGAGAGTAAAAACGCTGCTTGACGATCATGGGGCTGACCTTTTGGACAGCCCCATCCGCGTTTAAAAAGGAAATCACTAGAATTGAGGGCATGAAGAAGAAAAACCAATAGGTTGTGTTTAAACCCTATATGATGGGATAACTCGAACTCCCCATGGATCTAGAAGAGCTTATCCCGGAGAACCATCTGGTGCGGATGGAAAACTAGCAGCTCAACACATACTTATGACCAGTCTTGGAGATTATTAATTCTCTCCACGCTTAACAACGCCCAAACCGGGCCCTTCGGGTAAGTACAATTGTGCACCACGATAGATTATCCCCTGATAGGGGTCGTTCTTAATAAGCAATGGGCCGTCGAGGTCAACATACTCGCACAATGAAGCCAAATGTGCTGCGGCGGTCACTCCAACGGAACTTTCTACCATACAACTCAGCATCACCTGCATATCGAAAGATCGTGCCATTTTTATCATCTGCAAGGCTGGCCTGATCCCACCGCTTTTCATCAATTTAATGACCACCCCATCCACTGCATCGACGTGGTCGATTACATCTTGTGGAGTTCGGATATTCTCATCGGCAAAAATTTTCACTCCCAGGTTGCGCTCACGCAGCTGGCGTAGGCCCTCAATATCTCCGACGGGCAGGGGCTGCTCTACCAGCTCTAGATTGAACTCCACCAGGCGAGGAATCAACTCTGCAGCATGCTCGCGTGTCCAACCCGCGTTGACATCCACTCGAAGAGTTGCATTAGTTTCCTCACGGATGGAACGCACAATGGCTTCATCGTTAGCACTGCCAAGTTTGATTTTAAGAACGGGCCACCCACTTTGCTTGGCGCGCTGTGCCATCTTATCAGGGTGATCCATTGCAATTGTGAGAGATGTGGAAGGTATCTGCTGTGAATTGATATCCAAAAGTTGGTGTAGCGGTATCCCCTGACGCTTACACCAGAGATCGTGCAGGGCGATGTCCAATGCCGCTCTTCCGGAAGATGACCCGAGAGGCAAGGATTTGAGAATTTTCTCTATCTGTATCGGGTCGTCGCTAAATTGCTCCGCCGCTGAGTCTAGATATTCAAGTATCCTTGTCTGCGATTCTCCCAGATACTGAACACCAGCTCCTTCTCCAATGCCTTCATCAAGGTGCGCAAGCACATTGTGGCGTCTTTCGCTCACCCCATGAGCTATCCTGAAGGCAGTTTTTAATTCCAGGGTGATTGGTTCCCATGTTAGATTCATGCATGGATCCGTAAGTTCGAATTATCTGTAGGTCAAAATATACATGGATTCAACAACGAAGTGCAATGTTGGATTCGAATTCGATTCTTCCCAAAACGGGTTTGAACGTTTTGTTGTTCTGAACTCACTGCCGAAGGGGAAACTTTTCGGATTCCGTAGCCCCCAGACTAAAAGTGGAGGGAAGCCTGTACAGAGATCTTCGATGCACTCACGACTCCCATCGGTCGGGGACTTCGCAGGATAAACTCCGCGTGGGATACCAAGGATCTTCATGTTACTCTGTGGGGGCTTCCCTTCTGGGGTAGTCCCAGAGATATTTGGCAATGCATCGATGAGGGTTGTAGAGACGCAGCATGCTGAGTCTCTACCGTGAGGTTTTGCGATCTATGGAGGAGTGGGGGTCTCGGTAGGCGTAGGTGTATCGGAGGGAGCGGGTGTGGTGGTTGTGGTAGGCGTGGGCGTAGGCGTAGGCGTGGGCGTAGGCGTGGGCGTAGGCGTGGGCGTAGGCGTAGGCGTAGTGGTTGCCGTCGGTGTGGGTGTTGGTGTGGGGGTCGGGGTCGGCATCAGGATGTTCAGATGCAGTTCAGTAAAGGCGACGCCACCGCGCTTGCTCCGAACCGCAAGGCGGAGTGTCACTGGACCGTTTGTTAATTTTGAAATATCCCAATTGATCAGTTTTTCTGGCTGCTTCATCTGCGAGTCGCTGTGAGCGATATCAGGCCAATAGGAGGGATTGCTGCCGAGACCGTATTCGAGGATCCAATCTCTGAAGTCATCCGTCGCTGCCGCTCGCCCGAATATCTCCAGTGGACTCGTTGAGATCGTAGCTCCTTCGGAGGGATGGGTGAAGGCCAGTATAGGTTGGGGGCTGTCGCTGGAGCAGACCGCCTCAGGTATGAAGAAGAGCGGATGATCTTCAAAACCCATATCCTCAGCCCACTTTTTCCCTTCAGGGGTCTCATCGAGCCACTCTCGCGCCCAAGGATCATCCACGTTCAGCCCCAATTTCTCATCCACGTACGTCGCGCACTCCGGGGAAGCTAGTTCGAGAGCGAAGTTGTCCACCCACACCTCCCGCCATAAATCTTGCTCTTTCGGAAGCGGGGGTTGGTCGTGGACAAAAATCTCGCTCTTCTGAGAGGGACACCATTCAGATGGTTCTGCACCGGAGACGGCACAAACAATGCGATCGGCGATACCACTGGGGCGGATGACCGCGGTTGGTTGACCGCCAGTCAGGCGATTTTGTGCATATTGCATGAATTGGTTCCAGATGGGTGCAGCACCTGTCAAGCCCGAGGTGTTCTCCATCGGTGTGTAATCGGCGTTGCCGACCCAAACGCCGACCGCGAGATCAGGAGTATAGCCCAACGTCCAATTGTCCCGGAAATCGTTCGTCGTGCCCGTCTTTGCGGCTGCCTTGAAGGGTAAATTGAGCAGTGAGTTGGCACCAAACGCAGGCGTTCGAGCGGCGTTGTCGCTGAGGATGTCAGTGATGAGGTAGGCATGCTCTGGGGGGAGGACCTGGTTGTCTGCGGGAGTTTCGTACTGATAGACAACGGCGCCCTCCCGATCTTGGATGCGTAAAATACTTGTGGGAGGGATGCGATTCCCGCGGTTCGCCAGGGTTGCATAGGCTGAAGTCAGCTCGAGCAAGGTGACATCTCCACCACCCAGCGTAAGGGAGAGACCGTAGTCGTCGCGGTCAAGTGTTGTGATCCCCATGCGGCGGGCGAAAGCGATGAACCCGTCTTCTGTGGGTGTCTCAGGGTTGTCATAAATTCCGACAAAATCAAGCGTCTTGACGGCGGGTATGTTGTAAGAATTCGCCAACGCCGAGCGGGCGGTAACCGGGCCGTGGAAGCGCTCGTCGTAATTTACGGGCTCATAGGGGGGGCGGGGATCATTCGGATTCCCCGAAGGAGGGAACTCGGAAGGGACATCCCAGATAAGTGTGGCCGGGGTCCACCCCATCTCAAATGCGGCGGTGTAGGTAAGCGGTTTGATTGAGGATCCCGGCTGACGGGGGCGTACGGCCATATTGATCTGACCATCATTGGCTTTATAGTCTGCCGAACCAATCATGGACAGGATTTCGCCTGTGTCCGGACGGATGGTCACCAGAGCGCCGTTCGTGGTGCGATGGTCGGCCAGGGCTTCGACCTGTGCGCTCACAATTTCCTGTGCTTCAGATTGAAGCACCGGGTCTAAGGTCGTGTAGACGGTGAAACCCGAGCGGTAGATCGTCTGCGGGTCATACAATTCCTCAAGTTCACCGCGCACAAAAGTCACCCAATGTGGATATCTGATCTGGATGTCGGGCTGCTGGAATTCGTAATTGATGATAACGGCAGCAGCGCTGCCCGCCTCTTCAGGTGTTATGCAGATGGGCTGCTGCGAGTTGCTCACGTAGATGCATCCATCCTCAATGCTGGTATCCACCAAAAGAGTGAGGACCTGGCGATGACGGTTCAGGGTGGCATCGCGGTTGGTGTAGATATCATAAACTGAAGGCGCCTGAACGAGCCCTGCCAGGAAAGAAGCCTGTGCGAGCGTCAATTTGCCGGCAGTGGTGTTGAAATAGGTCTCCGCTGCTGCTTCCACACCGTAGGAGAGATTACCGAAGTAATGCTGGTTGAGATAAAGCTCGAGTATCTCCTCTTTCGAGTAACGGCGTGTGATCTCGGCTGCGAGTAAGACCTCGCGCAACTTGCGGCGCGCTGTCACCCGGGTTCGCTCTTCCGGTGAGAAAAGCAAATTGCGCGCGACCTGTTGGGTGATGGTGGAAGCCCCAGAGACGACACTCCCCTGCGTGTAATTCTGCCAGAAAGCCCTGAAAATTGCCCAGATATCAAAACCGGGGTGGCTGTAAAACTGGGAATCTTCCGTGGCGATAATCCCCGCGACCATGTAGGGGGAAATCTCTTCCAGCGGGACGTACGTTCTACGACCTGCTTGGGGGTCAAGGATTTCGTACAGCAGATTTCCATCACGATCGAGGATGCGCGTCGTTTCAAACTGAGCGGCATGTTCGTGCAGATCTTCAACGGAGGGGAGACTGGCGGCCAGCGAGTAATACTGGTAAACCCCGAAGGAGATGATTCCAATCACAATGGCGATGAAAATAAAAGCTCCGAAAATGGCCATTCGCAGAGCGCACCCACCGCATGTGTCCCAACGCTTCCAATCCCTGCCGGACCGTTCTTCGGATTGGGTGGGAGGGATGAGGGCGGAGGGGCCGACCTGTGTGGCGCCTATATCCGTTTCCGGCACACGCTGAGGTAAAACATCGGCATCCGGTTTGAACTCCAGTTCTGGGCTGGAGCTGGCAGAGGGATCCTGTGTGGAAAGGCTATTCGCCGCCTGTGCCTGATCGTCCTCGGTCGGAGCATGTTCGAAAGGTTCGGTCTCGGAAATGTCGGAGCCGTCTTGAACCGTCCCATCCTCCGTGAGTTCTGGGTCATCTATTGGGGGTGTGTCAGGCAAAGTGGAGGACTTCTCGGAGGAGATATCGCCCTCCAGCAGGCGTTTAAACCGCACCTGAGGGCTGTCGATACTGTCTTGAACGGCGGATGGATGGACATCCGTTTCCGGAGGTCGCTCGTTTTCGGACTCGGAGGGAACCGAACCCTTTTCCTTGGAGAGATCGTCCGTAAGATCGCTCATAGCTCGTGATTATAGCATGCGGTAGGTGAAGGGAAGAAGAAATATGCAAGGCAAAGATAATGAGTCGGGAAGATCTTTCCCCTGCAAATTAAACTACGCCTCGGCGGCCTGGCTTTTAACGAGGACCGTCCAGATCCCCTTCATAACCGTTTGATCGTCCTGGTTACGAACATCGAGCGAGAGAAGTATTGAGCCGCCGCCCAATCGGGGCATCGCTTTCTTTTCCTTCACCTCCATGATGACATGAATGGTGTCCCCAATGAAGACCGGCAGGCTGAATTTCCAGTCTTTAATCTCGCGGAAAGCGATCACCGTCCCCTCCATGACACCGGTTCGCACGGCAAGGCCAGAGACAATGGAAACACCTAGAAGACCGTGGGCAACACGCCGCCCAAAGGCGGTCCTTTTTGCATACTCAGCATCGGTGTGAATAGAATTGCTATCACCGGATAGCCCTGCGAACGCAATCACATCGGCTTCGGCAATCGTTCGACCGGGGCTGATGATTCGCTGCCCCACTTCGAACTCCTCGAAATACATACCTTGATTTGAAAGTTCCATAGGCATTGAGCGCCTCTCCTGAAGGAAGTAACGCTATTCTAGCATGAGACGCACGCAAGTGAGCCTGACAGACAGATATCCGACGATGTGGTAATTCGATGGGTGGAAGGCGCGATTATTCCAGGATTTCTTTGACGATTTCATGTTAGCTTCATACAATCTATCCATGAAACTTTGGTCACTTCCACTTAATGGGCCGGCTGCCTTACGTTTAGCCTGTGATGCTCGGTTCACAGACATCGATATCACGGATGACCAAATCTGGGAATTAAAGATTGAATCTGAGGAACCCCCATCCCTCTCCCTGAATACGACGTATGGGTTGCGAGCTCGAGCGATGCGCATTTTCCCTGGTTTCGGGTTGGGTGACCGCTTCATCACAGACCCAGCGCGTTTCCACGTCACACCGGTGATACGGTCAATTCTTCCTGACTACGCAAGGCTCGACTTCAGTCCCTTCAACCACGTGGGCGTCGTTGCTGAATACTGGGTCCCCGACTCACACGTTGTAATAGGCAGAATCACGATCTCGAACCGCAGAGCAGAACCCCAAGATATTCACTTTCGATTATATGGACTGCTTCAACCCGGAGAGGATCCCCAGGCTCTCGGTGAGAGCATCTTTCAAGGGGCCAGCGTGTTGTCCGGTCGAACCGCCGGGCTCTACCCCGTGATTTTTCTATCCGGCGGCGCTCGTTTTGAACCGGCGCCCTACCCAACGCTGGGCGTTCATGGACGTCTCTTGTCGGGAGAGGTTGGCGCCTGGGTTTGGGCGCAGGCGGCCGAGAGTACGACGAATCGATCTTTCATCGAGGCGCGAAAATGGGTCCAATGTAATTGGGATAAGGAGCGCGCCCGGTTGGAGTTGGAAAACAGCGGATTAGTGGAGATTGAATCAGGAGAGCCTGATTGGGATAGCGCTTTCTGGCTGACTCAAAAAGAGATTCTTGGGAACTTCGTCGGACCGGTGAAATTCCAGCCTGGGCCTATTTTAGTTAAGCGCAGAGGGATGGACGATGGTTTCGCCCTGAGTGAGGACGGGGACGGCTTCAGTCCGCAAGGGTCCGGGTATACAGCAGATGATGCGTTCCTGGCAATCTCGCAGATTCTTCCTGCGGCGCCGTCTCTCTCTACAGGACTTATTGAGAATTTTCTAAAAACGCAAGATGCTGAAGGTGAGATAGAGTGGCTTCCCAATCTAAGCCGTTTGAGCAGCGAGCTTCACAGCATCCCGCTCCTGGCGACGTTAGCCTGGAGGGTATATCAGCATACCGAGGATGCCGACTGGCTGCGGCAGATATTCACACCACTCAGGCGATTCGTTGAAGTGTGGTTCAACCAACGCCATGACCGGGATCAGGATGGATGGCCGGAATGGGACCACGCAGCTCATTCCGGGTTCGACAACTGGCCGGCGTTTGCACCTTGGTATCGCTGGAGTCAGGGGCTGGACATATCGATGGTTGAGACGGTCGATCTGGCTTCCTACCTTTATCGTGAGATCCAGTCTTTGAGCTTTATCGCTCGCGAAATTGGGCGCGAGCGTGCAGTTGAAGGTATTGAGCCGCGGATGGCGATTCTCAAAGATGCAGTTGAGTCTACCTGGTCGGCGCAGCGAAGTATCTATCGGCAGCGAGACCGGGACCTGGATACATCCCTCACAGGAAAACGTCTGGGCAGAGGGCGTGGTAATTACTCATGCGAAGTGAAGCGTTCCTTCAACCCGCCGGTGCGCGTCCTTGTCCGTATCCATGGTTCAGAGAAGGATGCCCGAAAGCTCAAGATACTCATCCATAGTCGTGGGCGTCGCGGGCGCTCCCGCGTCGAACGGGTTACTAATCGGAAGTTTCAATGGTTCTTGAATACAGGCGTGTTCACGAGCGATAAACTCAATACCACAATCGAGCAGGTAGAAGTAAAGGGATTGGGTAAAGAGATCAACTCCGAGATCTGGTTGCCGGATACTACGCGTATGGATCAATCCCTGCTTCTCCCTCTCTGGGCAGGGATCCCGGAGCCGGAGCGCGCCGCTAAGCTCATTTCCAAAACGCTGACCAACCCCAACCAATTCTGGCGCCCGTATGGTATTCCGGTCTGTTCTGCCAAGGACCCGGCCTACGCGCCGGACAACCAGGAAGGTGCAGGTGCCGTGTGGATGTTCTGGAATCTGCTGCTTGGAGAGGGTCTGGTGAGCTATGGATTCCGTGAGGAGGCCGCTGAACTTGTAACACGGCTGATGGGGAATATTGTCGGTGCTTTAAAGGAAGATAAGGCCTTTCGTGCACGTTATAACCCGGATCACGGGGGAGGCGTTGGCGGGCGCGGGCATATCGAAGGCGTGGCGCCGCTCAGTCTTTTCCTGCAGACTTTGGGTGTTCGATTAATTTCTCCATCCAAGATCTGGATCAAACCGGGTAACCCTTATCCATGGCCTGTGACGCTGCGTTGGCGGGGGCTGGTTGTGCAGTGTGAGCATGGAGAGACGCGGGTGACGTTCCCCGATGGCCAGGAAGTGATCCTTCAAGATGCCGAAGCTCAAATCGTTCAGCAGGTTCTTGACCCGGAACAGGGTCCTATGATGGAGGAGCCAGACTCAGCGGAGGATGCCGGGCGTTGACGAAGTGGGTTTGCAGCCCTGGAGATTGTCCGTACGGACCGTGGCTGGGAGATTGCTGAGTTAGAGGAGGGGGTGTACACAGATGAGATTACTCGTTTGAGACAATATTCCGCTTAGCGGTTAATCTCCGTTTTAGGCCTCAGGAGTGAATACATTTCAAGATCCTCGAATTCCCCCCATTTCTTAATATGGTGTCTTAATCGCCCTTCGTGTTTCATGCCCGCTTTAAGCATGACCCGGCCGGAGGCGGGATTCCTGCGAAGATGTGTGGCGAATATCCGTTCGAGCCCAAGGGAATCGAACCCATGCTGAATCGCGGCAATAGCGGCTTCGGTGCAGTATCCTTTGCCCCAATGGGGTAGACCGATCCAGTAGCCCATCTCGGCCCGCTCATGCGCTGCCGTGATCTCGAGTCCGATCGCGCCGAGCAGTTCCCCGCTATCTCCTAACGTGATCGCAAAGCGAACAGCTTGGCCGTTTTCAAAGGCCTCTTTGTGCGTCCCGATCCACTCCTCGGCCATCTCCAGGGTGTATGGGTGAGGGATATTCAAGGTGGTAGCAGCGATTTCTTTTTCCGATACATACTTGTCTACAGCGGGTGCATCATCCATCTGAAAAGCACGCAGGATGAGCCGCTCGGTCTGCAGGATCGGGAATTCAGGCATGGTGTTTCATCCTTACGTGGGTTTGGTCCGGGTGCGGTGGAAACTCTCCACGCGATAGGTTGAAATCTCCAACTTTCCACGCTTCCAGGCATCAGCTGGAAGCCGCGCTTTTTGACAGAGCATTGTTAGAAAGTGCTCGGGACCCTCTACTTTCTCCCAAACCTGGGGCAGGAAGGTCGCTTTTTTAAGACCATAGACGATTGTGACGCCGTCCCGTCCAGGGACAAGCAGGTTGGGGATTTCATCTGGCGAGTTGTATTCCAGAGGCTGCGGTGTTGTTAATACCGAGATTTCGATCTCCGTATCCTCGATCTCGTCAGTTTGGAGTGGAGGGAAACGGGGGTCATCGATCGCAGCGGCGCCTGCCCGCAGCACCACATCTTGGGCAAGCGGGAATTCGTGTTTGAGTGTGCCGATGCAGCCGCGCAGCAAGCCGCTGCGGGTAAGCGTAACGAAGGATGCCCCGGGTTGCAGTAAGCGGTCCGGCAGAGAGTCGAGCTCGACGTGAGGGGAGCGATCATGAGCGACCGCGGCCACAATGGATTGATGAGCAAGGTCGAGAAGGATTTGCTTCTCTTGTTCACTCAATGGGGCTTCCATACGCATCTCCTCAGGGTTGTCTTTAGGACACTGCTCTAAGTATAGCAAGGATGATTCGCGATTGGGTACCAGCAGATACTTAGGCCGGCGATTTTGAAGATTCGCGGCGGCGCGGTTGTGCTCGGAGTGGGTGGGTCGAGACCCGGAGCTATGAGGAGAAAAGCGTCCTGCGTATAGCAGGGACGAAGTGGGTGAGGTTTCCGAGTCCTTCCGCATAACGATCGCGAAGCTCTTCGGAGCCGATCAGAAGCGCGGGCACCGGGTTGCGCGTATGCCCACGCTGGCTGAGGTCCTCCATGTTGCCATGGTCAGAAGTCAGGACGACCAGGTCCTGGTTTCCACCCTGTGCCTGCAACAACCCGGAGAGGACGAGGTCAAATGTCTCCAGGAGATCGATCGCGGAATTCATATCTTGATGGTGACCTGCGTAATCGCTGGGCCAGAAGTCGAACCAGGCGAGGTCGTACTGGGCTGCCAATTGTGCGAGTTTCGTGCCCGCTTCTGAAGGTGAGTATATCGGTACCGGTGGAAATTCAGGCCTGGCAGCCCATCCTTCACCGGTGAAATCTACCGAGAGTGCACGACCAGCTTGTATATCCTCGGCGGTCATCAGCGGCAATCCGGCGACTGTCACAGCGAGGGGGATGGCAGAATAGAGACGTTGCCCCCGTTCGATGGCTTCGAAGTACTGGGGAGGGTAGGCGTTGAGCAGTGCGGCTCTCCCGCCAAGCTGAGTCACGGTGGAGAAGATATTGCCCTCACGCAGGATTTGTTGGATAGGCGGGTTTGGCTTTGGACCGTAATGCTCGCCAATCTCCTGCGGTACATTGCGGCCCGTGAGTAAAGCAGCCTGTCCGGAGGCTGATTGCGGTGTGCCGGGCAGGCCAAGTGTGGGGTCAACTGCAAGCAGCGTCGCCTCATCGCCCTTAAAAGGCGCTGTTTCAAATACGAACTTTCGACTGCCGAGAAGGGCTTCGAGCGCAGGCATCTCGCAAGCGGCGAATGGGTTGCAGGCGGGGTCATCTTCACCAAGCCCTATGCCGTCCATGAAGAGGAGAAGGATGCGGCTCATTCTGTTTTTCGTATCATGTGATACCAGGCTGAAGTACGGTGTCCCTCGGTACCTCGTATGAAGGAGCGAATTTCAAAGCTGGGCTCGAACAGGGTTGACATGTCACTTTCGGTTAATCGTATAGATGACGAGTCACCTTTACCGGCTAGCCATGTGTAGGTCAAGTAAGCCCCGCCAGGTTTGATGACGCGAGTGAGGTTTTGGATATAGTTTTGCTGCCCCGCGCCGCTTAGAACGTGGAAGCAGCCAATGTCGAGGGCGAAATCGAATGACCCTTTGATAGAGATGAGGCGTGTCACGTCCTCCTGCCTGAAGTCAATTTCAAGTCCGGCTTGATGAGCGTTGTGGCGGGCTTTCCGAATCGCCAGCGCCGAGAGATCCACCCCGATGACCTGCCAACCATGTTTAGTTATGGTTATAGCATTCGTACCTGTCCCGCAGCCGAGGTCCAGCGCGTGGCCGGGTGAACTCTCCATCAGATACTTCAAGAGTTCAGGCGGGGAGATCCCCGTATCCCACGGCGTTTCTTCCCGAAAGTAACGCAGTTCGAATAAGAGACGCCGGATCATGGAATTGATGCCAGAACCTTATCGATCACTTCCGGGTCAATTGCGCCGACGGTGCGAAGGATTTCCTCTCCCGCCGGATCAAACAGGATGAAAGTCGGCGTGAATTGGAAAGCGTAAGTTTCCATCAGGGGTTGCATGGCGTCTTCTTGGACATTTACACGGATTATGTGAAGGTCTTCTTCATGCTGCTTCTCGATCCCATCCACGATGGGTTTGGCGGCCATGCACGCCAGTCAATAGGGGCTCTGGAATTCAAGGAGAACAGTCTTCCCTGACCCGATTACGTCCTCGACCTTCGCTGCATCGGAAGTCTCGGGGGTCGCCCCAGGGCTGAAGAGCCAGAATGCGAAAAGGAATCCCATGATTGCTGCTGCCAGCGGAACGAGCAATCCGTCCGTTCCCCCTTTATGCAGGAGAATGCCGGCGGTGATGAGGATGATAACCCCGGCCAGGAAAGGGAAAGAATATTGGTTGATTAGCTGCATGGTGCCCTCCACGGTGCCAACCGGATTGTAACATCAACCCGCTGCGTCTAGATCTAACGCAGTTATACCTTGCGCAGATTTGTAGCCTGGCGGGGTTTAGGGATAAGAGAGCCACTTTCCCAGTCATTACAAGAAAGATGTCCAAAACGGGATGAAAGGCTATTAAAACCCCATCTTTTGCTGTTTTATCTTTACAAGACTCATCTCCTCCTTTAGAATTCGTTGACCTAAAAAACCTTTGAGAAGGATCCCAAACCCATGAAGGAATACGCAACGGAGTTTATTCGCAATATCGCCCTCGTGTCCCATGGCGGGGGTGGAAAGACCATCCTGGGAGAAGCGATGCTTTTCTGCACGGGTGCGATCACTCGTATGGGGAGGGTCGAAGATGGGAATACGGTCTCTGACTTTGAAGATGAGGAGATCCGCCGCACTCTATCACTCTCTACGACGCTCCTCCCAGTTGAGTTCAAAGAGCATAAGTTAAATATCCTGGACACACCGGGCTACACGGATTTCGTCGGTGAAGTAATCTCTACAATAAGCGTGGCCGATGCAGCAGTTATCCTCGTGGATTCTGTTGCTGGAGTCGAGGTGGGCACGGAAATCGTCTGGGAGTATTGTCAAGCATTCAATCTGCCGCGATTTGTCGTCATTAGCAAGATGGATCGCGACAATGCCAATTTCAAGACGGCTCTCTCCGTGGCGAGCGAACTCTCCCCGGATGCAACCTTTATCCCCGTCCAGCTTCCTTGGGGTGAGAAGAGTGAGTTCAAGGGGGTCATTGATCTCTTTAATATGAAGGCTCGCCCGGCCGAAGGGGAAGCATTGGAGGATATTCCCGCCGAATATCAAGAGCAGGCGGATGAGGCGCGCATCGCCCTGGTTGAAGCTGCCGCGGAGGGGGATGATGCCCTGCTTGAGAAATACCTCGAAGGCGAAGATCTGACCGCCGCCGAAATTACCAAAGGATTCAAGTCGGTTGTTCGTTCCGGCCGTTTTATACCGGTTTTCGCGAGCGCAGCTGGTAAAACGACAGGCGTAGTGCCGCTGATGGAGGCGATGATTGAGATCTTCCCCTCCCCTGCCGACGCTGAACCAGTGAAGGCACAAGGAGCATCGGGAGAAGAGATCATAGAAGCTTCCGATTCGGGCCCTCTGGCCGTCCAAGTATGGAAGACGACAGCCGACCCATTTGTAGGTAAGCTCACCTATATGCGCGTGCTCTCCGGTGCACTAGCTGCGGACAGCCGGGTGTGGAACCACACCAAGGGAACCGAGGAACGGCTGGGTACTTTGTTTGTTCTGCGGGGCAAAGAGCAGATCGGAGTCAAGAATCTCCACGCCGGTGACATAGGTGCTGTCGCCAAACTTGGTGATACGGCAACTGGCGATATACTCGGCGATAAAGGGCACCCGCTTACAATCGCGAAACCGGAATACCCCAACGCGCTTTACTCCGTTTCAGTATCACCGAAAACGCAAGCAGACTCAACGAAAATCAGCCCCACACTGACACGTCTCTGTGAAGAGGATCCCACACTCTCCTGGCATCAGGAATCAAGCACAAACCAAACCATTTTGCAGGGGATGGGAGATCAGCATATCGACGTCGCTATACGTAAGGCGGATGCTAAATTCCAGGTCGGTCTCAACACGGAGGTGCCCCGGGTTCCCTACCGGGAGACGATTACAAAATCCGGTCATGCCGCATACCGCCACAAGAAACAGACGGGCGGCGCAGGGCAATTTGCCGAAGTCCACATGGATATCGAGCCTCTTGAGGAAGAACAGTTCGAGTTCGTTAATAAGGTCTTCGGCGGCTCGATCTCACAAGGCTTCATGCCCGCCATCGAGAAGGGCGTGAAGGGTGTGATGAAGCAGGGTGTAATCGCCGGTTATCCGGTCGAGAAAGTCAGGGTCCTCATTGTTGACGGCAAGGAGCATCCGGTCGACTCAAAGGCGGTCGCTTTTGAGGTCGCTGGCCGGGAGGCTTTCAAACAGGCAATGAACGACGCAGCCCCGGTCATGCTCGAGCCGATCATGGATATTCGTATCATTGTTCCAGAAGCGAACATGGGCGATGTCCTCGGGGATCTAAACACCCGTCGGGCACGTGTCCAGGGGATGGAAACCGAACGAGGGCGGAGCGTGGTTACCGCTCAAGTTCCACTTGCCGAGATACAACGTTACACGACCGACATTCGCTCGATGACAGGTGGGCGTGGCGTGTTCTCGATGTCATTGAGCCACTATCAAGTTGTCCCTTCACACGTAGCGGAGGAGCTCATCGCCGCTCGCAAGAGGGAGATCGGTAAAGAGGAAGAAGACTGATCGGAATATGAGGTAAAAAAGGGGCCGGGTTGCTTCCGGCCCCTTTATTTTATGTCGATACCTAGGGACGATTGTAAGCCTCCTATCACATTGCGCCTTCTGACTCTCTTTAGCTTCCTACTCGGCATCTACCTCATCGCCAATGGTCTTGCTATTCGCCTCTTCGGTTGGAATCCCATTGTCGCACTTCCCGGGGCCTCCTGGTTGGATCCATGCCACGTTTTCTCCAAAGGCTTTGATCAATGGATTATCATCAAGCCAGAAGCCCTGGCTTGGCCAGCCGTTGTTCTCGGAGCTAGTTTATCGGGGGCGATTTGGGGGGTCTGGCTGCATAGAAACTGGGGGTACGGAGCCGCTATTCTAATTAACGTTTTTTCGTTAATTTTTTTTGGACCGGCGACGCTTTTATCACTCTGCAATCTCGCTTGCCTCGCCTCACCTGCAACCCATGCCTGGGTCCAGGAAGCTGACTCGCCCGATGAAGGGTGACTGGTCGCCTCTCCGCTTCATTAGTGAAAAGATCGATGTTGAGCATGAAAAATCTCCGCTTTTAACCAAGAAACCCACAGCGCCGCATAGCTTCCTCTGGAAGGGGCAAACGTACAAGGTTGAGGAAGTGATCTCCTCCTGGTTTGATTACTCGCGCAAGGGTAGGATGGCGTTGAATATGAGACCGGAGAATCTCATGAAAGCGGAACGACGGGGATCACGCGGCGTGGGCCGCTTTTACTTCCGGGTGCGGATCCGCGGAGGTCGTGTGTTCGATATCTACTACGATCGGGCGCCTAAGGATGCCGGAGACCATAAGGGGCACTGGTACTTGTGGCGGGAGTTGGAATCTACCTGATTCCGTAAGAGGCTGTCTTTTTTCTTCCCTTAATTGTCTGCAAAGAAGAGGCACTTCAACGCCCCCTTCCATCTTTTATGATGGCTTGGAAGCGCTTGGATCTTCCGGATTGTGTCAGTACAGCAAACATACCAGGCTTACGATTTCTGTTTACCCTCAACGATCGCTAGAAGGACTGCGGCCGCAAGCCCCAGGCGGGGGTCCAAAGCTTGCTCATGAGATGGAAAGGCGATCTCCATTTCGTAGCGGAAGAGGTGAAAACGCTGTTGGAAGGTTGCTACCACAAGGTCCCCGATGAGGACTTCGTAGATCTGCGGCAGCAGCGATCCTAAAAATGCCCGGCGCAGCAAAGCCTTCATCGGACTGTCTTCCTGAATAGTGCCTATCACCTGATCGACGGGATCCAGCACCTCCCACGCATCGCGCAGCATCGACCGCCACCCTTTTCTTCGCAGTGCCCCAACTTTTTGCCCTGTCGTCTGATCGGTTACATCGTAGGCGGCTGCAAAGTCGATGATCTGCCGGGCTTGAATCCAAAGCACCTCGCGTGTTTTCGTCTCATCATCGAAAATGCGGATGTCTTCCCGTAGTTTGAACATTTTTTGCTCGGAATAAAGCATCAGCATTCCGGAGGGCGAATATACGCGAACCTTGCCAGTCAGTGCGAAAATCTGTCGCTTCAGCAAATATTTTTTATACGTGAATTTGGTAAGCATCGAATGTCTCCAGAAGATTCTTCTTTAATTGGCACCTAGGAGGGGAATGCGTCACTCTTCCAATGCATCCTCATTTGCAAGACGAAGGAGCACAAAGACTCTGGGTCCGAGATAGGCGACCCAGAATCCGACCGCCCCGTAGCGTATGTATCGAAAAACATTAGCCAGAAGATCATCTCCGCTTGGAAAGATCATTTTGAACCCAAAATAGACCAGGACCACACCAACGAGCCCTACAAGATAACGCAGCAGCCTCTGCCACCATGAACCGCGGACATGGAAACCACCCCATTGATAGAGGAGTGCAGCGCCAGCGCCGAGGCCAAAAAACACACCAGCGGTGGAGAAGAACCCGTTAATGCTGAGAGGGTCGATAGCTTCGCTTCCCGGGGCGGCGGCTGCAGCTCCAGCAATCCACTCTAATGGGACTGGACGGTTTGCTGTAGCCGTGGATGCGAGTAGAACCAGGCAAATAAAGACAATGCTGATCACAAAGGATAGCAGGCTCTGCTGGCTCGCCGAAAGCCGTGAAAGCCACTTGCTGACGGGCTTGTCGAAGATGAGAAATGCCGCCAGCAAGACTCCGCCGATGAGCCAGCCAAGAAGCGTATCGGTTGGGTAATGGACCCCGAGGTATGGGCGCGAGATCGAGATTGTCAGAATCAAGACGCTGAAGAAGATGGTCGTCCAGGTGCGATGGATCCAAGCAGCCAGGCGTCCCCACACGGCGAGCGCTGTTTGGGCGTGGCCGGAAGGCAGGCCGAAGCTCGTGCCCGTGCTTAGAGCTTTAACTTCAGGGTTGACCCAATATGGCCGCGGTGTCCCAAACGCGAGCTTGAATATTGAATTGACCCCGTTGCTGGTGAGGAGGATCAATCCAATTCGGACTCCCAGTCCAATGTCGACACACCAAAGGAGAGCGGGGAGAACGAGTAAGAAGAACTCCTCGTTGCCTAAGAAAGTGAAAAATTGCATGATGGGTGTAAGCCAGTCCCCCAAACTTTGCAGCCAATAGATGATGGGGTATCCCCAATCGAGTATCGGAATCATGGATGGCTCCTTTCTCAAGCTCCATGTTTGACGAGTTGGGCGACGAAGGATCCTGTTTCTCGGAACACATCCTCTCGGGCAGCGTCGCAGGTGATGATGTGATTGCTGTTTTGGACATGAACCATCCGTTTCTCAGTCGATCCAAGTGAGTCATAGATATGCTGCAGATCAACAGGCAGGATGAAATCGTCTTCGAGAGAATGGATCAGCAGCGCCGGGGCGGTAATCTTACTCAGCCGTGGCCGCATCTCTTCAAGCATGGCGCCAAATTCATAGACAGAACGTAGCGGATAGGCATCATATTGCACACGGGATTTCGCAGCTTCCATGTCTTTCCAGTCGGGTGGACCCTTGTGAATGGCCGGGAGGAGGGTGCTCAGCGCTGGCAGGGTCGGATAGAGCTGTTTCAGATAGGGGATGGGGGGAAGCTGGTAAGGCGTCGAAAGCGTGACGATCCCATCCACCGGCAGCTCCGAGGCCATGATGAGGCTTAAGCAGCCGCCGGTTGATAACCCCATCACTACGATCTGATCGCACCATCCCCTCAGCAAATGGTACCCGTCCTCTACAGAGGCAAGCCAGTCGGGCCAGCGGGAGCGGGCCATATCCTCCAGTCGGGTTCCATGACCGAATAAACGAATGCCGAGAACCGTATGTCCTTGGGTTGCCAGATGCTCTCCTAATTCGCGCATCTCCTGCGGCGTAGCGGTGAAGCCATGTGTGAGCAGACAGCCGACCTTTCCGCCAGGGAAGAAGAAGGTTTCAGCGCCAGGCATGATCATGTTCACGGCGCATCTCCTGTCACGCGGCGGACGAAATCGGTTATCGTTGAAAAAATCTTCTCGCGCTCGGCATCACGCGGTAGATTGTGCCCGCTGTTATCAACCCAGACGAGCGTCTTATCCCGCGCACCGAGCGCTGCATAGATCTTCTGTGCGTGGTCTGTGGGTACAGTCAAGTCGCCGGTGGAGTAGATCAAGGTTACCGGGCATTCGATGCGCTCTAGCGATGACCTCATTTCGGCGTTGATATCGCAGATCTCAGAAATCCCTCTCAGCGGTTGGACGGGATAGTGGAGATTGAGCCTCTCTGCATCTTTGTCGCGCCAGTCCGACGGTTCGGATGGCGTGCGAAAGCGCCAGACCTTGCTAAGCGGATGGATTATTGGGCGCAGCCGCTGGGCGAGCGGGGGGAGCTCCCATGGTGTGGCCATGGCGACAGCGCCGGCGAGTGATGTCTGTGAGGCGAAGTTAAGGGTGAGTATTCCACCCAAGGAGAGCCCGATTACGACAACCCGGGAACAGGCTCCATCAATCCAGTGATAGCCATCCTCGAGGTTTGCCATCCAATCTTGCCAGCGTGCACGCGTCAGGTCATCGGGGTGGGTGGCGTGACCAAATAGGCGGATACCGAGCGTTGTGTATCCCTTCCTGGCCAGGTGTTCCCCGAGCCAGCGCATCTCCTCCGGCGCGCCGGGAAAGCCGTGGACGAGCAGGCAGCCCACCTCATTGCCCGGGTAAAAGAAAGGTTCGCCCCGATCGAGGATCCTGCTCATCCGAGGATCTCCAGTTGGCGCGGTAGGGTGGTCAGGCTCTCGGCGCCAGACTGTGTGACAACGACGTCATCCTCGATGCGCACACCGCCGCGATCCGGTATGTAAATCCCAGGCTCCACAGTGAAGGTCATACCCGGCGTCAGGATAAGCTCCTCTCCGGCGCGGATATTGGGGGGCTCGTGTGCTTCTAGTCCAATGCCGTGGCCTGTGCGGTGTACAAAAAACTCACCGAAACCTGCTGCATCGATGACATCGCGCGCTGCTTTGTCAACCAGGCCGCAGGGTGTACCCGGGGAGGCCGATTCTCTTCCTGAGTCATTGGCGAGGGCGACGATCTCGGCGACCTGCAGCAACTCGGGATCAATCTCGCCGATGGCGAATGTGCGCGTAATGTCTGAGATATAGCCGTTGTGGCGTGCGCCCCAGTCGAGGATGAGCAAGTCGCCAGTGTCTAGTTGCCGGTCGGTAGGCGTCGCATGAGGCAAAGCGCTGTTTGGGCCGCTGGCGACGATGGGGTTAAAGGGTAGCTCGGGTTCCGAGCCGGCTTTAAGCAATTGGATCGTCAGTTCTGCTGCTAATTCGCGTTCCGATATGCCGGAGCGTATCTTCGGGAGTGTTTGACGCAGAGCATGTTCGGCAATAATTACGGCTTGACGTATCGATTCGATCTCGACATCATCCTTCTGAATGCGCAGTTCGCATAGAAGAGCTTCAGCGTTAGTAAAAACCCATTCGGGGTTCGCGTGCTCTAACAACTGCATTTCAAAAACCCGCATCCGCAGAGGCTCGACGCTAACCTTGGTCGAGAGCCCTTTTACTTTCTCCACGGCTTGTGAGAAAGCAGCTTCACGCGAGACGTCACTCTCGCCATAGGTGATAACTTCGCATTCGAAGGAGGATGATTCTGCGCGCTCACGCTCCAGCTCCGGGACGACGAGCAGCGGCTGGCGCCGGGGTGAGAAGAAGCCCACAATCGGTCGTTCCATGAGGTGAAAATCTACCCCGGACAGATAGAAGAATGTAGGGCTGGGGATCAAGGCGAGCAGAT
This sequence comes from uncultured Anaerolineaceae bacterium, assembly GCA_964385355.1. Classification (GTDB taxonomy): domain Bacteria; phylum Chloroflexota; class Anaerolineae; order Anaerolineales; family E44-bin32; genus E44-bin32. The sequence continues at coordinate 48,932 of CAYLOO010000006.1, forward strand.
CCACATCGTGTGCTTCCATGCCCTCGTGAAAATGGGAATATCGGTTAATGGCCATTACGTCCCTCCGCACTATATGCGATTATAGGCACGCGTGAGTAAGAGATCAAACAACGGTGGAAATACTGTGGGCAGCAGTAATAGCTGGAGTACAGATGTGAATGATGCAGAATCGTTCGCTGAAATGGGGTGCGAAACACCCTCCTTAATAAGCTTCAGATATTCTCTTCAATCCCTTAGGATCAAGCAGTTTTATTGTCGCTCTAGAGAGTTCCATCAACCCTTCTTCCTGAAATTGATACATTACTCTGCACACCACTTGAGGTGTCGAGGAGATCATCGCCGCGATTTGATCTAGTGTAAGATCCCGCTCAGCCAGAAGGTCATCTTCGTCGTGGAATCGATCCAGGATTAACTTAGACAATCGGGCCGAAACAGGTTGGAAAGCCAATCCATAGATAATCTCTCGCGCATGGCGCATGATGTCAATTAATCTACATGTAACCTCCCAGATCGCCTCCGGGTTTCTTTGAACCACGGTGAGGATGTCATCCTTGGACCAGAGACGGATTTTTGTATCTCCGATCGCATAGAGGGAGGCGGGCATGGGTTTGCCGTCGAACATGGAGTGGGCCCAAAAATCTTCTCCTTGTTTAATCGTAAACAAGATTTTTTCTTTACCTACCGGTGATGTAAGAGCCCAGATAATTTCCCCGCGTTCTACGTAAAGAACCTTTGGCCAATCATCGCCTTGATGGCAAAGATACTCCCCGTCCCGCAGCGTTCGTGAAATTGAGCATTGAGCGAGGAATTCCAGGTCTTCTTGTTTTACTTTGCTGAACACTTCATTCTTGGCTAATTCCGCCAATAACGCTTCCATTTCATCTTCCTCACCATAATCTGATTTGGCTGTTTGGAGTTAATGACGTGGGTTCGGTATTCATCAGCAGCCTTACTGAACAACTCGGACTTAACCATGATTAAAGACATTCGAGAAATTTGTCACTATACTAAGGTCACCCACATTGACCATTGCGTTCTCCACTGTGGTGGTTGTTTTCGTGCTCTCTTGCCCAACACCAGTAAAAGGAGAAGAAAATGCAGCATCCGTCAGAAAAGGTTCGACTTACGGCTACTATTGTTCTGGTTGTTTTTGCCTTCGTCACCATAATTGCTACCCCTTTGATTGTCAAGACGATCCTGCCGGAAATCATCGATGGCCAAATCGTAAAATATGAGAAGATGTCGACTTCCGATGATCCCGAACAAGTTAAGAAAGCACCTCTGATCGTCGATACACCTTATCTGGTCAGTTTCTTCTATCCATTCTGGATGGCGCTGGCAATGTTCGGCGGCGTGACAGTCCTGGTAATCGCTAAGCCTTTTAATAGGGGCGAAGTCTGGGCAAAGGGGGCGGCACTGCTAGCTACTGCAATGCCATCAATTGCCGGAGCCTATATGCTCATTCCGTGGATTAACTTTGTTGGCTTCGATAAAGGTACGCCCTACCCGATTTTCATCGCCCTATTGGGATTAATACCCTACTTCTGGATATTGCTCGCAGAAAAAGTGGATGGGACGACCAAGCTGGCTTACTTCCTGGTATTCATGGCTCTGGGAATTGCTGCCGCTCACAGTTTCACCAATGGTCACGCATCCTTCCGTCTTCAATGGATGCTCCCCCAACGCCCGTTATGGCCGCCAGGTACATGGGTTCTCTGGCTCTCAACCCAGTTTATGTGGTTAGGGACCATTGCCCTTCTCTTGTCGATTTTCTACACAGGCCTTCGCAAGAAGGCTGGTTTCTACCTGGGTTTGATCGGCGGCATCACGGTTACCATAGCGAACTTCTGGACTCACCTCGTGCGTGGCACCACCAGCGACTACATCGTGGGTGGGACTCTGGGTTTGGCTGTTGTCGTATTCCTGATGATCCCTGCTTTCAAGGAGCGACTGTTCGACGAAGCGTAAATCGGATCCTGAGCAGGAGGGTTGGCTAACGTTCATCAATTTGGTGAAGGCCAAGAGAGAAGAAATAAAAAGGTGCTGCTTCCAGATATGAAGCAGCACCTTTCTCATTATGTCTGGATCCAACAGCATATCGCTGACGATGTTAAGCAGTTCTAAAAAGAAACAGCGGGAAATACTCGGTGATGTTTACTGACGCGAGCTATGTGATATGTCTTCTGTTGGTTCGATCCCTCGGTGATGGGTTGGCTTAGGTTTGGCGTCCCCACCCGTCAAGGGCTCCAGTAAGTGGCGGTGTGACCGGGTCTGGGAATACTCGCCCGTTTTTCTTATAGAGTTGCTCCCTGGATGTTCTTCTGTACTCATGGCGATCTTCTCAAACGGCGAACGACGCCAAGAAAGATAACGAGAGCGGAACCTCGAGCGGCTTCAATCCCCGTTCCAGACGTGGATGAATGCGAATTTATCGGACGCGAATAATCACATATCGGATGTCTCGATGGTGCGTGCGCTCAAAGCAAAGTAAAGGACGAATCCTATAGCTGAGATGGCGCCACCAACGATGAAGGGCCTAGGGAAGCCGCGTTGCCAGAGCAAGCCCCCCAATAATGGGGCGGGTATAGTGACCAGCCCACGAATGAGATAATAGAATCCGATCACGCGCCCACGATGGGATGCTTCAGCCAGATCGACAATGAGCGCTTTACGAGCTGGCTCTCCCAGTTCACGCAGACCGGCAGCGACGAAGGCCACGACCAACCATTCTGCGGGGAGGACGACAAGGATTATTGGAAACAGAGCAAACAGGGCGAAGGTCAAGAGGATAAAAGGGTGGCGTCCGAAACGATCCGCAAAGTGGGCTGCTGGAATATAGCCAGCTATAGCTGTAATCATTTGAGCGGAGGTGAGGGCGCCAAATGCCACCGGGGACATCCCGCGAATGTTGATGACCAGAAGCACGACATACACAGCGGTCAGGCTCGATCCGAATCGGGTAAAGCAATCTGCCAGGAGCAACCGACGTAGAGCGCCTGGCATCCTGCGCCAGATCGTCCAGATGCCCTCTTTTTGCTCGCTATGGCTTCGAGGTCTTTCACGGTAGAAATGAGATTGCAGGTAGATCGCCGCGAGAGCGAAAAGGAGCGAAACGAGGAAGCCGATGTGCATCCCGGAGACCACGCCAAAACGGGTTAGCAGATATCCACCAAGAACGGAGGCTAATACGATTGGGATACGTTTCCAGATGGATTGAACACTGAAGCCCATCGCCCTTTGCTCTCGCCCGAGGCTGTCTCCGATGAGGGCGAAGATCGCCGGTTGCGACATGCTGCTCCAGGCGAGGACGAGCAATGTGCCCAGTATCACGATCTCCCAACTCCGGGTCAGGAGATACACAAGGTACCCAAAGGCGGCGATTAGGTTAAAAAGGACGAGGGCGCGTTTCCTGCCGAGCCGATCGGCTAACCAACCACCAGGATATTGATAAGCAGTGTCGACCACGCGTTTGAAGGAGCCATATACGCCAATGGCCAGGGCACTTGCCCCCAGGACCTCGAGGTACTTGGGCATGAAGCGAACCCAAATTTCCTCGCCCATTCCAATGACCAGCAGCGCGCCAAGAAGCACGACGATGTTGTGCTCCAGAGCAAGGAAATCTAGCAGGGTTTTTCTCCTTTGTTTATCCTGCATCAAGATAGCATCCTAATAGTTCTGATGGAGCAGCGTTCAGTGGATGAGGAATGCCGCAAGGTCATTAGACGATCATCATGAAACCGGCACAGTTGAAGATCTCTCGATCGCTAATCCGCAGACTCCATTCGCACAGCAACGGAGTCCCACAATCCGGTGTGCGGCAAATGGGACAGGATGCGACAGATTAGGTGGAATTATTTTTAAGTTCGTTTAAAAGCCGCATCACGGCGCTTGCCCTGTCCGAGGGCACAAAAAGATGATCGTGATAATAAGCTGATACGGTATTCACACTAATCCCTGCTCCGGCAAGTTTACTGTTTATGGCTGCGAGAAACCCAACCGCTTCCAAGCTCGAATGGATATTGAGGGTTATCATTCGCGAGACAAACTGATAATTCAGTCCCTCATCATCGGCGATGCTTCTTTCAACAATTATGGTGATCCCCTCCGCTTCGCGAAACCAACCGATCGGTTGAATACGAAGTTGATTAAAAGCTTTGGGCGAGATGGAACAAAACACGAACTCCCCCTCGAGAAGGTCTGGCAGCATATTCGTGAGAAGACTCTGAAGGTTTGTTTCGCCGGACATAAGCATTATCCAATTAATCGTTTCTATTTAGGCGATGGATTTCAAGACAGCGTAAGGATCCAATATAAACTTGAACGTTGTCGATTAAACCCTTCCATCGCTGACTAATTGAGCAAAAAGTTCAAAAGATCGATTAAATGTTCTCTCAACATCTTCGGGGAAACAACAACCCGGCAATTCTCTCATGCGTAGATGGTAGCTGATGCATTCACAACAAATGCCTTTTCTGGAGCATGGCTCATAGGTGCAATTACAATTCGCCAGGTTCTTTTCCTTGTTGCATTCCATATCATCTCCTTTAAATGTCCGTGATCTGCTGAATCATCCTGGGATTGACGGACAACGTATCCGCTTCTCTCACAATAAACCATCGGCTCGCAGCCGGTTGACCAATCCCACTGTCGACACGCTCCGATCCATGGTGTAAATATGCAGCCCCGGAACCCCCGCTTGAAGCAGTTCCGCACACTGACGATAGGCAAACTCAATGCCGAACGCTAAGAGGGCGTCTTTGTCACCTTCTTTAAAAGGCGCAAGCCCTTTACGCACATCTCCTGTAATTGTCGCTCCACACATGCCAGCAAGCATTTCCATCATCTTGACGCTGTAGATGGGCATGATACCGGGTACGATGGGAACTTCTATGCCAATGCCCCGGCATCGTTCGACGAAGCTGAAGAAATATAGGGTGTCATAGAAATAGTTGGTGATGATGTGCTCGGCCCCCTGGTCCACTTTCAGTTTTAAATATTCCAGATCCTTCTTTCGATCTGGAGCATCGATATGCCCCTCGGGGTATGCAGCAACCCCGAGACAGAAATCGTAGCGATGGCGGATGAAGGCGACCAGGTCAGAGGCGTATTGCAGACTGTCAGGATGTGGCTCAAACGCTTCATCCCGGGGGGCATCACCGCGCACAGCCAAGACGCTCTCTACCCCCATCGCATGATAGCTGTCCAGAACAGAAACTATGTCTTCCGGCCCCAGCCCAAAGCAGGCGAAATAAGCGAGGACCGCCAGACCTTTCTCGTGTTTCAGCTTCTGGAGAAGCTGACGAGAACCCTCCCTCGTTGATCCCCCAGCCCCGAAGGTAACAGAAACGAAATCAGGAACCAGGGCAGCCAATTGGTCGATTGTTTTCTCAAGGGTTTCCGCTGCTTTATCGGATCTGGCGGGGAATAGTTCAAAGGAGATTGTCGGTTTATGGTCTGATTTCCAAAGGTCGATCACTTTCATCGTCAATTTTCCTCCAGGTTTATCTGGGTGTGTCTTCAAAAATAATTTCCTAGTGTCGCGCCAATATTGTTGCTGCAGTTGATCGTGATTGCCACAATCACTTGAGCATAGCAATTCTTCCCCCTATTCACAACTAAGCTTTCGCTCCTCAAACAACGCCGCGAGGAGCCCGAGTAGTTACTGGATGGATTTGTTCGCAAGGGTTTGTCTTGACAGTGAATCTGCCTCTCAAGTACAATCCAAACATCCAAGAAGGGCCTGTAGCGCAGTTGGGAGCGCGCATCAATCGCACTGATGAGGTCGCGGGTTCGAATCCCGCCAGGTCCACTCAAGCTTGGGCCCATGGCGCAGCTGGGAGCGCGCCTCAATGGCATTGAGGAGGTCGTGGGTTCGAATCCCACTGGGTCCACCTGAAAATTCAATATCCAGCTATGGCAGGAGTAGTAAGCCAACCGTCAGCGAGTCGGGGAGGGTGAGAGCCCGGCACAGTGCCCACGGTGCGCTGCAGCAGATGTAAGTGCGAAGGTTGAACTCGCCTGTCGTCCTACTTAAGGACAGGCTCCCTCGGTGAAAGGAGTAGCCGGGGGCGGGATTCGCCCGTTATAGCAGTGAAGTGGCTCAGTATTCGCTGAGCAAACAGGGTGGTACCACGGAGATCCCTTCGTCCCTGTATGGGCGAGGGGTATTTTGTTTAACTGCTTATATTTGGATCGGTGTAAACGGTTTAACAATTGAGTTTAAGAAGTAAAGTGGGGATCATTATTCCATTGGCAGGGGTTGAAATCCTTGCGGAGGTGTTGCCATGAGCGGAGCAATTAAAAGGGAGAATAACAAAACGAACGCTCCCGGGATAGACCGCTACCAACCGGCTGAAATCGAGCCGCGTTGGCAGGCTCGCTGGGAGGCCGATCAACTCTACAAAGCGGAGGTTGATCCGAAGCGCAAAAAATTCTACTTCCTGACCATGCTTCCTTACACATCAGGGGATATGCACATCGGGCACTGGTTCGCGATGACGCCCTCCGATGCGCGCGCCCGTTACCTGCGCATGAGCGGCTATAACGTCATGTTCCCAATTGGGTTCGACGCCTTCGGGCTGCCGGCGGAGAATGCGGCGATTGCCCGCGACATCCACCCCAAAGAATGGACGTATAAGAACATCGAGAATATGCGCCGACAATTGCGCACAATGGGCGCGGTGTGGGACTGGTCGCGCGAGGCGATTTCCGCCGATCCGGAATACTACCATTGGACTCAGTGGTTCTTCCTGAAGATGTATGCAAACGACCTGACCTACAAAAAGATGTCGCCGGTTGATTGGTGCCCACAGTGCAATACAACCCTGGCACGAGAACAAGTGGTCGGAGAGAAACGCGCCTGCGAACGCTGTGATACACCCGTGATAAAGAAAAATCTCGACCAGTGGTTCTTCCGCATCACGAACTATGCCGAGGAGCTGCTTGATTTCTCAATCTTAGATTGGCCCGAGACGGTCAAACTGCTTCAGACAAACTGGATCGGGCGCAGCGAGGGTGCAAGCGTGGTTTTCAAGACCGAAGATGGCGATCCGATAGAGGTCTTTACGACACGACCGGATACGCTCTGGGGGGCGACTTTCATGGTTCTGGCGCCTGAACACCCGTTGGTCGAGAAGCTCACCACACCCGAACAGCACGAAGGTGTTCATGAATACATCCAAGAAGCCGTGCGTCAGACCGATATCGAACGCGAGGCGCTGGATAAGGAAAAGACGGGGGTCTTCACCGGCGGTTACGCCATCAATCCTGTAAACGACGAGCGCATCCCGGTATGGATCGCCGACTATGTGCTTATGACCTACGGGACAGGTGCGATCATGGCAGTGCCAGCCCATGATCAACGAGACTTCGATTTCGCCCGCAGGTTCAACTTAGAAATTCAACCGGTGATACTGCCGGACGGTATGGAATCGTTGGATGGCGAGACGATGACCGAAGCGATTCCAGCATACGGCACGATGATCAACTCCGGTCCGTTGACCGGGACGCCAGGAGAAGAAGCTTTTGACACAGCGAACGCTTATTTAGAGGAGAAAGGCACCGGAAAATTCGCCATCAACTATCGGCTACATGACTGGCTGATTTCGCGTCAGCGCTACTGGGGTGCACCGATCCCGATGGTCATCTGCCCGAAATGCGGCATCGTTCCGGTTCCAGAGGACCAACTACCTGTTGTACTCCCGGATGACATCGAGTGGCGGCCGACGGGAGAAAGCCCGTTGAAATTCCACCCCACCTGGAAGAACACGACTTGCCCCGATTGCGGCGGCCCCGCGGAACGAGAGACGGATACGATGGACACTTTTATGTGCTCATCTTGGTACCACCTGCGCTATCTAAGCCCGGATTTCGATAAGGGACCTTTTGATCAGAAAGAGTATGACTACTGGATGCCAGTCGACTCTTACACTGGCGGTATGGAACACGCTACGATGCATCTGATTTACACACGTTTCTTCCATAAGGCGCTCCGCGATATTGGCATTACGGAGGGGCATGAACCCATGCTCCAACAACGCAATCAGGGCCAGATTCTAGGACCCGACGGTCAGCGCATGAGCAAATCACGCGGCAATGTCATCGATCCAGATGAGCAGGTACAGAAATACGGCGCTGACGCCGTGCGAGCGTATCTGATGTTCGGTTACCGCTGGTCGGAGGGAGGGTCCTGGAACCCCGACAATATCCAGGGTGTCATTCGCTGGTTAAACCGGGTTTGGACGGTAGTGCTCGACACAGCGGATGCTAAAGGGGGAGAAGCCGACCCGAAAGCAGAACGCGCGTTGCAAAGAAAAATGCACCAGACCATTAAACAGGTCTCGCACGATATCGCGAATTTCGAATTCAACACCGTGATCTCAGCGCTCATGGAGCTGACGAATGAATTGAGCGCTTCCCGGGATGCAGGATTGGCAGGGGCACCTGCGTTTAAGAAGGCGGTTGAGACCCTTTTGCTGTTAATGGCACCACCTACTCCGCATATCGCCGAGGAACTGTGGGCGCGACTAGACAAGCCATACTCGATCCACAATCAACCCTGGCCTGACTACGACCCAGAACTGGCGAAGGAAGAGCAGATAACCCTGATCGTCCAGGTAAACGGAAAGGTGCGCGATAGGATCATGGTTGGTGCAGGGATCAGCGAAGAAGATGCCAGGACCGCGGCGCTGGCCAGCGAAGCCGCGCAACGCTTTATTGAGGGTAAGCAGCCCAAGGAAGTGATCGTCGTCCCCGGGCGCCTGGTGAATATCGTCGTTTAGCCACCGCGAAAAGACGGGGGCTGTGTTAAACAAAGTATCAATCGAATCGAAGCCGTTCGAAATGGCTGATGTCTCGAGAATAAGTCTGGGGCGCAATTGCGCCTCAGACTTTTTTTGACCGAGGCTGTATTGAAGCGTACAATCTCGAGAGATCCTATGATTTACGGATGGAGGCTGAAGATGTCATCACGAAAACGTAAAGTTGTTGTCGCCGAGGGAGCGCCGAAGGCCATTGGACCTTACTCGGTCGCGATCCGGACGGAGAATTTTGTTTTCGCCTCCGGAACGATCGGGGTGGACCCTGCAACCGGGGAATTTGCAGCGGGTGGCGTCGAAGATCAGACACGCCAGGCGTTGAAGAATCTCGGTGAGGTACTTAAAGCAGGCGGTTCATCGCTCGAGCAAGTCGTCAAAACGACAGTTTTCTTGCAGGATATGTCGGAGTTTACGTTAATGAACTCGGTATACGCGGAGTTTTTCCCGCGTGAAGCACCAGCCCGTTCAACCGTAGAGGTTGCGGCGCTGCCGAAAGGGGCAGCCGTTGAGATCGAGGCGATCGCACTGGGTGACTAGAAAGTAGTAGCTTTGGGAGAATTAAAATCCCGCAGGGCTGGGTGCTGATAAAGGGCTCTTTATGCCTGGTTGGCGGGGAATCGCATCAAGGAAAATTCCCGCTTTGCTGCAAGTTTTATGTCAACAACGAGCGGCGGCGAAGCATGAGGGATGCATCGGAGAGGGCACAATGACGGGCGAACTCATTCTCGTTGTCGATGACGAGGCGAATATCCTTGACCTTACCCGGCTCTACCTGGAGCGGGATGGTTATCGCGTTGAGGATGCTATGGATGGGCAGCAAGCTCTGGAGAAGATCGATTCGCTTGAGCCAGCGCTCGTTATTTTAGACATCATGCTGCCCGAAGTCGATGGCTTCGAGGTTTGCCGGCGAGTCCGCGCCGAGAGTGATGTACCCATTATTATGCTGACCGCCCGCGATGATGACGTCGATAAAATCGTCGGACTAGAGCTAGGTGCAGACGACTATGTGACCAAGCCCTTCAACCCGCGTGAGTTAGTTGCCCGGGTGAAAACTATCCTGCGGAGAGCGGAGCGGGCTCCGCGCCGGGATGACAGCCCAATTCACATTGGCGACCTGACGATCGACCCGGCGCGCCGGGAGGTCAGCGTAGCCGGTCAGGTGGTTGAAACGAGGACGAAAGAATTCGATTTATTGCTCACTCTGGTGGAGCATAAAGGGATCGTTTTGAGTCGTGAACAGCTTTTAAACCTGGTTTGGGGCTACGATTTCTATGGTCAGACACGCACCGTAGATGTCCATGTTGCCCACTTGCGAAAACGGATCGCAGCAAGCAACCAGGTTCGGATCGATACGGTAACAGGCGTAGGCTATAAATTGGTTTATTGAGGTTTCCGTGTTCCGTTCGCTGCAATCCCGATTGTTCTTGACCTATCTCCTGGTTGCAGGACTGGTTCTGCTCTTCGTCGCAGTAAGCCTGCTCTTCTTATTGTTAAGAAGTCCTTCCGGAGACCAACGTGTGTATCTCAACCTGGAAAGGAGTCTTCCAACAATCGCCCGTGGACAGGGGAGGCTTCTCCTGGAGTTGGAGGGAGAGGAGCTAAACTCGACGATTGAGCGAATGGATCAGATGTCAGGTGCGCGTGTCATTATCATCAATCCACAAGGTGAAGTGTTGGCCGATAGTCGTTCAATGGAGAGTCCGGTTCCAGAGGAAGTGCTCCAGGAGAGCGGAACGGGTCAAGAGATCGTACGGGGACGTTTCGGTAAAGTGGGTGAAGGGATCTGGCTGTATATCTCCCAATCGTTGGTCCAACATTACCGGATCATTCTTGCCTCACCGCGCCCTACATTGATGAACCTACGTCTATGGTGGGACAGCGTCTTGCGCCCCATCCTTCAGGCTGCAGGGGTTGCATTACTCGTCTCGATCTTTCTGTCATGGCTGATGTCGCGTTGGGTTGCTGCCCCTCTGGACCGGATGGCTGAGGTCTCCCGAGCTGTGGCGGCGGGTGATTTCGATCAACGCTTAATGCCGGGTGGACCAGAGGAAGTGCGGGGTCTCGCGCTAACTTTCAATGAAATGGTCGCGCGGGTTCAGACAGGGCGGAAAGTGCAGCGCGATTTTGTTGCCAACGTCTCCCATGAACTTAAGACACCATTGACATCTATTCAGGGCTTTGCTCAAGCGATCCTTGACGGCACCGCGCAAGACGAGGAAGCGCAGCAACACGCGGCTCAGGTTGTCTATGACGAAGCTCAACGATTGCACCGGCTGGTGGAGGACTTGCTTGAGCTGGCGCGCATGGACGCTGGGCAGATCGACTTTCACCAGGATCGTGTCGAAATCATGGCCCTTCTTTCAGCCGTTGTTGAACGCCTGGGCGTGAAAGCCGCCAAGGCGGGTGTGGATGTCATCAATAAAGTCGGCCAACTTCCAGTCTTGATCGGTGATGGCGATCGCCTGGCGCAGGTTTTTATGAACTTAATCGACAACGCCATTAAACACACCCCTGAAGGCGGACAGGTGTCCCTGTGGGGGGAGTATGCGGATGGGTGGATTTCCATCCATGTTGAAGACACTGGACCTGGCATCCCTGAGGAGGAACTCTCACGCATCTTCGAGCGTTTTTATCAATTGGATAAGGCTCGCCCGGGGGGCATGGACCGAGGCGTGGGCCTAGGTCTGGCTATCATCCGTGAGATTGTGCGCAATCACCAGGGACGGATGGTCGCGCAGAGCGAACTAGGGCGGGGCAGCCGCTTCACAGTTCAACTGCCAGTGGTCCGCGCAGACGACACAACGCTGGCCGTAGACCGGGGATAGCACGCTACGACAATCAAAATTCTTTATTAAATCAAGGGTAACTGCTCAGGCCACCCAGCGGAATTGCCATTACTTCGCAGTTTCACGACTCTGTCGAAAGGACATTTAATCGTGGAGACCCTTCCCGACTTTGTCATTGCGAGGAGCCCGATAGGGCGACGTGGCAATCTCTCATCAAGAAATGAGGTGATTGCTTCGCTTCGCTCGAAATGACATTTAGTGGTGCAAAACCTTCCCCACACTTGTCATTGCGCGGAACGAAGTGACGTGGCAATCTCATCCGGAAGATATGGGAAGTTGATCCGTGGACCTCAAGGCGCAGGCTGTGTCTGCGATCGGAAGCATAACTTCCTGACTCAATAAATCCCAACAATCCATAACCAGCCTTGCAGAATCATAGGTCATTTCTCCACAGTTTCTGGTAAAGACCCTATTATGATAACTTTGCCCAGCAGTACAAATGATTGAACAGGAAGCGTATGTTTTTCCGATATAATGCTGGAAATTCTGCTTCAGGAGGGGATGGATGGGTGCGAATAACAGTTCAAACGTAAAGTGGTTTGTCATTGCATTGGTTGTCATCATGGCGGCGTGTCTGACTTGTTCAGTGGCGACTTTCCTGGTGATTCGTTGGGGTGTGACAAAGGTAGAGCAGGCGGGAATACCAGAGTATATCCCTGAGGATCCCGAACCGACACGTATGCCCCTGATCTCCCCCTCTGAAGAGCCTGAGGATATCGATCTCTCATTTTTAACTCTCGAGCAGTTGGCATCTACGATCGTGCCCATCAATGAGCCCATCGAACTTGCGGAGCGCCTGCGCGAGCTGAAGGATGTCCCCCGGGTACTGGCTGAGAGCGCCATGCCCATTCCAGCCGGAACCGTCGATACGTTCTGGGTAAGCGATGTCGACACGATCGAAAACTTCGAAGTCCAAGCAGAGATGGTGTATGCAACTGATCACGTGTACTTCTGGGTGGAACAGGGCGTGGACTTTGACCCAGATGACGTAAAAGCCCTGGTGGATGACTTCGAGGAGGGTGCCTATCCTACAAATAGATCCTTCTTCGGGAGTGAGTGGTCGCCAGGGGTGGACGGTGATGTGCATCTCTATATTCTCTACGCAACCAACCTCGGGTACTCTGTGGCGGGTTACTATTCATCCGCTGACGAACTCTCTCCTCTTGCGCACCAGTACTCCAATGGGCATGAGATGTTCTACTTGAGCGCAGACAACGTGGAGCTGTGGGAGGAATTCACCTCCAGCGTCCTGGCTCATGAGTTTCAACACATGATCCACTGGAACTTAGATCGGAATGAAGAATCCTGGTTGAACGAAGGGTTCTCTGAATTGGCCTCACATTTGAGCGGTTTTGATGTGGGTGGCTGGGACTACGCCTACGCGAGTGAACCCGATCTTGCTCTTACTTACTGGCCGACGAGCGGCGGGACACATTACGGGCAAGCCTTCCTGTTTGTAACCTATTTCCTCGACCGCTTCGGCTCAGAGGCGACACAAGCGGTGGTGGCCAATGCGAAGAACGGTCTTGATTCTATAGATAGAACGCTAGAGGCCATGGGTATAGTCGACAATCAAACAGGTGCACCGATCACTGCAGATGATGTCCATCGTGATTGGGCTATTGCGATGCTGGTTGATGATCCTTCTATCTCGGACGGTCGTTATGCCTTCCATTCCTATGTCGCTCCGCAAGTGGGTTTCAGTGACCACTTAGTTGCCTGCCCATCTGGGCTGCAGGAACGGCAAGTAAACCAATATGGGATCGATTACATACAGATCGAGTGCGAGGGCACCTATTCACTCTCGTTTGATGGCGCTTCCGTCGTTCCGGTGCTTCCGGGGGAAGCTTATTCCGGCGACTTCACTTTCTGGTCAAACAGGGGTGATACGTCGGATATGGCCTTAACGCGCGCATTTGATCTTCGACAGGTTGAAGGTTCGGTAGAGGCCAGCTACTGGGTATGGCATGACATCGAGGAGGGGTGGGATTACCTCTACGTTGAGGTTTCCCCAGATGGCGGGAATACATGGCAGATCCTCGAGACGCCCTCAGGCACGGCTGAGGACCTCTCGGGAAATTCCTTTGGCTGGGCATACACAGGGTATAGCGGCGGCGGGGGTGAACCTCGATGGATTCAGGAGACGGTTGATCTCTCTGAATTTGCCGGGCAGGAAATCCTCCTGCGATTCGAGTACATCACGGATGCCGCTGTGAATGGGGATGGACTGCTCCTTGACGATCTTTCGATCGAGGCGATTGACTATTTTGAAGATTTTGAGACGGACGAAGGCGGCTGGGAGGCGGCGGGTTTTGTGCGTCTATACAATCGCTTGCCGCAGACCTACCGTGTTGTGCTCGTAGAGCAGGGGCGTGAGATAGCAATCCGGGAATTAACCCTGGATGAAAATAACCATGCTGAAATTGAGATCGAATTCGATAAGGACACTCGGGACGTGGTCTTGATTGTGACGGCGACGACTCGCCATACCTGGCAGCCGGCGGCATACATCGTTGAAGTAAAGTGACCCCGTGAGGATTCGCTAAGGCTCTGTAGCGATTGTGGTGGGGCCGGGGCTCGGTTGACTCCCTAGTCACATCCCGATTGGATGCTGAGCGAGCCAGTAAAGAAGATAGAACCGGGCATAGCAGAAGCTATGTCCGGTTTTGCTAGTACGACATTCAGAGCTTGTATGAAACTCTAAACCGCTTTCTTAGGTTCGCGAAGTTTCTCGAGTTCTGCTTCCAATTGGGTTAAACGAGCCGTATAAGCACTCTGAACCTCGTCGCGGAAGGCCTCAGTTCGTTCGCGGATCTGCAGGCGAAGCTGTTCTCCCGACTCAGGGGCAAGAAGTATGGCGGTGACGGATCCAACAAGCGCACCGCACACGGCTCCGACAATAAAGG
>CAYLOO010000007.1:0-61059 GCA_964385355.1 uncultured Anaerolineaceae bacterium
GATACTGTCTTGAGAGCAGGTGTACAGGTTGTCTTCGGCGTGGACCACGCCGGGAAGTGATTTGGCGTATTCTGCTACGTCGGGGACATCCAGGAAGCCGCCGATGTTTGAACCGCAATGGCATACGAACACTCCGGTGCGCGGCTCTTCCCCGGCGATATCACGCTCCGGTGGATATTCAATTGTCTGAGTAAGAGAGAAGCGCGCCGGGGCGAGCAGGCCCGCTGCTTTTGCGGCTGCTCCGGTGGCGTCTACAACCGACTCGGGGATATCTTTCGGTTCGCGGAACGGTCCGGCCGCGTAAATACCCGGTTTGGTGGTAGCAAGCGGATCAAAGAGAGTCGTATGGCAGAAGCCATACTCATCCAGTTCGATCCCCATCGTGTGGCCGAGTTCTTTTACCGAATCGGAGATTTCCATCCCCACCGAAAGAACGACCATGTCGAATGTCTCCTCGGTGATGATGGGCTGAAGATGATCCCGACCATTGCTTGGGGAGCCCTGGTTCTCTGCGTAGCGGACGATCAGATCCCCGGTTTCGGGGTCCTCCTGCAAGGATGATATTCGGCAGCGGGTGTATTCAATTCCGTACTGGTTTTTCGCTCGCTGATAGTAGCCCTCATAGCCCTTGCTGTAGGCGCGCATGTCCATCATGAAGACATGGATTTCGGCCTGCGGGTCGTGTTCCTTGATCATCACTGCTTCTTTTGAAGCGTACATACAGCAAACCGCGGAGCAGTAATCATGGCTCTGATCACGCGAGCCAATGCATTGCAGAAATGCGACCTTGCGTGCTGGTGTGTCGTCGGATGGTCGGTTGACATGGCCTCCTGTAGGACCGGAAGCCGATAATAAGCGCTCCAGTTGCAGTGCTGTGATCACATTAGGATAGCGGCCAAAACCATACTCTTGGGAGAGCTCGGCGTTATAGATTTGATAACCCGGCGCAAGAATTATGGCTCCGATCTTGACTTGGTCTATTGTTTCGACCATATCGTGGTTAATGGCCTCCCGACCGCATGCGTACAGACAGGAGAGACACTCAGAGCAGTGCGCACAGGCAAGACAACGAGCGGCTTCTTCTTGGGCGAGTTCGTCCGTATACCCTTGTTCGATTTCATCGAAGCCGGATTTACGCGCTTCGAGCCCAAGCTCAGGGATTGGCACCCTGCTCGTAATCTCTAATTCACCCTTAGCCACCCGTTCCAAGAGTTCGGCGCGCGTGAATTTAACGACCGGTAACTCGGGCTTGGGAGGGGCTTCAAGATCCTCGCCCAGTAGATAGCGCTGGATGCTCTCGGCTGACTGGTGGCCTGAGGCGACCGCCTCGATCACAAACGATGTTCCAGAGACACTATCTCCGGCGGCAAATACGCCCGGTCGAGTTGCAGCCATGGTATTGGGGTTGATAGAGATTGTGCGCTGTTGTGTAACCCCCACGCCGGCGTCGTCGGGGATGAAAGCCAGACCGGCGCGCTGCCCAACGGAGAAGATCACTGTGTCAGCATCAATAACGTGCTCGGAATTTGGTTCGGCATCGATGCTGAGCCGACCTTCGTGGTCGAATTCAAAGTGAGTGACTCGGGAGCATTCCACACCTGCAGCGCGACCACCGCCATTGCCGGTGACGCGCACGAAGGTGCGGTCGGGGTGAATCGTCACGCCCTCTTCTTCTGCGGCGTCAGCTTCCCATGCGTGACAGGGCATATCATCACGCGGCTCGAGGCAGGCAAGATGGACCTTAGCACCGAGGCGCACAGCTGTCCGGGCGCAGTCGATGGCAACGTTCCCGCCGCCTAGGACGAGCACCTTCTTCCCAAGTTCCAGCTTGTTACCCAGCCTGACATCACGCAGGAAGAGAGTGTTGATCAAGACACCGTCGAGATCGGCGCCCGGGATTGGCAGACGTATTCCCTCGTGGGCGCCGACCGCGATCAGGACGGCATCGAACCCTTCTTCAAAAAGGTAGTCGAGATCTTCGATAACTGTGTTGAGATGCAAATCGATCCCGAGATCGAGAATGTCAGCGATCTCTCGCTCGATGATATCTGTCGGCAGACGGTATTCGGGGACGCCGACGCGCAGCATCCCGCCGGCGACAGGTAAAGCCTCGAAAACACTGACATGGAAGCCTAGACCGGCTAGATCTTGCGCGGCGGTCAGTCCGCAGGGTCCGGCGCCGATGATTGCCACTCGTTTGTCTTGGGTGATCTCGGCCGGGGGGACGGGCTGGCGCGGGTTTTCGTATACCTTGTCGGTGACGAATCGTTTCAGGGCGCGGATATTAATGGGTTCATCAATTAGACCACGGTTGCAGGCATCTTCGCAGCGGTGATTGCAGATGCGGCCGCAGATCCCCGGAAAGGGATTGTCCTCTTTGATCACACGCAGAGCGTCATCGTAACGACCTTCGTGGATGAGAGCGATATAACCCTGGGCGCGTTGGCCTGCGGGGCAGGCATCGCGGCAAGGGGAGATTCCCAGCTTATCAATTGCGAAAGCGCCAGGGACAGCTTGTGGGTAGAGAATATGCGCTGCACGCCGTTGATTGAGCGCTTCATTAAAGGGGTCTGGCAGGGTTATCGGGCAGACATCGACGCAATCCCCACATCCGACACACTTATCGAGATCAATGTAACGGGGTTTATGTCGCAGCGTGGCCGTGAAATCGCCAGCTTGACCATCGATCTTAATAACCTCAGTATCAACCAGAACGTCGATATTGAGGTGCCGCCCGGTTTCAACCAGCTTGGGGCTGATGGTGCACATGGCGCAGTCGTTCGTAGGAAAGGTTTTATCGAACTGTGCCATATGTCCGCCGATGGCGGATTGGGATTCCACGAGGTAGACGTGGAATCCCTGGTCAGCCAGGTCAAGGCTGGCCTGCATTCCGGCAATACCGCCGCCTACGACCATTACAGCCCCAACAGGGGCATGGTCGATTGGCCGGTTTGCCAGGTTGAGGGTGTCTGCCTGCGTGCCGTCGTTCACGGAACGCCCCTCCCGTGGCTAGGAGCCTTATATGTGTTGTCATAACACGTTAACTTAAGGCTCGCCGTCCTGCCAATAATGATAGGCGGCGGGTCAATAGGGTCAGTAGTGGAAGATGTCATAGGCAGACCGGACAAACTTCATCCATTTTGAATTATACATTCTCCCTTGAACATCCTGGGTTGGGGATTATGGGTTGTGCATCAGTGAATTTTGTAACCTGTAGGATACTATGCATAACCCAAAAAGGTTATTTGTACTCCTCACGAACAGGGTGAAAAACATCAAGGATGCGGCAATCCGTGATCGCAGTTCCTGCGTGATCAGCGTTAGATGGGATCACAGCAATGGTGCCCGGTCCGAGGCGTTTCGTCTCCCCTGCTATTGTTAATTCGAAGGTCCCTTCGAGAACGTTTGAGACCTGTTCGTGCGGGTGGCTGTGTTCGGGGAGTTCGGCGCCGGCTTCAATCGTCCAGTAGGCCAGTGTCATCGTATCCGAGTGAACGAACGCTGCCCGATAACCCGGGACGATCTCTTTTGTTTCTATTGGGTCCAGATCGATAAATGGCATAGTGACCTCATTGGCTAGGATTGAGCGTTAGAAGATTGGCGATGATGTCTCACAAATCACCTGTCGACGCATCTTATCAGAGGCGGGTCGCTGGATGCAGGCTTACAACAAACCCTACCATTCCCCTCCGCCGAAGTCTTTGAGAAAAATGGTCCGATCTTCGTCGTTAGCAATTGCTTTTCCAGCAGATCGGGCGAGATCAATGAATTTGTAGGATTCCTCGTCATTGCCTGCGAGCGCGTTAGACCGTGCCGCAGCTTCATACGCAAACGCGAAATCGAAATTTTCCATCAGATCGTTATAGTGTTCTGTGAGCTCCAGGCAGCGATTGGCATGCCGGACTGCTTCATCGCCATTGCCGAGGACGGTTTGAACGCGTGAGATCAACCATTCCCCGCGCTGGTGATGCAATCCTGTACCCACCTGAAGCCAGTGGTAGAGTGATGCGTGGGAGGCATGCAGCATCTCCCAATCCTCGGCGCTTGAGCGATCGGGTTTCTCAAGCAAAGCCCATGCCCTACCGTTGATTTTCTTTGCGAATTCGAGGTGCGCTTCACTCAACGTGAATTTCTTCTCCTCGCTCATGTGCATGATCCTCTGGTTTTGTATCCGTGCTTGACCCTGGATGGTGGTTTCGGGTCAGTCCAGGGTGTGTTCGAGCGCAGCTATATACTCGGGCAATTGCCCAAGATGCTCGAGTTCGTCATATTCCACCCCTTCGACATCCTCTTGTTCAGGTACTTCATGAAACCAGGTATGCTCGTTGGGGATATAGACTGCCCTGCCGCCGATAGCGACGATGGGCAAGATGTCAGATCGCAATGAATTCCCAACCATTAAGAAATGGTCAACCTCGATATGGTGTTTCTTTAGAATATCGAGGTATCTTGCGGGCGTTTTCTCGGCCACAATCTCGATCACTGCAAAGCACTTGTCTATCCCGGAGCGCGAGATTTTCCTTTGTTGTTCGAACAGATCTCCCTTGGTTACCAGCATCAGATCGTAGTCTGAAGATAATTCCGCCAGCGCTTGCTCTGTGTGATCGAGAAGCTCCACCTCGGCTGACAACATCCTTTTAGCGATCTCTAGAATCGCAGAGATTGTGTGAGCTTCGATCTTTCCATCTACGGCTTCAGCCGCGGTCTCGATCATTGAGAGCGTGAAGCTCTTGATGCCGTACCCATAGAACTGCAGATTGGATACCTCGGTCTCGTCGAGTTTACGCTTCACCCAGTCCGCTTCCCGATAAGGTGAAAGGATCCGCGCCAATTCATCTTTCGCCCTATGGTAGAACGTTTCGTTTTCCCAGAGGGTGTCGTCGGCGTCGAAGGCAATGACCTCGATCATGGCTGGGTCATAAATGGCAAGGTTGAGACACGTTCAGCCATGGGCCACCATAGCCTGAAACTCGGGCAATTCGCGCAGCGAATCGAGATCGCTGTCCTGCTTCGACAACTCAAGCAGGTTAGGCGCACGTTTCAAGGCTATCTTGAGCAGAGCAAGCGCTTGCTGGGGTTTGTCGTGAAGTGCATAGAAGCAGGCCAGGTTGTATTGCGTGGTTCCCTGCCAGGCGTCGCTCTCGTCCAGAGCGGCCAACCTCTCGGCAACGCGCTCCTGCACCGCTTGAGCGACTTCATCATCCCCGCGCTCGAGATACACATCTGCGACATGGTGTATGGGGTGATACACGCCGGTGAAGGCCACATTCCGCCATAGCGGTGGACCACCCGCGCCTTCAGACCCCGCAGTGTCCTCTAGCATCTCCTCAGAGACAGCATCGAGCGCTGTGTGGAACTGGCGGTTAACCTCTATCGCCCGGGCGAGCACATCCTCCCAGATCCGGTCTTTATTGGCTTCGAATACTTCATCGTTCGTCTTCTGAAAGTCATCGATCTTTTGGGGCGGCTCGCCACCGGTTGCAGCCTCTAGCTGCGTGACCAGCCGCTCCGTCCAGAAAGTGGTGTGCGCCAGGTGATCCTTCGGTGCCCAGCGGTCGATTTCTCCAGCGGCGTTGCGCTCCTCGTCGTTGAGCGCATCCCAGAGCGTCTGTTCTTTCGCGCGCACATCCGCGAGCAGTTTCCCCAATTTGGCTTTATAAGATGAGCCAGTCATTTATCATCCCTCCCATACTCATTATCGTCTTTTCTCATGTGAGGTTCAAGAAATAATTCCAATCTATAATTACCGAAGCCTTAAACGATCAATGACGCATTTATTTATTGGGGGTAAAATTCTTCTTCACCATCGTAAGGTAACACCAAGCGGGAAATCAACACCAATGGAATTCTTGTTCAAACCGAAAATACCTGTAAAGAGTATAGGATTGTAGACATCGAGGGGATATGTAAGCACCCAGGAATGGATGATGGGCTCCAACGAACAGTCGACAGCGGATGATTCCATAGAGCGTTTCCGACAGCTCACCTCTCAACCGAATCTAGGAAAGAAACCGCCGCCTGATAACACCTCGAAAGAGATCTCGGAGGGGGTGAGCGATTCGGGCAAATCCAAGGGTGTTCCCAAAGACTCCGATCGCACATCCATCCTTGGCGCTGTTTTATTCTTAGTCGGGAAGCGATTGTTGCTTGGACTGGTCACAATAATTGCAATCATATTCCTCTCGTATCTAGGGCTGGATATGGCCCGTGGTACCGATTTCCAATCCGCGGTCATTATGGCGGCTACCAGCACCGGTGCATATCTAAGCGAGTTGTTGAAGGGCGACCTGGGTCAGACGGCACGTTCCAGCTTCTCCCTTCTTCCTGTCTCAATCATCGAGATACTGCCCGAAATTGCAAAACGCAGCCTAGGATTGCTCTTTGCATCCCTGGTCATTGCAGTATTGATCGGCGTGCCATTGGGAATATGGGCGGCCGTTCGGAGGAATACCCCTTGGGCTTTGATGACAGTTGTGGGATCCATCGCCGGGATCTCGATGCCGAGCTATTTTGCGGCACTGTTGCTTCAGATTGGGGCAATCAAGCTCACACAGCATTTTGGCCGGACAGTGCTGCCGGCGGGCGGATTTGGTTGGGACTTGCGCCTACTTTTCCCAGCGATTGTCCTGGCTTTGCGCCCGCTGGCTCAAATCACACGCGTCACGTTTATCAGCATTAGTGAAGTTTTCTCGCAGGAGTATGTGCGCACAGCCAGAAGTAAAGGGCTGGGTGCCCGCCGTGTACTCATCTGGCATGTCCTGCGAAACGCATCCCTGCCAATCCTGACCACCATAAGTCTCTCATTGCGATTTTCTTTGAGCAGCCTTCCTGTTGTCGAGTTCTTCTTCGGCTGGAAGGGGTTGGGTTACCACCTGTTGAGCTCGATCTCCAGTCATGATGATAATTTCACAATTGCGATGCTGCTCTGTCTCGGGTTGCTGTTTATCGTTGTAAATTTCTTACTCGACATATCCTATTTCTTCATCGACCCACGGTTGCGAACTATTCATTCTCGGACGATTAGGTCTGATGAAATGAGTTTGTTAGAGTGGATCCAATCGGCGTTTTCAAGCGTGATTAGCGTGGTGACAGAAAACCCGATCACACGCTGGATCAGGCGCCGAAGAAAACCAGAAGGATTTTATCTTAATGGGGATGTTCCCAGTGTATCCGAGCCTTCGAGAGATGGAGAAAGGGATATTGCCCGGGCCAGTCGTAAGCGAGCGTGGATCAAGGGGACATTGGGTAATCCCGCTTTCATGATTGGTGGTTTGCTATCCCTCGTGATACTCATCGTCATCGTCTTCGGTGCCAGGCTGTCGCCATACAGCCCGTTTACGACCCGAGGGGTGGAGTTTGAGGATGGAGAGTTCACCATGCCTCCGTTTGCACCCGATGAAATCTACCCCTGGGGTACCGATCTCCTCGGAAGGGACATGATGAGCCTGATCTTTACGGGGGCACAGCAGACGTTTGTGCTGGTCACCCTTGCCGTCGCTGCTCGTCTTGTTGTGGGATTCGTGTTGGGTGCAGCCGCGGGATGGCGGCCGGATAGTCTGCTCGACCGTTTTCTAGTACGCCTGGTTGAAATTATTTCGGCATTTCCCACAATGCTCTTTGCGATGATCCTCATCCTGGCTTTGAACATCCGGACCGGAATGAGGCCGTTCGTCATAGCATTGAGCGTTGTCGGCTGGGGGGAGATTATGCAGTTTGTACGCGGTGAGACAATGCGCATCCGCCCAGTGTTGTTCATCGAAAGCGCAGTCGCCTCAGGTGCGCGAGTTTCGCGCATCATCCTGGGTCATGTTCTCCCCAATCTGCTCCCCTTATTAATCTCGATTGCAGTTCTGGAGATGGGCGCCGTTCTTTTGCTGCTCGGTGAGCTGGGTTTCGTTGGGATATTCATCGGCGGGGGTGCGTTCCGCGAGATGGGATGGATGACGTACCTTTTCCATTACTCCGACGTTCCTGAATGGGGGGCGTTATTGAGTAATGTGCGGACGTATGCCCGTTCGTATCCATGGATGGGCATCTATCCGGGCCTGGCCTTCTTCATTTCGATACTCACCCTGAACGTATTTGGTGAGGGATTGCGGCGCATGATCGATCAAGTCGGCGCGGAAATTATGCGTGTTTTCAACCGCTATACATTTGGCGTGACCGCCGCGGCACTTGTGGGTTTCCTGTTTTGGCGGGGGAGTACAGGATCGCTGGCTACCTATCAAATTCAGGCGAATGAATTTGACGGGGAGCGTGCGTATCTCCAGGCGGCAGCTTTATCTAATCCAAGCGTTGAGGGGAGAGCGCTCGGTTCTCTGGGCATGGAGGTTGCGGCGAACTACATCGCTGTCGAATTCGAGGCATTGGGTCTCCAGGCAGCTGGGCAAAGGTATACATACTTTCAAACACGCGATCGAGGATTCCAAACTATTGAGAGCCTCCCTGTCTTCATCATCCATGACGGCGGTCCGGCGTTGACCTATCACCAGGATTACAACGAGTTCGCTGGAGAGCACCGGATTGATGGAATAGCGAGTTCGGGAATCAGATTCGTGAGTTTTGGTGGGGTGCAAGAATTTGAGCAGCTGGGCTACCAGTACTTCGATCTCCCTGATATGAATTTCTCTGGAGAGATCCTGCTGGTATTTGAAGAAGATCTGCCCTTCCTGCGGAATGCACCGCGCGCGGGCACACTTATTATTGCTTCAAATCCTGATGTATTGAACCGGCGCTACACGATACCTAATGATGAATATTATTGGATGAATAGTAGGTGGAGCCGTAGGCAGGAAATGGATTCACCTTCCTACTGGGTCAGTGAAGCCACGGCAGATCGAATCCTGAGCGGGATGGGAAAAACATCTTTGGAACTAATGCAGGATAAAGCAGATCTGGAGCTGGGAGAGATCTTTGAAACGGCCTTAGGCGTTAGTGCAACAATGCAGGTTGAGGGTGAGGTACTTAAGATGATCCCCGCGTTCCACGTCATAGGCCATCTGCCGGGGGTATTGAGCAACCAATACGGCGGAATCGATGATCGTTTGATCATGGTTCTGGCTCAGTATGATTGCCCACCCACGCATGCGGATGGCGAGTTTCACGCGTGTGCGAATGATAACTCGAGTGGAGTGGCCATCATGCTTGAAACGATACGGACGATGCAAGAGAGTGGCTATCAACCCTATAAAACCTTTCTCTTCATCGCCTACAGCGGTGAGGGGTACGAGGGCGGACTGCCGGTCTCGTCTGGAAATGTTAAACGATTCTTGGATGCTAAATACGGCTTCTCCTCAGCATACGAGATAGAGGCAGTCGTAGAACTGCGCGGATTGGGAGCGAGCGATGGGGGTGATCTCTTGCTCGCTTCGGATGGAAGTTTGAGATTAGCAAAGCACTTTCAATCGGTCAGCCGGCGGCTGGGCGTGCCCGCACAGATTACCCGTGAAGAAATCGACTTGAGTCTGATCTTCTCGGAGGGCAGTCCGCTTGACAGTGGTGAAGAAGCTCCACGTGTAAGGGTGTACCGGGAAGGGTGGGAAACCACATCTCGTACCGTGGAGGATCAATTGGAGAGCATCTCCGTGGAAAGTCTGGAAGAAGCCGGGCGTGTGATCAGCCTCGGTTTGATGATCATGGGCAGGGAGATCGATTATTAGACCGCTTCTGTTTTCTGTTCTGTAGTGGAAAGCTGAATATTGCCTTTGAGTGGGCTGGGACCGAGCTCTTGCAGGCGAGAGGTCATTTCACGCACGCACTCAGCAAAAGTAGCGCCCATTCCGCCGGAGACGTAGTGAATCTCCAGGCGTTCCGGTTCAAGGCCAATACTCTCAAGCATCTTTTTTGTCCGTTGAACTCGAGCGCGCGCCCGTATGTTGCCGCGTTCGTGATGACAATTGCCCAAGCTGCAAGCTATGACCATTACACCGTCGGCGCCATCCGCGAAGGCATCGAGCAGGTATTGAATGTCTGTCTTCCCGGTGCAGGGCAAGCGCACGATCTTGACGTTGGCTGGATATTCCTGCCGCAGCGCTCCTGCGGTATCGCCAGCCATATATCCGCAGTAAATGCAGGTGAAGAGCGTAATTTCGGGGGTGAAAGTCTCGTTTTTGCTCATTCTTGTTCTTTGGGGCGCAAAGTGAGTGCGCCTTGGGGGCAGGTGGTCACGCATTTACCACAGCCGGTACATGACCACGGGTTGACCATGGGCATGCGTTCGCCGGGGACGGAGATCAGTCCCTTAAAGTTGCATGCGGGCAGGCAGATTCGGCAGCCATCGCAAAGCTCTTCATTAAGGTAGACAATGTAGGCGACTTCGATTACAACCATCGACAGGAGCCCCTAATCCCCGGATACCGTAGTGGGGACTTTCCACGCGCCTAGCCCAACTTGGATCTGCTCATCAAGATAATGATGCAATTGAATGGCATGTGCCGGGCACTCTGCAGTGCAGGTGCCGCAACCCTGACACCGGGCGGGGTCGATCCATGCTGAACCGCCCAATTCTCCGACCCCACACAGATCGTACCGCATCTCCGGAATGCCGAAGGGGCAGGTTCGGACGCAAGTGAGGCAGCCGGTGCATTTCGTGCTATCGACTTCGGCGATCACGCCGCCCAGATGGAGCATAGGACGGCTGAGAATGGTCAACGCCCGGCCAGCACAAGCAAGTGAATGAGAGATGCTTTCCTCGATGAACTTTGGGTAATGCGCCATACCGCAAAGGTAGATACCTTCATCATCGAACTCCATCGGCCGCATTTTAAGATGCGTCTCAAGGAAGAAACCCTCCGGCGATAGTGATACGCCGAGCATGTCGGCGAGTTCTTGCGTGCCTCGGGAAGGAATTACGGGCATGCTCAGCGCGAGAAGGTCCGGCTCGAATTTTAGTGTTTCGCCGAAGATATGCTCGTGCACGGAGACCACCAGAGCTTGGCTGGCGCCGCGATGTTCGAGGGAAACGCTCGGAGGTTCCGCGTCCGTGTAGCGCACGAAGAGTACGCCTTTCCGACGCGCATCAAGGTAATATTTTTCCCGGAAGCCGTAGGTGACAATGTTCTTGTACAGGATTACAACCTGACACTCCGGGTTGAGCATCTTAAGCCGCAGGGCATTCTTAATCGTATTTGTACAGCAAATTCGCGAGCAATACTCAACCCCGTCATATGCCTTAACGCATTGGATCATGACCACCGATCGCAGCCGTGATGTCCTCTCCGGGCGGTGGGTGAGGATCTCCTCGAGTTCAGATTGGGGGATGACGCGTGGATCCTGCCCCATGAGATACAGCTTCCCGGAAGCTTCCTTCCCCCCTGTCGCGACGAGGACGACACTGTGGCGAATTTCATTCTTCGATAAGGATCCGTTGGGGGCTTTCGTTTGAACGCGCGCCCGAAAATCTCCCACGCTACCTGTGTGAGTTGTAACAACGCTGTTCAGGTAGAGGCGGATATTTTCGTGCCCGACAGTGCGGTTGACAAGATCTCTGAGCAGACGTTGCGGGTTCTCTTCTTCGGCGACGTAGTAAATATGATGGAGATTACCTCCTAGTTCCCCCTGCCGTTCGACGAGGTGGACGTCGTATCCTGAATCAGCAATCGCCAGGGCGGCAGTCATACCGCTCAAGCCGCCGCCAATTACGAGCGCGGCGCGCACGGGCTCGCGCTCTTCCTTGTATATGGGATGGGCCATGCGCACGCGCTCGACGCCCATGCGAATTAATTCGGCCGCTTTGCGTGTGGCGCCCTCAGGGTCATTAGGATGCACCCATGAGCAGTGCTCGCGCAAGTTGACCATCTCCATCATGTAGGGATTGAAACCCTCTTCGCTCACCAAGCGCTGGAAAAAAGGCTCGTGGGTACGGTGACTGCATGCTCCGATGACGATCCGGTTCGCACCACTCTCCTGGATGAACTGCCGCAGTGCTTCTTGATCGGGGTTTAAGCATGCCAACGAGAAAATTTCAACTCCGGTCACACCGGTGAGCGAACCTGCAAAGGCAGCCACACGCTCAAGATCCACAACCCTGGAAATCTCACCCGCACAACCGCACAATGCGACGGCGATTTCGGGTATTTCACTGTCCTTTAAAGGTTTCTCGGGAATATCGGTTTCAGAGATAAATGGATTGGACGTGTTGAATTTCCGACCCCCGAGATTTTCGCGCAACAGGCGCATCACTTCAGCTGCTGCACCGGAAGCGTCCAAAATAGTTTCTGCGATCTCCTTGGGGGAGGCGAAGGCGCCGCAAACGAAAACCCCGGGTCGTGATGTCGCCAGGGGAGAGAACTTATCGGTCTCACAGAAACCATATTCGTTGAGTTCTATACCTAAGGTGTTGGCGATTTCGACAGCCTTTGCCGGCGGCCGGATGCCGACAGCCAGAACAAGCAAGTCGAAGCGTTCTTGTTGACGAGGTCCTTGCCCGGGAGCCGATTCCTCGTGCTTCCGCCCGCCGGGGTAGTGAAGGATGATCTCGCTGGTTTCAGGGTCTTCCTCCACGGAAGAAATCCGACAGCGTGTGTAGTTGATTCCGAAGCTGTCACGCGCCTGGTTGTAGTAGATGTTGTATTCCTTATTGAAAGCGCGTTCGTCCATGGTGAAGATATGGCATTCGACATCGGGAATGCGCTGCTTGGCGAGTATGGCTTCCTTCGTGGCGTACATGCAGCATATTGAAGAGCAGTAGGGGTTGACCTGGTCGCGCGAACCCACACACTGCAGCCAAGCGATCCGTTCTGGGATCTTGCCATCTGAGATCCGGCTTACGACCCCTTCGGTGGGACCCGAGCGTGAAGCTAGGCGTTCGTACTGCATTGAAGTGATGACGTTGGGGATTCTGCCGTACCCTAATTCGGGCATCTCCTCCGCGTTGAAGGGCTGGAATCCCACCGCCAGAATCACCGCACCGACATGGATCTCCAGGTCGCAGGGTTGCGCCTCGATGTTGATGGCGTTTGTGGGGCATACTTTCAAACATTCACCGCAATCCGCGCAATTCTCACTGGGTTCAATCATGTAGAACGTGTCCGGCACGGAGCGAGGGGCAGATTTGTCGATGATCTTACGCGTGCTTAAACCCAACTGAAAGCCGCTTGGGCGAATCTCCGGGCAAACCTCGGCACAGCGTCCGCAGTTGGTGCACAGGGTTGGATCGACGAATTGAGGGTGTTGTAACAACTGAACATGAAAGTCGCCCGCCTCGCCCTCGAAGCTCACTAGATCGGAGGATGTGAGCAGGGTGATGTTTGGATGGCGGTTGTGATCGAGTAAGGTCGGCGTGATGGATGGTCTGGTGCAGCCAAAGCCATGATCTGAGGTCCCCCGGCAGAGAACGCAGTCGTGTGTGGGGAACATGAAACCCAATTGGGCTACGCGGCCTCCTAGGGAGGGGGTCGTTTCGAGAAGGTAGGCATGGATCCCTGCATCTGCGAGGTCGAGGGCAGCCCGCATCCCTCCGACACCCCCACCGATAACCAATGCGCTGTTAACAGTATCGCTTCCTCTGCCTGGAATCAGGCCGTGTTCCTGTGAATCCGTCATACAAACCAGTCCATTTCTCTATTCAAATATACGGCTGGTGAGTTCCACCAGCCCTGTTTATTTCGGGTTATTCCTACCCGATATGGTAACTCCCCCGTCCCTTTAGCGAATAGTGCCAGATATCACAAGGGGCGGGGGACAATCTTCATTCAGGAAGCGTACCTATCCCATCAGGGTAAACCAGGGATTTGAAGCGGGTATGCGCTATGTTTCCAGCGCATTTATTGGTGCGCTACGCTCCGGAATGATCAAGCTATTCTTTCTTCAGGTTACGACCACGCAAACCTAAGGTGTGTAGGGTTTGATGAAACCCTCTTCCATCATATGCGTCGTCAGGCCACGCGAGCGGCGGATGATCGCCTCGGCGTTCTTAATCTCTTCTTCATAGGTCAGGGGTGTGCGAGCGATCCCCTCTTCGACCGCCTTAACTGCGACAGCCGCGGCTTCGCGCGGGAAGACCTCCCATTCGTCCATCGTGGGAAGGATATATTCCGGAGAGAGACCTTTCTTTTCAGCCATTTCCGCTAAAGCAGTGGCCGCGGCGAGGCACATCGAATCAGTGATCGTTGAGGCGCGCACATCCAATGTGCCGCGGAAGATGCCCGGGAAGCCGAGCGAGTTATTAACTTGATTGGGGAAGTCTGAGCGTCCGGTGGCTACGACAACCGCGCCCGCCCCTGTAGCCTCCCAAGGCCAGATTTCCGGCACTGGATTCGCGCAGGCGAAGACGATAGAGTCTTTCGCCATTTTACTGATCCATTCCGGTTGGATCGTACCTGGACCTGGTTTGGATAGAGCGATGACCACATCGGCGCCGTCCAATGCCTCGGGGATGCCGCCTTCACGCCCTTCCTCGTTTGTGATCTGGCAGAGCTTCCACTTGTCTACGTACTCGTTCTTGCGCTCCTCAAGATCCTTGCGCTTCTTGTGCAGAATACCCTTGCTGTCGACAGCGCGGCACAGCGCCGGCGTGGCGCCGGAAGCGAAGATCAGGCGTGAGTTGGCGACATTGGAAGCGCCGGCACCGACGAACACGATCTGGGCTTCGCCGATCTTTTTACCGACCAGCTTCAAGGCGTTTATCAGCCCTGCGAGCGTGACTGTCGCTGTACCCTGCTGATCGTCGTGCCAGACGGGGATTTCTGCTTGTTCGCGCAATGTATCCAGGATGCGGAAGCATTTAGGTTGGGAGATATCCTCCAGGTTGATCCCACCGAATCCGGGCTGGATTAACAGCACCGACTCGATGATCTTATCGGCATCCTTTGTGTCGAGCATGATCGGCCAGGCATCGACGCCGCCCAGGTATTTGTAGAGAAGCGCCTTTCCTTCCATTACAGGCATGCCGGCTTTAGGGCCGATGTCGCCAAGCCCGAGAACGCGTGTGCCATCAGAGACGACGGCCACGGTGTTGCCCTTATGCGTATGTTCGTACACGAGCTCTGGGTCTGCTTCTATCGCACGACAGGGCGCGGCGACGCCCGGTGTGTACCAGATGGCAAAATCATCGAAGTCGCGGACGCAGCTCTTCAAGGCGACTTCTACCTTGCCTTTGTAGAAGGGGTGCATCAGCATGGCATCCGCAGATGGTTTTTCGGCTTTCGCCAGCAATTCCTCAATGTTGAGGGGGGCTTTTTCAGCCATTTGTAGAACCTCCTAAAGATCGGCAAGCTCGGTGCCGAAACTTTTTCGCAAAAAACCTCGAAGTTCTCGGGGTTCTTTACGTCTAGAACTGAAGATACGAATCGGTATAAATGACCTGATTGAGCAAGACTTGCACAGTTTTCCAGATTTCCGCCTGAAGCGGATCGGACATATCTACATCCTCCGGCTGAAGCTGTTCCATACCAGCAACCCGATCGAATAGTTTCAGGTAGAGCGCTTTAACCGGTGTGCTGTCGTCTCGGGTTTCAATGCATTGGATCACGCCTATCAATTCCTTGTCGAGTGGGTTCATGATCGCCGCATCGAGGCCAACGGCGAGCAACATGGCCAGGTAAACTCGATCCAGAAGCGGCCGCATTTTGTTCGGAACCTGGTTGGAGACGTTCGACAGACCCACGACGGTCATCGGTGCGGGGTCCATGACCATCTTCAACATACGCACGGTCTCGATCGCTTCCGGCACGTATTCTTGGGTTCCGGAGACGGTGAGAATCAGCGGGTCTACCAGTAGGTTCTCCATGGGGATGCCGACTTCCTCGGCGCGAGGGATCAGCTTCTCCATGGCTATGCCGATACGGGCATCGGCATGGACCGGGATGCCGCTCTTTTCCAGGCAGAGGGCGATCAATTTGGCGTCGTATTTTGCCGCCACTGGTGGAACCTTCTCCAGACGTTCCTCCTCAGCGGAGGTGCTGTTGACGATTGCGTTGGACCCCCACAGCTTCAAGCCGGTTTCGATCGCGGTCAAGTTGGTCGTGTCAAAGGAAATCGTCATCCCGGGAACGGCTTCCTTCATGCAGTCCACAAGCCATTCGACGACTTCGGGGCCGTCTTTTTTGCGCGGACCGATGTTGAGGTCGATGACGTCTGCACCGGCTTCTTTCTGCTTGCGCGCCAGGTCGACGAAGAAGCCGCCATCGCGTTCTTTTAGGGCTTCTTTTACACTTGGAGCAATGATATGGATGTTTTCGCCGATCTTTAACATAGATCTTCTCCTCTGTGCCTTGACTGTGTGTGGCACATCTTCAAATATCGCGAAGGATCTTCTCAGTAAGTGCTTCTATCTCACGGTATGAAGGCGAGTCGCCATTCAGTTGAATGAGCGGCTGACCGAGAGCATCCAGTTCATTAACCTTGGGATCCGCTGGAATTACGGCACCCAATTCCAGATCTAATTCATCAACAGCTTCCTGCAAAGGGCCAGGCAGGGCTCCGGCCACTCGATTTAAAATCAACATCTTGCGGCGCACGTCGATTTCGATCTCATCGGCGAGCTTGCCTATGTGTCCGGCGGTTTTGATACCCCGAATTGTGGGGTCAGATACGATCAAAAGCAGGTCGACATCGCGTGTAGTCCGTCGGCTAATGTGCTCCATACCGGCTTCGTTGTCAACCACGACGTACTTGTACGTATCGCCTATGTTATCGATAACTGTCCGCAGCATGTGGTTGGCGGCACAATAGCAGCCCTGACCTTCCGGACGTCCCATCGCCAGGAGGTCGACCTGCTCGCCCTCCTCCAGCGCCATTTGAACCTCGTGGGTGAGATAATCATGTCGGCTGATCGCCACGCCCAACTCGCCTTTCTGGGCAGTGTCCGACATATCCTCGCGTATATCTCCAACCGTCGTCGGCATTGGAAGACCGAGGGCGAGGTGCAGGTTTGCGGCTGGGTCCGCGTCGATGGCAAGCAGCGGACCAGGAATGCGGCGCATGAGACCCTGTATCAGTAGGGCGGCAATGGTGGTTTTGCCTGTACCACCCTTACCCGCGAGTGCGATTGTCTTGGGCATTAATACCATCTCCTTTGGAAAATACCTGCGCCAGTAAACGATCGTCTTGGTATGATCGTTTTATCCGATGGGATTTTGCTGTATTAGGTTGGCTCAAGAAGTGCTTTTCTAGTCTGGTAGTGTTACTTCTCCTCTTGCTTTTGACCGTCCTCATCTTCCCAGATCTTTGCCACACTCGGAAAGCGACTGATGTCGGTATGCGGCAGGAACAATGCCGCGGTGAATGCGTCAAAAAAGGAGTTATCGGCCGATAACTCCATGTAGGTCATACGATTGGCAATCTCATGGATCTGCTCACGCGAGTCGTTAGAGAGCAAGCCCATGTACGTACCGAGGGCGGCTGTGTTGCCCAGGAAATGGAAAGAATCCCAGGGGAGATCGGGAAGAAGCCCAATATTGATGGCATTTTCGACGTTGATGTACTTTCCGAAAGCTCCGCCGAC
Organism: uncultured Anaerolineaceae bacterium; assembly: GCA_964385355.1. GTDB lineage: Bacteria > Chloroflexota > Anaerolineae > Anaerolineales > E44-bin32 > E44-bin32. The sequence goes on from CAYLOO010000007.1 coordinate 17,444, forward strand.
CAGAACCTGCTGAACATCCGCCAGATCCACGCCGATGCTGTCCGCTAGGACACTGAACCCGGCATAGATGGCTGCCTTGGCTCGCATGAGGTTGTCCACATCCACTTTCGTCAGGACGATATCACGTCCTGAGTCGGTTTCATCAGCCCAGGCAACGACGTATTCAGGTCCGTGATCCCCTTGCCGAACGCGCGGCGTTTCCAGGTCTAGTTTTACGCTACCCGACCGATCGATTACTCCTGTGACGAATAACTCAGCTAAGAGTGAGATCAAACCTGACCCGCAGATGCCGCGAGGTTTTCCTCCACCGATCACTCGATACGTCGGTTCGAAGGTGTCTGTATGGACCCAGACCTCTTCGATTGCGCCCTTCGTGGCACGCATCCCATCCACCACCCCGGCTCCTTCGAAAGCAGGTCCAGCTGAACAGGCGCAGGTAAGCATCCAATCCCGATTGCCGAGCACAATTTCCCCATTCGTTCCGACGTCGATGAAGAGGGTGAGAGCGTCGTTTTCGGAGAGTCCGGATGCAAGTACACCTGCACTGATGTCCGCGCCCACATAGGAGGCGACGCCGGGCAGGCAGTCTACAGAAGCCAGGGGGTGGAAGGGTAAATCCAGATCGCTCGCCAGGAAACGAGGGGGGTGATTAACGGCTGGTATATAAGGGGTCAGCCGTATTGTCTCCGGCGGCAATCCGAGGAATAGGTGAATCATCGTCGTATTACCAGCGACGGTGACCTTGAATATCTCATTAGGTGGGATCCCAGTTCGACGCTGCAGCTTTTCGAGCAAGATCTGAATCGTCTCGCGAACTAGCGTGCCCAGTTCACTTAAGCCGTCTCCCTTGCCGGCGTAGATAATGCGAGAAATTACGTCCTCGCCGCGCGCGATCTGGCCATTGTACTCGGCTACGGAAGCTTTCACTTTTCCACTGACGAGGTCAACGAGATACGCGGTAACGGTTGTGGTGCCAATATCCAACGCCACACCATACGGATGAAATGGAGCAGAATCGATGTCAATCAACCGTGCAGAACTACCGTTTGCTGTTGAGGTCTCCAGCAGGATGTGCGGCTTCCAGTCAGATGCGCGCAGAACTGAACCGATGCGCCGAAGGAGCGGCAACGAGATCTCAAGTGGGTCATAGCCCAATTCGCGCAGCCCAACTTGCAAGCGTGAAAGGTCATCCTGACTGTCTTCCAGGGAGGGTGGATTTAGGGAAAGTTGGTGGGTCTGGATGCTTTGTAGTTTTTCAGGAGCGTACTTGAAGGGAAGCTCGATATCGCGGGCAGTGTGTTCGGTGACCAGACGGCGTTCGATCCGTTCCTGATCGGGGATCGAAATCACTGCGTCGCCTTCAATCAGCGATTGGCAGGCAAGCGCCCAGCCCGCGTCCAGGTCGTCTGTATTTAGGCGGATCGTAGAGCGTCTCCGCACAGAGCCAGATTCAACCTTCACCGCGCAACGACCGCAGCGTCCTTGTCCTCCACAGGGTTGAGTGACCTCCAAGCCAGCAGAGGAGGCAGCCTCTGTGATCAAGGTGCCAGTGGGGACTTCAACAGACTTCTCCTCTGGCAGGAACTTTACTTTATGTGTGGCCATGGATAATCAACGCCATGATACTTGTGAAGGCATAGGACCCTAACAACTTTCCGCGTCTGTTGTGGCGTCACAGAAGGGTGTAGTCTCGGCGATGTTGAAACCTTGATCGGAAGAGATAAAAAAACTCATCCGATCAAGGAGTCGATTTTACAAGGTCGAAAGGTGGGCGCCCCTCATGGTCATTCTTGCCACACAGCCTTTAAGTAGGAGCCGATATCTACGGCTTCCCTCGGGCCGACCAGGATCTCCCAGCCAGGAAGTTCCTCCTCCAATTCTCCGGAGAGCACGGAAACATGACCAGGGAGAATGATTTTCTTATGTTTGACCTTATCCTCCGCGCCAAATGCTTTCGCGTCTTTGGCGATGCGTTCAGCGTCGAATTTCCCTGCAGCCCAGGCTGTGAGAACGCTCATCCCTTCGGCGTCCGCCACTAAAAGCCAGCCGGGTCGACCGGTCCCTTCGATCTCGTTGGCGATCGCAAAATAGGTAATGGAGAAGTTCGTAGTGACCATCAGAGGAGAGTCTTCCGTCGGGTTGTTGATTTCGTAGATGCCCGGCTTCACCTGGATCGGTTTCTGCGGGTCGGTATAGATATTCTGGCGCAGTACAAGTAAGGCATACAGAACGGCAGGTTCAAACTTCTCGATGACGATAAACCCGCTGTATTTAGCAATATGCTGTGCCGCAAGTAGGGATTCGTCAACGCCCTCCTGTGCACCGGGGAAGCTGATAATCGGGAATCCAAGTGGACGGAAATTGCTTTTCAGCGCCAACCGCCGCAGCGTTGTGAAGGTATGTAGAGATTCCAGATACCCTTCTGCGGCTGGGTCGAGGACGAGATCTTCAAGACCGGTATCCTGGATTTTCTGGGTCAGGTCGGCCATATCGTCAAGATTCTCGGCGTGCACGACTAGCGGCACATCGGCGTCCTTTGCAATTTCTGCCATCGCTTCCCAGTTGTCCGCGTTGGCGGCGTACAAGAGCGGTCGTGAACCATCTACTGCCTCTAAACCCGCCTTTGCGAGTTCGGGCTCGGGTGCGATCAGGATCAACGGTTTCTTGGAGCCGGCGATGACGGCGGCAACCGTCTTCTTGAAGCTGTCTGCATTTCCTGATGCGGCCTCAACGGCGAAACCGTCCAGAAAGAGGTCAATGCCTACATAATCGACGGAGTAGGCATCCGCCTCGGCGACCCTCACCTTCAGCGCCTCGAGATCTTCGTCATCTCGGACGCGCAGGAAGATTCCCGGTCTATGATAGAAGGTCTTCTCATGTCGATACATGACTGTCTCGTTGCCAACTTCGACTTTCCCATCTTCGCCATGCAGTTCGACAAGGTGGATGGGCGGGGCTGAAGCGGTTTCGAGTTTCTCGGCAGCCTCATCGCTTATGTGGGGGCAATCCTTGAGTGCAGCCTGTTTGGCCGCCAACTTCATGGCGAATGCCAAACATGTAGGGTAGCCACAGTCCTTGCAGTTGGTCTGTGGAAGGAGTTTGTAGATCTCTAGACCTGAAAGTGCCATATTTACCCTCCGCCGAACTACGCCGCTGGTGCCAGCAGCGCGTCGATCATGGCTTTTACCCGTTTAAGGGTTTGTGGATGTCTGAGTATGAGCATGTCGGCTCCCGACTCGATTAAAGTAGAAGCGGTTAAGGCTTCCCATTCCAACGCACGGTTCTGCCAATCCCCCCAGCTCTCCGGAACGCCTTCGCCTACTTTGGATTCTTTGACTTTCCAGGCTTCCTCACCGGGGTTGACGAGCATCGGCTGTTGGGTCATTGTGTCGCCCTGCAATGCGGCGAGTCGAAGCCGCTCCATCACGGAATAACCGTACTCGATCCCGTATCCAAGCGCGCCTGTTGTCGGGTCCATCACGATACGTTCGAGCGGCATTCCCATGTCGCTGATCAGAATCACCAACTGTTTGGAGAGGTTGACATCCATGGGGGTTTTTGATTGCACCAGGTGGTCGTTTGCCATGGCGGTGGCGACAATCGTACGGTAATTGCCCTCCTCGCATATGCCGAGCAGGATGCGTTCTCCCTGAGCCTCCTCCGCCACCGGAACGAGAAGCTCGTTGTCGATCTCGGCCTGTCCGGGTCCGCCGACTGCCAGCGGCAGCCCTGTGGCGTCGAGGACTTCACGGACTACCGATCGGGCATTCTCTGGGGTGTTTTCTTCACCATCGGCAGTCTTGAGGCTGAGTTTTAGATAAATTAAATCCGCGCCCGCTTCTTCGGCGGCTTTTGCCCAAGCGGCGGGACTCTCCATGGCTTCCCCCCATGCTTCCAGCAGCAGCGGGGACCAATCGTCAGGTTTGCGGTCGCGAATCTCGATCGCCAGCGCGGTGCGGTGTGGGATATTGCCTTCAAAATTGAGGAATGGCAGTGTTGACTCACCGCCGATTGTCAGCGTTTGCGTACGTGTACCGCCATCCTCTGCGGTAGCGCCGATCGTGACCTCGCGCACCTGTCCGCTCCATTTTTCCTTGGGGATTTCAACGGTCATAGGTTTCTTTCCTCCAAATTCATAGGATTAGGTCTCCGGACAATGTCGGTGGAAGCGCTTCTAGATAAGTTATCGGCGCTGCAGCCGCGTGAGGCCCGGGAGATATCCCACGGTTTTGCTGTCTTAAAGCATAGGATCCATTTCCAGTGCTGGATGGCCTTTTTCTGACATGTAGGCCGAGAGACCTTCAACGTCGGTGCAGATGGTCTCATCGGCGATTTTGTCGATCAGGTCGGGATCCCCTTCACGCTCAGCGACGACCTTGAGCTGCTCGGCCATTTGTTCCTTCAGGATCGATGACATCCATACAATTCGCTTGAAACCGCCGTCTGCCGAGATGAACTTCGGGCTGAGGATGTAGAACTTCCCAATGCCCATCACGCCTGGCGTCTGAAGACCACCGCCTGCCATTCCGGCCAGTGTTGAGAAGGTCATGCCGGTCGGGGTCATGCTCGTATCCTCACGGCTGACGATCATGATGCCATTGGCCTCAGGGATCAGCATAGCGATGCACTCGAAGCAGCCGCAGGCCGTCATGGGATTTTCCATGATGGAGTACATCGAGACTTCGCTGACCGTGCCATGGCTGGCTTGAACCGCGTACTCGTTCACACCTACGAAGTAACCCTTCACCTCGTCGAGCTGGGTAGACTTCCGTATCGGCTGGTTCGGTCCTGTGGGGTTGATCTGGAATGAGGCTTTACAGTCCAGCCAGTTGTAGGCCCCGCAAAGTCCGAGCCGCTCCGGGCTGACGATGCACACATGGTCGGGAGCGAACGATTGGCAAAGCGTGCAGGAGTAGAAGTCATCCACGCTCTCGTCCGTCATTGAACCCAGGCGGACGTTGCGCTCCTCAAATGACCCGCGAGCCTTCTCAAGCCACTCGGCGTGAAGATCTGGATCGGTGATAAGCGTGATTTCGACCTTGTCGACGATGCTTCCGAAATCCTCGTGGAATCGGGCGTAGAGGATGTCTCCGAAGTGATTCAGGTTAAAGCCCTTCTCGGCGGCAGAAGTACTGATCCGTATCCAGGCGATGTCGCGCTGACCGATGTGTTGGATGGTGGAGGCGCCGTTGATGAAGTAGTGGATTTGGCGTTCGAGCACAGGCTCGAAATCCTTCTCCATCTTGCGCCCAGCGACTTTCACCAAGATGGCGAGATCCATAGAACCATGTTCCTCAATGTCGTCAAAGCTGGGGCCGATGAGCTCGATCTTTCCATCTTCGACCTCTTCCATTTTGTCCATGTAGAGGTATTCAAAAGTGCGGCTATATTTCCCGCCGAACTCGACGCGCATGTCAGCTTTGCGTACAACCTCGCCTTCGAAGGCAGAACCGTAAGGTACGGGAATTGGAACTTCGCTTATCTTAACCTTGACACCACGCACCTCAATACACTTTTGGACCAGCTTGGCAGCTTTTTCCTCTTCTGTCTCGCCCTCGATCTCGTTCCAGGGCATGGATACAACGTGCTCATATTGGGTGACGCCGGTGGGCAGGATCTCCGGGATCACGGTATCGGCGATCACGGGGAAGCCGTAGGAGAGCACCCCGGCAGCGGCGGCGTATTTCAAGTCATCCACCTCGCCCAGTGCTAGCGCAAAAGCGAAGACACGGAACTTGTTGTATAGCAGGATATCCCGCCACTGGCCGCCTTTCATGCCGCCGAAGGTTAGCGCCGATCGGGTGGCAAAGCCTACAGGATAGATAGCCGAAAGCGTATCGCGTCCGAAGGGGATGATGTAGGTATCGAAACCCATCTCCACCCCTTCTTCGACTAATTGGTCGATGATCGAGCGGCCGTTGACGTTGCCTACGAGGAAAGTGAGGATGCTGCGGCGCTGGAGTTCGCGTACGATGGCAACGGCAGCTTCATTGGAGTGGGCGGCGCCGATGACGGCGGCGAAGCCGGGCATGCGGCCATCCACTAATTGGATGCCCCATGAACGAAGTTGGATGTCGTCGATGGGCCCGTTGAGATGGCCATCCGTGAGGGGGGCGGATCCGTTCCCGCCAAAATTCGAGTAGTCGGTAACACCGGCCAGCTCTATTCCCGGATATGGATCGGGCTGCTCACCATAGACGAAGCGAACTGCCTCGATAGTTTCTGCAGCGAGCAGGGTCGACATGCCGCAGTCCAGAGTCTCACCCAGGTAGGGAACCCAGAGCTTCTCGTCGGGCAGGGGATGGAGCAGGCTCTTGGCATGTTCCAAGATAGGTTCTATCTGACCGAGGGTTTCAACCTCGGTGCCCAACATGCCGTACATTACGGGAAGGAAATATGCAGTATTGGGGAAAGCCACAGGGTGATCGGCACCCTTGTCGGCGATCGCCTTCTGCAACAGTGCCTCGGCTTCGGCTACGATAGCGTTGGCTCCGCGGATTGCGCGAGTAGCGATATAACGTGACATGTTTTAACTCCTCCCTACTTCGCCGAATTGCCGTAGGCGGCTTCGATTTTCTCAGCAAATGGCAGCTCGACGAATTCCTGGATTCTCCAGTCACCGCTCTGGCCCCACTTGTTGGGATCATATTCAGGTAAACCGAGGGCGGCCCGTTTCTTGTCGATATGGGCCAGCGACCGGCGGACGATCTCATCTGAATCGGCGATAAATTCCATCCTTCCGCCGACTTTCTCTTCCCAGCCATCACTAATGAGTCTCATCACTTCATCCACCCCCGAAACGGGGCTGGAGTGTCCCATGATGACATAGGCTCCGGAGGCGACGCAGTAGGTAGCGATGGAAATGGCTTTCTCGCTCATCCACTCGGGCGCCATGCCCACAGCGGGAATGTCGCTGATGTCGTCGCCAAGCCCACCTTCGGTTGCCATTTGAGCCAGCACGGTCAAGATACGGGAATTGTCCACACAGGAGCCCAGGTGCAGAACTGGTGGGATGCCACCCGTCTCGCAGATTTCTCGCAGACCCGGACCGGCGTGCTCGAGCGCGGCTTCTGGGGTCATATACCCCTGCTTGGCGCTGGCGATGGCGCCGCAGCCGGTCTCGACTACAAGCACATCATTCTTCAGGAACTCGGTAACAACGCGGTAAAAGGCATCATCATGGCGCACACGAGCGTTGTTGCAGCCGATATTGCCTACCACACCACGAATACGACCGGACATGATGGCGTCGTTCAGAGGTCGGAGGGAACTGCGGTAGTATCCGCCCAGAGCGTAGGTAATGTACTCGTGGGAGAAGCCCGGGACTACATCAGTGGACTCGTCTGGAATGTGCGTCTCGCCTCGCTCTGGGAAGCGATCACACGCTAAACGTACGATATCCTTGGCGATTTCCATTGCCCGGCGTTCGTCGAATTCGATGTGGGTGGCGCCGGTGATCTTGACTTTCGGTGAGGTGGTGATGATCACCGTTTGGTAATTTTCAGCCAATTTCACGATGCCCTGCATGATGCACTGGATATCAACCACCATGGCGTCAACCGCGCCGGTCAGGATCGCCAACTCTTGCTGCAGGAAATTACCCGCCAGCGGCACGCCCTGGCGCATAAGGGCTTCATTGGCTGTGCAGCAAATGCCGCCCATGGTGATGCCCTTGGCGCCCTTGCTTATGGCGTACTCGATTAATTCTGGATCTTGTGCGGCGGCGATGATCATCTCAGAGAGCGAGGGTTCATGTCCATGGATGACGATATTGACTTCGTCCTCTGAGAGTATGCCCAGGTTGGCTCTGGAAAGCACAGGGGCTGGAGTGCCGAAGAGGATATCCGAGATGTCGGTGCCTATCATAGAACCGCCCCATCCATCTCCTATGGAACAACGCAGCGCGTGGTCGAGGATATGCTCGGCATCCTGGTCATTCCCGATATGAGTGCGATGCATCATCTCAACGATTTCGCGATCGATATTGCGAGGTGTGATGCCTAATTTTTTCCAGATCTCCTGGCGTTTGGCAGGAGCTCGCCTTATAAATTTAAGCTCGCCCTCCACTTTGCCGAATTCGGCTAATGCAGCGAGAGCGACTTCTCGCGCTAATTCATTGACAGGCTTCCCGTCTACTTTGACATCAAGAAATCCTGCGATTTCTTCTAGCTTGGCAAGATCGCGCACCTGGTAATCCGGGGCGTGACCTTCGGCTGCCTCTAGAAGAGTGTAGGCCATACCGCGGCCATGGTCAGAGTGCGCGGACGATCCGGCGGCCACCATGCGGGCAAAGTTACGCGCGGCGACGGTTTCAAGCGTCGCTCCACATATACCCGTTTGACCTTTCTTCACCAACCTGCAGGGTCCCATGGAGCAGACTTTACAACACATGCCTTCAGATCCAATCGGGCAGGGAGCCATGGAATCTGCGCGCGAGAAGGCGGTTTCAATATCATTCTCACAAGCCAGTCCGAGCAGAGTGATGCACGCAGGATCGTGGCTGGCTTCTTCTGGGGTTCTGAGTTTTTTCGCCATTTAAAGTTCTCCTTGTACCGATCTACTAACCTCGGGATTGCCCTGACATTTTAAGGTCAGTCTGATTCGTCTCCGTGACCCTGCTGCCTAACTTCTCCCATTGAGGATCACGTTTTAGATCAGGGGAGGCTTTGACCAATATGGGTGTCGTTCCCTCTCCCGGTGGATATCCCGCTTTCGTCAGGGCGCTTTCGATCTCGGCGGGTTTTATGGACTTTTCCTTATAAGAGATCATGATTTTTTTCCATGCGGAGCTGGCATAGGCTTCTTCGATTCCTGTGAGCCCCTCCAGCGCCTCCCGTACTTTTAGGACGTGATGGTCGGCGTACATGGATGGCATTTCAAGGATAAGTTGTTTCATCGCCTCCTCCTACTTAGGGGTTCTCGTCAATATGTCCAGCTGGTTTGATGTAGAGGGTCGACAGGTTTGATCCCAGCCCCTCTTTGATCGCGTCCTGGAGAAAATGCCCGGAAACGTGCATGAGTGTATCGTTGTAATCCTTGTCCTGGTTCATTCTTGCCAGGCAGGGGAAGTGGTGATGCAGCATGCCGGTCTTTTCGACAGCTTCATCGACTTTCACGCCGATGAGGTTGTCAGCAACGTATTTTGCACAGCCACAGGCTGAATCGCGCTGAACCTCGACGGAGACAATCTTCTCGTCCTCCACCGTTACCCGAAATGCGGGTTTCCCGAAATGCGCTGCGAAGCGCTGAATCAGGGGGTCATCATAGGTTTCAACCAAAGGCTTGCGGTTGATGCTATCCTCAGCTAAGGAGCAGAAGGGTTTGGGCAATGCGACGGGGACGTTTATCTTTTTTAGCCACTGGGTGAGCTGGGTGGCGAGCCCCGGCGGCACGGATTCGTTGCGGTCGATGGGGGCGACAACCGCCTTTGCACCAGCCATCTTCACGATATCGGGAATCAATTGTACAAGGCCCGAGACTTCGCCCAGTGCGAGAACAAGATCTGCTTGGGGAAGCGAAGGGGGCAGAAAATCCTCTGGATCATCAATGATGGGGGGTAAGACGCGCGGCGCGGCCCAAGTGTGGACTACCCAATCCGTGGGTGCGTTCGCGGCAATGTTCTCTGCGATCCGCTCGCCCCACTTTCCTTGGGTTACACTCAAGATTTGGAATAGATTATCGGATGCGCTGGCACCCTTCACGAATAAATAACCTCGTTTATCGACGTTCGGAACTCCTTAAGATGATGCTGGCAAGCCTCCTTAAACGGGAGTGGGGAAAGTCACTCTTTGGAGCGTAAGTTGTCCTTTATGCACCATTTCTACCCGATTTGCAAGGATCGTTCTCGACCGGGTATTCGACTTTGATAGGGCGGAAGGAGAGAGTTTACCAATGAAGCGACAACAATACACACTGAGAATTTTCATCCTACTGATAATCTTGTCTCTCGCGCTAGCGGGCTGCGCGGGTTATTTATATAAGCAATGAGACTGGCGTTGAAGCGACGCTGGTCATTCCCCCCGAGTATAAGGATAAGGTCAACCCGCAGGTGAACGATCCCACGGCAATCGCTTTCGGGAAGGAGGCGTATTTCGCTCTGTGCAGCTAGTGCCATGGTGAGGATGGGCGCGGCGAAGCGCTTGATGCGGCCGGGTTAAATCCACAACCTGCCGATTTCACCAGCCAAGAGAAGATGCAGGCGCATACCGATGGTTATCTGTTCTGGCGAATTTCGGATGGGGGGGATTTTGATCCTTACAATTCGTTGATGACTGCCTGGGGCACGCTGCTCAGTGAGCAGGAGATCTGGGAGTTGATCTCCTACCTGCGTACGCTTCCGGGATAAGAAAGTCCGGAAAATAGCTGATAATTACCAACGTTCCAAACCTGGAAAAGAGCGGATGAGAGATCCGCTCTTTTAAATACCTAAAGACCTGACCTTTGCTTGTGGATGTGTATGTGTGGTCTATTATTGGCAACGGAGGAAAGTGGGGTTGCGGCTTATGGGCGAGAAGCCTTCTTCGCCAGCGATCTGGGAGGAAGAGGAGCCTTCATCGTCCCCTACTCAAGATCACTTGCCCATCGAGCGCATGCGCTCGATGGGTTTCGGTCGCTGGACTCATCCATCCCATTTTCTAATTGTTTAAGCATCAGGCTGCGAATTAATTGGATCTATTCCTTTTGACAATCCGAGGTTCCTAGGGCTGATCACGACCAGCTGGCGCCATAGATATATGCATCTATGGCGCCAACTTCGTGGATTTATATTTCGTCCCCCTGCCGGAAGATCTCGTGAATCTATACAGGGGCGAGTGTGCCAGCGAAGATAAGCCAAGCCAGAACAGTCTTTGCCGATAGACTTAGAACGATATAGACCCGTTCGCCGAAAAGATAGTCTCCCCAGCGGCCGACTTTCTTGTACTGCAGCACCATGTTTATGGCGAAGATGTTAAAGAAGACGAACAAAGTGGGAATGATCGCATACACAAAGGCTGGCGGTTTCGCATCTCCGGAAGATACCGAGCCGATGAAGTAGAGGAAGATCACGATCCACGGGATGATGCCCGCAATCGAACCGTAGACAAACGCGATCCAGTTCGTCTTTTCCGTCCTCTGATTGTGAAGTTCCATCATGATCCCGAAGAAGTTCATCATGGCATTGATGCCGAAGATCAATAGGATCGCGCCCAGATCCCAAAGTCCAGAGAGCATTCCGATGAGCACAATCATGAGCGATGAGCTCAAGGCGTACTCATAGAATCGAACAGGGTTCATGCCTTTCTTCAGATTGGAAACATACTGCGGGTATCCTTTTGTGCCAAGATAGAAGTGTGCGACCGCTGAGATGAGAAGAAAAGTTGCCACTGCCGGTCCAAAACGCAAATTGTAAATAAGTTGCGGATCGGGGTTGAGAGAGAAGGTCTCGGTGTTAAAACTGAGGAAATTGGTGTATATCGGGTAGGTTGTGTCGTTGCTTACAACCCACATGAAGACGCCCTGGATGAGATGTAAGAACCCCATAATCAAGTTGAAACGGCGGAGACCGGCAAATTTCTTCTCCATACCAACAAGATCAGCGCCCTTATTTAATGTATCTGAATTCATTTCGTATTCCTCCTTTTATTTTTGCTTGTTTCATCCATCGTCACATGAAGTGAAATCTGGATGATGTTGTTTATTCGACGGATCGTTATGCATGCGAATGGGGATGGTCACCCTCATGGGGTGAGCGATCGACCTTTCAACATCCTGGCTCGCCTTCATGACCACAGCAGTTTTGTCGAAGCGCCACCCGGCGCCATAGGTTGCCGACCAGCTTGCGCATTTTTTGACCAAAGGGCAGCGGTTGATCCATGTTCGTCAGGAAATCTGAAATCGATGGACGGCTCATTTTCTTAATCCTTATCGAATGAATTTATCTCTTTTCCCAGGGTTCAACATCACCAGGAATGATCTCGAATAAGGGATTGGGGGTGACATCGCTGGTTTGGAATAGCGTCCCGTGAACGTCCGGGCTGCGCTTTTCGAGTTTGTGTAGCAAATGCATCCATTCATAGGTCAACTGACCTCGAGTAGCCAGGATTCGATTTTCCGTTCTATGGGTGTTGATCTTGCGGCGGTCAAAGCGGTATCCACGACTTTCCGCTTCTTCGACTACGACGGAAAGGTACATCGCCATCGCACCTTCTGGGTCCGGCTGTGATTTGAAGCGGATGAGTTGAGGATGGCTTCGGTAGCCTCTGGTGGATCCCGCCAGGACAGCCTGGGCTAGCAAGGCCTCTCTCCAAAGGCCGGTCAGCCCCTGAGTGTCCAGGTATTTCGGGTGGATGGTCCATAACCTCATTTTAGAATCCTCGCCGCTGCCCCAACCAGGGTGCTTCTACGCCGGCTTTAAATTCTTCCACGCTGGGTCCTTTCAATTTTCTCAATCGCCACAATCCATATAGATAGCTCAGAATCAGCAGGATGATTGTGAAAGGCCACCCCAGAAACAAGCGCAATGCGCCCAACGTCCCAACGGCGCCCTGCTGGTACAACCAGAATTCAAGACTAAGATGTAGGGCGAAGACCACACCCCAGCCAATGGCTACTTCGTTGTATGCGGGCAGCACTCTTGGATGCCTGTACCAATTCATGGGCCATCGGCGGGCGACGAAACTTGTCAAGGCGACCAGGGGGCGATTGATGGCAACAGATATAACACAGAGTATGATTGTCGCCGCCCCGGAGATCAAACCAGGTATGAAGAACCCGGCACCAGATCCGCTTGGATGTACGAAGACAGCAGCCAGAAGAACGCCGCCTAAACCACCCAAAGCGTAAACCAGGCTTTCCCGCTGGAGGATGCGTAACGCGGCAAGGATGAATGCGCTTCCGAGTGCAGCCCACAGCGCGACATCCATGCCCACCAAGGCGAATAGCACAAAAAAGAGAAGAAGGGGGAGGAATGAATCAAATACACGTGCCCCCCGGCCAGAGAAAATGGATTGAAATTCTTCTCGGAGTTCTGTGATCCTACGCATCCGCCCGCTGCCCCATCCAAAAATGCTTCCAATCACCGCCACTTGAAAACAGTGCGATGAGCGCGTACAAGCTGCCCGCGAAAAAGCCCAAGACCATCATCAACGCCACCCATATCAGCGACCGCGTTAATGATTTCTCTCTATATACGATCCATGCCGAAAATAGCACAAAACCGGTATACAGATCGACGATGGAGACAATGCCCCACGGGTTATTTAGGATTTCAGAACCATCCTGCCCAAAGTCGCCGGAGGTGAACCCGTACACCAAAACAACTGTCATTGCGGTCAGCCCCAAGATGGCGATAAGCTTAGCGAGATTCATTTTCATGTTTAATCCTTTACAGAATCAGAATGATCCCGAAGATCACTTCGACGATCAGACTGATGACATTCGACGAGACAACGGACTTATCGACAACCATCGAGACGGCGCGCACAAGAGCCACAGCAAGGTATGTCACCCCCAGCATCTGGTAAGTCTTGGTATTGTCGAAGTACAAAACTGCGCCGCCAAGACCGATGAAGAAGGCACCCAATACCGAGCGGATCTCCGTAATTCCGCGCCCACCACTGACTTCGAGCCCTGTGAATCCACGCACACTTAAAGGCCAAAACAAAGATACAACCCCTGTAAGAATCGTTGCGATACCAGCGATGATTTTTAATACGTTCAGCATATCCACATCCTCCTTTAGTTCGTATATTTCTTGGGGAGCCAGGGAATGAAGGCATTGGTGGATTCGACATATTCGGCATACCCGGGCTTGGTCTCTTTCAGGCTTTTCTCAAGCAGCACCACACCAGACACGTTTCGCAACAAGATGCTCATGATCACCGGGCTGAAGACCGACCACCAACCGCTGCCAGTCGCCAGGGTGATCAGGAAATACCCCCACCACTGGGCAGCATCTCCGAAGTAGTTGGGGTGGCGCGTATATTGCCATACACCCGATGTCAGGAGTTTGCCCTTGTTGACAGGATCTGCCCTGAACTTTGCGAGCTGCCAGTCGCCAACCGCCTCAAAGTAGAAACCGATCCCCCAAATAGCGGCCCCAAGGAAATCCAGCCAGGTAAGCTTGCTGGGCTCAGCATAATACTGGCCGACCAGCAAGGGAGTCGAGATCACCCACATTAGGATCCCTTGAAGTAGGAACACCTTGAAGAAACTTCGCCACCACCATTGCTCACCATTCTCTTCACGCCAATTCTGGTATCGATAATCTTCGCCTTTGCCGATGTTACGCCTGCCGATATGTATGGAGAGACGCAGCCCCCAGAGGGTGACCAGAACCATCAATAGGAGCTTGCGGGGTGCAAATCCATCAGGCGTGAGCGCAAAGAACACCCATCCGGAAATCACAAAACCCATCCCCCAGAAGATATCCACGATGCTGGCATCCTTGATGATCAGGCTGATGATCCAGAGAAGGATCATCAAACCCAGGATGACCAACCCAACAATACCGAATAAAGTTATAAGTGTCATAATCTTCCCTCCTTCTAAATCTCTGAAATAACTGCAAAACCGACGGCGCCAGGACCAATGTGGGCTCCGATCACTGGTGTAATGTCCATAGAATACACATGATTCACGGGGATGAGGTCCGCGACGCGCTGCCTGAACTTTTCCGCAGCCTCAGGAGCGTTGGTGTGCAGCAATGCAAATCGTTCGATCGGTTGACGCTCTTCCAACATAGCTGCCAAATGCTGGAACGCTTTTGATGTCGTGCGAACTCTTTCGGATCCTGGCTCGCCTTTAAACATCGTCAGAATCGGTTTTAGCTGCAGCAAGCTTCCAAGGCTGGCCATGACGGCGTTCATGCGTCCGCTGCGGCGCAGGTAATCCAGGGTATCGAGCGCTGCTGTGACGAACGTGCGCGACGACAGATCTCGCATTGCTGCTAAGATCTCGTCCAATTTCCTTCCCTCCCTGGCCATGCGAGCAGCAGCTTCCACTTGAAAGCCCGTACCCAGGCTGAGCTGTTGGGAATCAATGACGGTAACAGGAATGTCGTTAAATTGTTCGGCGGCATTCCGGGCAACATCAACGGTCGCGCTCAAGCTTTCTGAGATGTGTATGGAGATGATCGCGGATGCACCCTCGTGTGCTAAATCTGTATATATTTTCAGGAAAGTATCTATCCCGGGTGTTCCGGTGGTGGGATGCGTGCTGTAGTGTGGCAGATTTTCGTAGAAATCCGTTCGCGAGATATCCACGTTATCAAGATATCCCTGATCGCCGACATTGATATACAGGGGCACGACGGTGATATTTAATGCCTCGATGACTTCATCCGGCAAATCACACGTTGAATCGGTCACAATTCTTATGTTCATTTTTGGTCCTCCATAGGAGATGTTCTTTGACTGCCCATGAAAGAACGGGTTCGAAATGGATACACAATACCAGCCAGGGAAAGTAAACCGGCGGCTGCCCAAGATGTACTCGCAACCACAGGTTCGGTGGATTGCTTGATGGCGATGCCGACAAAGGCCCAAATCAGCACCAATCCATAGGCGCGATCGTGTTCCCTCACGAGCAAGGTCAATCCAAGCGTTGTCGCAACGGCCAGCATGATGACTGTCCACACCGCAGGGTCTAATCCCCATGCGCTCCAGTCCAGGTAAAAGAGCACCTGGGAGATATTGGCAATGGTTGCCACGGATATCCAGCCGAGGTAGATGCTGAAAGGTAGCTGGATTAGCCACTTCTGATTTCTTTCAAATCCTGGCCGTGCGAGGGAGATTTGGCGGTAGATATACAGCAGACTTGCCAGGAGAGAACCCATGGCGAGCAGGGTGAGTGGAAAGAATTCGTAATGCCAGAGGAATATCCAGGCGCTGTTTGCGAGATTTGCGAGCCAGAATGCCGGGGAAATCCGTTTCAAAAGCGGATTATCCCGTTGAGAGGGCAGCGCCTGGAATATGGCAAAGGCGATCAAGCCAAGGTAGATCAAGCCCCAGATCGAAAAAACATATCCACCAGGGACGAAATAAACCGCAAAGCGATCGGATATTTCCCCAGTTCCCTGTCCGTTCAATGGAAGCGCATTTGCGAGTCCGTTCACCGTGATCGTTACCAGGGTGAACAGGATGTTGAGTATTTGATAGGATGAAAATTTACGCATGTTGATATCCTCTAATTTGCTCTATTTAGGCACCTTGTTCAGATGTTGGTTGTCGGAATTTTCCGGCTAGCCAAAGTCCAAGTCCGATTAATCCTGCGAGAACCAAGACGGCGAGGTAATCAATTAGTGGGATGCGGATGATCTCGTTCAATGATGTCCAGCCCCGATCGCTATAAATAATCAAGGCAGAGGTGATGTAGAACCCCAACAGGATCCCGCGTACCCATTTCGATATCCCTAGCCCATACATTTGGGTCACTACAAAAACGCCGCCAAAACCGAATGCAAACATGGGCCAGAGTTCGTTACCTTGCATGATGGCGACGATCGTACCGTGAATCAGTACGCCAACCTCCTGGACCAAAGTCCACCATCGGTTAATGTGGATACGCGTGAAGAATAGGCTTCCTTGGAGGAGCAGCAGGAACATGTAGAAAAAACCAATCAAATGACCGCTAGTAGATATCGTAGGGTGGTACCAGAAGGTGTAAATGGTGGCCCAAGCAAAGAAGTATCCATGGTACTTGCGTGCGAAGCGAATGATCTTTTGGGATATCGGCAGGGGTTTGCCAAAGAACATCCCCCGCCGTCGGTTTTCCATAAGCAGAACCCAGATCAATAAGATCACAACCGATGCTTGAGAACTCCAGATGGATACATCTTGAGCTAGCCCATCGTACCAAAGGTGTGTCTGAAGCAAATGCAGCAGGATGAAGAAACTGGTGACGCCCAGAGCGGCATAGTTGACCCCATGCAAGCTTGTCGAATATTTTTTTACCCGCCGCTGGGCGTAATAGATCAAACCCCACATGGAGAATTGGTGTAACAGGTAAAAACCCCAGGCTGTAGCGCGGGACCAGAAGGTTGGATCTGGTAATTTCCAGTAGTACCAGGATGCACCTTGATCAGGCAGCAATGGGATACGATCTAAAATCGGACCTAACCACCAGATCAAGCCTGTGAAAGCCAAGCTGAAAAATACCCCGAACCAAAGCGCGGTGATATCCGATCGGCGTGGGGCTTGAGAAGAAGTTTCCTTGATAACTTTAGTGTTCATTCAATCTAACTCATCAACGATTTCATGAGAATATTTTTCGACGAGACGTCTGGTTTGCCTGGCACGAAAGGAAAATAGGATGGGCAGCGTAAGCCACATGAATCTGCTCACCAGCCCATAATAGGGATGTCGACCGAGTTGAGCCGTAATGTCATCGACCACTTCTGTTGTTTGATCATCGATCTGAACGAAGGTATGACGATGATCCCAAAAGGAAAAGGGACCTTTCAATTGGATGTCCTTGAAACCCCTGGGTGGATCGAAATCATAGTGTTTCGCGCTCCAGGGGGCGGGAAAAGGACCGAACCACAGCGTAAAATCTGCCCTTGAGCCCTCGCTTACAATCTCCACTTTTCTAAACTGCACTAGTATGGGCAGTGGAGTTAACTTCTTGAGGACTTCGGTGTTTCGGTGAAAATCGGATACGGCTTTAATCGATGCATTTACTTGAAAGCGATGCATGAAACGCAGGTCGCGTCGCAGGAGATCTAATAAGGCGCCGTCTAGATTTGGATATTCGAACGAGAATCCGGCATCCAGCAGACGTTTTGGTATTACCCGCTGACCGTCAAGCACAAGTGTTGAAGCCTCCCCGAGGGCTAATTTCATCGCCATGGCAGGTAGGGATAAAGAGGATGGTTTCTTGATGACCCTGCCCAATGTCTTGCCAAACACGTTGTTTGTTACAGGGTTAGGTGCAGCAAGGTTGTAAACACCTTGCGTTTTTCCCTCGTCGATCAAAAAACGAATGGCAGCAACAACATCGTTGACATGGATCCAGGAGAGATATTGGTTTCCCTTCCCCAAGGTTCCGCCCACGAAAAATTTAAAGGGCAGAAGTAACAAAGGGAACACGCCGCCTTTCGTGCTGAACACCAGGCCGGTGCGGATGACGGCGCGGCGCACACCGAGGGCTTCGACTTCTTTGGTCGAGGCCTCCCACTCCTTGCACACGTCGGCGAGGAAATCATCGCCGCCGGGGGTTATCTCGTCCACGTATTCGTCCTCCAGGGGGCCATAAAAACCGACCGCTGATGCTTGGATTAAGAGAACGGGTTTGGTCTGCGCACTTTTGATCGCTTCGGAAATAGCTTTTCCAGCATTGATCCTGCTGCGGAGGATCGCGGATTTGCGTTTGGCGGTCCAGCGCATCTTGAAGGGAGTCTCGCCAGCGATGCTAGCGCCTGCTAGATTGACGATTGCGTCCGCCCCTTCCACCAACTCGCCCCAACCGTTCGCAGATTCACCATCCCAGGCCACGATCTTTACACCCTTTGGCAGGGTATTCGCCTTCTGGGGATTTCGGCTGAGAATGATGACTTCGTGTTTATCGGCGAGCAGGTTTTCTGCCAACGCGCTGCCAATCAAACCGCTGCCACCGGAAATGATCACGCTCATTTCAATCTCCGTCTTTCGTGGAATCGTGGATGTAATCGGCCAGCCAATCGACGATGGGTCGGCCCAAATCCGGCAGCAACCTTTCGGCGGCCTCTTTATAAGCAGTCAGGTATTCCAAAACCAGGTTTTCAGACATGTCGCGATAAGTCAACAATCCCTCCAACCATTGGATATTCGTACCTATGAAGCTGATATCACCCAGCGTAAGCGCGGCGATGATGTCCTTGCCCAGGCGATCATTGGCGAGGGCGATGGCATCCCGGATCGCCTCTTGGTTGAATTCGCCTCCAGCCCAGTTAACGATATGGGAATCGATCATGGGCCTGGTTTCAATGAAATGAGAAATAGATTGTGAAAATTCATCGGGCACCCAGTTGCGATCGTACGGAAGCGAGGTCCCCCTTAGGATTTTTTCAATCTTTGGTATTGATGAAGGTATCTCCTCGCCCAGGAAATGACCGGGGATGCGACGTGCGAGCGCGGGATTTTGAGTGAATATGTGTCCGCCAAATGCTAATGGTGTCCGGTATTCCTCAAGGGATAGCGCGACTTCCTTGAGGGTTGCAGCAGCCTCGAGCCGCATCGCGCTCAGAACAACCAAATCTGGTTTGACTTGCTCCAATGCCGAGCTGAATCGCTCCATGGGGACATTTGTACCGAGATTTATCACCTCCCAACCTCGATTGCGTAATAACAATGTGAGAAGAAGTGTGGGAAACGCGTGCTGCTCCCCGGGTGGACAGGCGATTAATATCTTGGATTTCAGGATTGGTTGTGGAGAGGCAGCGATCATTGCGTGCAGCCTGCGGGTTGCCAGTTCAGATGCAAAATGTTCCTGCTGCACAGATGCCTTTCCCTCATACCATAGGCGTCCAAGCGTCGACAGGCTTTTTTGGAGAATATGCGTGCAAACAGTTACTGCGGGATATAACGCAAAGGATTGGGCGAGAACCTGTTCCGATTTATTTTCATCGTAGGACAGGCAGGCGTCGAGCCATTTTTCACCCATCGATGTAAGCGAAGCAGCTTTGGGGATTAAGGGCGCAATTGAAAACTCCGTCGTCTTGGGGCTTGACTGGGCCAATGGATCTTGTCCGCTGTCCTCGATGCTTCGCCATAGTTCTACGGCTTTGCTGATACTCAACCCTCGCTCCCGTCGCTGGTTGCGCAGCCATTTTACCGTTTCGATCTCGTATTGAGAGTATTGGCGATGACCTCCCGTGGAGCGCTGCGGGAGAGGTAGGTCGTAACGCCGCTCCCAGGCGCGCAGCGTGTCTGCTTTGATGCCCGTCTCGCGAACAACAACGTTCAGGTTATAACGTGGGTTTTTATCGATCTGCAGGTTCATATCATGCGACCGCATATTAATAGCAATTATACCAATAATATCTAGAAAGTCAAGATAATC
Source organism: uncultured Anaerolineaceae bacterium (assembly GCA_964385355.1). Classification (GTDB taxonomy): domain Bacteria; phylum Chloroflexota; class Anaerolineae; order Anaerolineales; family E44-bin32; genus E44-bin32. The sequence goes on from CAYLOO010000007.1 coordinate 37,460, forward strand.
TGTACAATATCTTGATTATTGCTGCGCTTTTTACTTCTGGGGATCAATCGAGTAAACGAGTCTTGGATGAAACATCAATAAAACTGGTTGTCCTTGTCTGGCCTTGGAGTGTTGGGAATGCGAAACACAATCCCCTTCGTAACCCAAATGTTTGTCTTTGAAACCATCCTCTTGCCGGGGTGGTGAGATACAATTGTCAGGGTCCTGGAAAGTGTGCGTTTTCGTGCGCCCCAGCTTCAACAAATCATTTGAGACAGACGACCAGAAGATCGGCTTGACGATGTTCCCATTCGATGATATCTTTATGCAAGTCTTTGCAACTACAAAGGTTTGCTTATGTCATGCGGTGCACGACTTGCTAAACAGCTCCACGAGCGCGGATACAGAGTAACTGCCCAACGGACGATCATTCTCGAGACGATCGCGCACATGGAAGGCCACATATCTGCTCAGCAAGTGTATGAGGGGGCGAGAGAACGCCTGCCGGGACTGAACCTCGCTACAGTCTACCGGACCGCGGAATCGCTTAAGGGAGCAGGGATGATCAATATGCTCTCCGCTGGGGGAGAGCCAATGCGTTTCTCCCTATGTGATCCCGAACACCCGCACAGCCATCTTGTATGTCGTGAATGTGGTTCTATCTTCGAAGTGGAAGCGGAGGAAATCGAAACATTCGCTCGACGCGTCGAAGAGATAACCAGCTTCAGGATCGATTCGGTGCATTTGACGTTTGAGGGTCTTTGCCCAATCTGTAAACAGAAGCCGGCAGCCTCGTAGCTCTGATAAGGAGATTTGCTAATGCTTTTTTCACCTACACCTTTACACATCCCGGATGGTTTTCTCTCCATTGGCGTATCCATCGTTGGGTGGTTTCTCGCGGTGATTTTCATCGGGATTGCCCTTCGCCAAACCAAGGATCAACTCGGCGAACGGCAGGTTCCACTGATGGGTATTTTGGCGGCTTTTATTTTTGCCGCCCAGGCGATTAACTTCCCCATCGCTGCCGGAACATCAGGACACCTTCTCGGCGGGACGCTCGCGGCGATTGTGTTAGGTCCTTGGGCGGGCACATTGGTCATGACCGCCGTCATCGCTGTTCAGGCGTTGCTATTCCAGGATGGCGGATTGCTTGTGATGGGTTGGAACATCCTGAATATGGGTGTCATCACCACATTTACCGGCTATGCAGTCTATTTGCTCGTTACACGTTTTCTTGGGCCATCAACGCGATCTCGGCTGATCGGGGGGTTTGTAGGTGCCTGGCTGTCGGTGGTAGTCAGCGCGACCGCCGCAGCCATTGAGTTGGCAATCTCAGGCACTTCACCACTCTATTTAGGATTACCGGCGATGGCTGGCGTCCATGCCCTCATCGGACTGGGCGAAGCGATCATAACTGTCGGGGCTATTAGTCTACTGCAAGCGAGTCGACCGGAAGTGTTAACTACCGGGGAAACGGCGCCAGGGAGACGCACCGCGACATTCACCTTGGTCGGTCTGCTCGTTGCATTGGGGGTTGCTGCCTTCTCCCCGCTCGCGTCAGGACACCCGGATGGCCTGGAGTTCATCGCTGAGTTGCAGGGCTTCTTGGGATTGGCGCAAGAATCATCCTATGAACTGATGCCGGATTACACGCTGCCTTTCCTGAGCGACCCGGTACTTACGACGATTCTGGCCGTCGCCGTCGGGACCTTGGTCGTATTCGGATTGGCCTGGCTCATCGCCCGAAGCTCAGTGCAACGGGGAGCCGTCGGGGATTAGGATTTGCATATCGACCTGACGGATCAATATCATCACAGAGAGAGCCTGATCCACCACCTGGACCCTCGGGTAAAGGTGGTGGTTACGCTTTTATTTATTCTCGTTGTTGGACTTGTAAGACAAGGATCCTGGATCGCCTTCGGGGTGCTATTCCTTGGGATCTTAGGCTATGCGGCCGCTTCAAGACTTGGAGTGCTCTATGCTGTGCGGAGATCGTTTATTGCCATCCCATTTCTGCTTGCAGCAGCTCCACTGCCCTTTATTATCCCGGGACCTGCCCTCATCAGCTTTCCCGCGCTTAATCTGACAATATCCGAACCGGGGACAATCCGCTTCGTGAGCATCATGATTCGGACTTTTATCGCTGTCCAGGCTGGAATTCTGTTGGCGGCAACGATGCCCTTTCCTGATTTGGTCTGGGCGATGTGTTCGCTGCGCATTCCTCGTCCCCTGGTTGCGGTGATCGCATTTATGTACCGATATATTTTTGTATTAGCTAACGAGGTTTTACGCCTGATGAGAGCCCGTGCTGCGCGCAGCCCGGAGATCCCTGGCAAAGGAAAACCTTCCCTTATTTGGCGTGGTCGAGTGACGGGATCTATGGTCGGCAGCCTCTTCCTTCGTTCGCTTGATCGTAGCGAACGGGTCTATGGGGCGATGGCCTCCCGAGGCTATGATGGCGAAATGCGCACTTATTCAACCTTCCAGATGCGTGGATCCGATTGGGTCAGCCTTATCGTATTCAGCCTGCTGATCCTCGGATCGCTCTCGTTGATGTTCTTGAGGTAGAGCATGCACCATACATTAGATATCCAAGATATTCACTTCAGCTATCCGGATGGACGGAAGGCTTTGCGCGGCGTAAGCCTTTTCATTAACCCGGGTGAAAAAACCGCACTGGTCGGACCTAACGGTTCGGGGAAATCGACGCTTCTGCTCCATTTGAACGGGATTCTGCGCGGTGAGGGGCAAGTCCATGTCTGTGGGAAAGAACTGACCGATGACAGCCTGAGGCAAATTCGTGCCCTGGTCGGACTGGTGTTCCAGGACCCGGATGATCAACTCTTTTCACAGAGTGTCTATGAAGACGTGGCCTTCGGTCCGCTCTATATGGACCTTCCAAAAGAGGAATTGGAGCAGAAGGTAAGACAGGCGCTTGAAGACGTTGGCATGGCGGGTTCGGAGGCGCGCGTTCCGCATCATCTAAGCGAAGGCGAAAAAAAACGTGTGGCTATTGCGACAGTCCTTTCAATGGATCCCGAGGTGTTGGTCTTAGATGAACCCACGGCCGGACTCGATCCGCGTGGGCGGCGTGAGCTGATGCAGCTCCTGCGCGGTTTACCACAAACGATGCTTGTCGCCACGCACGATATGCGCATGGTGGCAGAGCTTTTTGAGCGAACCGTCATCATTGATGAGGGGCAGGTCGTCGGTGATGGACCAACGGAACAGATCTTAGCAAAACCTCACCTGCTGGAGATGCATGGATTGGAAGCGCCGTAAAATCAGAATCTTGCTTTATCGAAACTCTCCTGCATATATGCTCATTTCCTGTTAGAAAATAAACTAGAAGCATTCTAGAAAGTGGTGTAATTCGATATTGAGATGGGGGACACCACTCGCGGTAGAATATCTGGGCGATGAATAAATTCCACGTGCTGCTTCAAGATACTGTACGCTGGCCGCTGGTTGTGATCGGGGTAGCGATGATGGGCGGATTATGGATATGGGCCTCGGCGGTGCCAACCGAGGCAACCACAGGGGGATTGATCCCCAGTCCCAGAGAGGGCTTTCTAGCCCCCGACTTCACCCTCGAAAGCTTGTCCGCTGACCAGATTTTACTCTCCGATATGCGCGGAAAAGCGATAGTTTTAAACTTGTGGGCTTCCTGGTGCCCTCCCTGCAGGGCAGAAATGCCAGCATTGCAGCGAGTGTATCACGAGAATCATGAGCGAGAGTTGGAGGTGCTGGCGGTTAATATGACCGCACAAGATAGCATCGCTGCGGTTGAAGCTTTCGTGCAGGAGTTCAACTTGACTTTCCCCATTCTGCTAGACACCAGCGGAGATGTTGGAAATACGTACCTCATGCGCGCCTTGCCGACGACATTCTTTATCGATCGGGAAGGGGTCATCCAGCGCGTGATCGTGGGGGGACCGATGAGCGAAGTCACCCTGCAGAGCACCGTCGAGCAGCTGCTGGAGGGAGTGCCCTGATGTACCCCATCCTTCAAATTGGACCGCTCGCAATTCAATTGCCCGGTTTGCTGCTCTTGGCGGGTTTATGGACCGGCTCACAGCTAGCCGAGCGCGAAACGGCACGTTATAAGCTAGATCCGGGGCTTATAAGCAATATGATCTTTATCGCTCTCGCCGCCGGGATTATTGGTGCTCGCCTAGGGTATGCGTTGAAATACATTGATCTTTATTTAAGTGAACCCCTGAACTTGCTGGCGCTTAACCTGAATACACTTTCCACCATGGAGGGCATAGCGGTAGGGCTCATTGCCGCACTGATTTTTGCTCAACGTAAAGGGCTCTCTCTTCTCCCGACGCTTGATACGCTTACGCTGGGTGCGGCAGTTTTTGCGATCTTCGTTGCCCTGGCGCATCTCTCGAGCGGCGATGCATTTGGAGCACCGGCCACTGTCCCCTGGGCGATCGAATTATGGGGTGCAGACAGACATCCCTCACAGATTTACGAGCTCCTATTCGCCGTGGGCGTCATGCTGGTGACCCTGCAGGTTCGAAAAACAAGGTCCTTCTCGGGCTTTATCTTCACCCTATTCGTCGCGCTTTCGGCTATTTCGCGGCTGTTTCTCGAAGGTTTTCGCGGGGATAGCTCGATTGTTTTCGGCAGCTTACGCAGTGCGCAACTTATCAGCTTTACGGTGATGATCTTCGCACTGATTGCCCTTCACGTGCTATCCCGGAACAAGGTAGAAAGGAAGATACAAACACCCGCGTGAACGGTTTCAATTCAGCGTTCAATCAGTTTCCTGGTTTGGAGGGGGATCTCCTGGCGGCGAGAGATGGAGCTGCCTGTAGCTTGTAGGGGAACTGTAAGGGAAAACCTCGGTTTTTTGAGCGATACTAAATGCAAGAACCGTGGCTCGAGTGACTGCCTGATGTCATATCTCACGTAAGCGAGATGAAGACAAGGTGGGGAGTTGGCATACTACTCTAGCTTGCTGAGGATGTGATTGTGTACCAGATTGAATTGGGACAATTGCTGCTCAAAGCCCTATTGATATCAGCGCCGAAATTAGTTTCTGCGCTCGATCCTGCGTTTCTTCTCTTAGCATTGCCCCCTGTTGCCTGGCTCTCGGATCGCTCTCGCCGCGATAGAAATAAAGCCTCAAACTCAAGCCAAAATCATGGAGGAGATAAGACGAATCGTGTCGCATCCTTGGAGCGCGAGATCGAGAAGCTCAGATCCCTTCTCGTGTTGACGGCAAATTTGAACGCAACGCTAAATTACGAGCGAGTGCTTGAGATGACTCTTGACCTCGCGAATAGCGCACTTGAGGGTGAAAGAGCGACTAAGTTAATCAGCGCGTTGATGCTCTTCGAGGACGAGGAGCTATATATTACCTCAGCACGAGGACTGTCGGCCGCGGATTTACGAGTTACGCTGCCTGGAGCGCAGGGCGTAGTGGGAGAAGCATTGGCAAGTGTGCAATCCCAAATTTGCAAAAATCCAGGCCAGGATGTCGAACTAAAGCGGATCATCACCTTGCACAACTGCCGTGTCGCTGTTTGTATCCCACTTGTTGTAGGTCTGGGCCTCTATGGCGCGCTGCTTTTCGCTCACCCAGATGAGGGGTTTTTCAACTCGGAGCAGGTTGAGCTGCTCGATGCCATCGCACAACAGGCAATGGTCGCTCTGCAGAATGCTCGTCTATATAGCGATCTGGAGCAGGAGAAGGAGCGCATCGCCGAAATCCAGGAAAACACGCGCAACAAACTTGCCCGTGATCTGCATGACGGGCCAACACAATCCATCGGAGCGATCGCAATGAGGGTGAACTTCGCCCGGCGCCTCCTCCAGCGTGAACCAACTCAAGCTGCAGAAGAACTTTTTAAAATTGAAGAACTTGCCCGCCGTACGACAAAAGAGATCCGGCAAATGCTCTTTACACTCCGGCCTCTTGTTCTTGAATCGGAAGGGTTATTGGGAGCACTAGAGCAGCTCTCTGAGAAGACGATGGAGAATCACGGTCAGAATGTAGTCATCGAGGCAAAGAATGGAATTGTCGATGACATGGAAGTCGGCAAGCAGGGTGTGATATTCTTCATCGTTGAAGAAGCCGTAAGCAATGCCCGCAAGCACGCCAACGCAAAACATATCTGGATCCGATTGAAACGCCGGGGAGATAATTTGCTGTTGGAAATCGAAGATGATGGCTCCGGGTTTAACGTTGAGCAAGTTCAGGCCAACTATGAAAAACGCGGTAGCCTTGGAATGGTCAATCTGTATGAACGAGCCGAGCTTGTAAATGGGATATTGAAAATCGATTCGCAACCAGGGCGCGGGACTCGTATCCTGGTGACGATCCCGGCCACAATTGAGGCGGCAGAGAAACTTCATCAGGCGGGATATGTAGCCTGATCCTTCCCCTTCAAATTCCCAATCTAAGAACAGCTTACATGCCTGCTCTCGCGGGTGCTGATGATTAACGCAGATGTTGGCAGTATGTCCTCCCTCCATGCATGCGCTCGAAAATTCCTATATGAACATATCCATGGGGTCTCTGGTATATTTTATGCCCCGGATTCCGAGATTTTAATTTGAGGTGACAATGATCGCAGATACATCCCGCCGGCTGCGGGAAAACATTCAAAGAGTAATCGTCGGTAAAGATGAACCCATCCTCTTGACCATGGTTTGCGTGCTTTGTGAAGGGCATGTATTGATTGAAGATGTTCCCGGGATTGGCAAGACGACGCTCGCGCGCGCGCTGGCCAGCTCTCTCGGCTTTAGCTACCGGCGCATCCAATTCACCCCAGACCTTCTACCGTCGGATATCACCGGATTAAGCTGGTTCAATCAAAAGAAGCAGGAGTTCGAATTCCGACCTGGCCCGGTGATGAGCCAGGTTGTGCTTGCAGATGAAATTAACCGCGCGACCCCGCGCACGCAATCTGCATTGCTGGAGGCAATGCAGGAACGCCAGGTGACTGTAGACGGTGTGACACACCCACAGCCGCGGCCCTTCCTTGTGCTCGCGACTCAGAATCCAATTGAGCTTGAAGGGACTTTTCCTTTACCCGAAGCGCAGATCGACCGCTTTTTGCTGCGTGTGGAAATCGGTTACCCCTCGGAGGCGGGGGAGAATACTATCCTTGAGCGTTTTCGTTCGGATGACCCTCTGGAGGAGATCGAAGCGGTAACAACACCCGAGGAGGTCCTCAAACTCCAAGAACAGCGCAAGGGTATCCGTGTTGAAGAATCAATTCGCAATTATGTTGTGAAAGTGGCGCGTGCTACGCGCGAGCATGCGGAGATCGAGCTTGGAGCAAGCCCCCGAGCCACATTGGCACTCTATCAAACTTCGCAGGCGTGGGCGGCGATACAAGGTCGTGAGTACGTCCTCCCAGACGATGTTAAATTCATGGCACCGCACGTGCTCACACATCGGCTGATGATCTCCCCTCAGGCGCAGCTGCGCGGGCGGCGACCGGAAGAGATGGTGGCGGACATCGTCGATTCCGTTCCGGTACCTGTAGAAGATTGAAATGTCGCCAGAGCGCTGGCTACCTTTCTTGGGCGTAGTTTTCCTTGTCGGGGCGATCGCCCATATCCCATATTTAACCACGTTCTCAGCCGCACTGGCGGTCCTCCTGGTCATCACCTCCTGGTGGCGTAGACACTCTCTTGATGGCGTCAACTATCGCCGCCGTCCGTATTACCGTCGCGCTTTCCCGGGCGAGCATGTTCCGCTGCAAGTAGAGGTTGAAAACAAAAAACCACTTCCGCTCTCTTGGCTGCGGATCGAAGATCCCTGGCCATTGGCTGTAGGTCCGGAAGACGACGCTATTTTAGCGCCCTCATATTTGCCGGAACGAGGGTTGCTCACGAATATTTTTAGCCTTCGTTGGTTTGAGAAGACGAGCAGGAGCTACACATTGCTCTTCCGAAAACGCGGCGTATACAAGGTTGGCCCGGAAACACTTCAATCCGGCGATGTGTTTGGTTTGTATGAGCTCTCACGGAAAGGGAAGCAGGTTGAATATCTGACCGTTTTTCCAGAGATCTTTCCGCTAGGGCGCTTGGATCTACCGGCAGAGGATCCGTTTGGTGATCGCAGGTCAAGACGTCGGATCTTTGAAGACCCGAACCAACCCATGGGCGTGCGCGAGTATCGATATGAGGACGGGTTTCGACGAATCCATTGGCCGGCGACGGCTCGCACTGGTCAACTGCAGGTAAAGGTCTTTCAGCCTACCTCTGCGCAGGTTGCGATGATCTGCCTCAACACGAGCACCTTCGATCGGCATTGGGAGGGTATCTATCCCGAGTTATTGGAGCAGCTTGTGAGCGTCTCCGCCACCCTTGCAGATCGGTATATCCAGGATGGTTTTCAGGTCGGCTTGATTTCAAACGGATGTCTTGCGCATGCCGACCGACCCCTGAACATTCCCGCAGGCCGTTCACCTAAACAACTTGGGGCTCTGCTCGAAGCCCTGGCGGGGATTACACCGATCGTGATGGTCCCGTTTGAGCAGTTCCTTATTCGAGAGATGCCGCGCGTCCACTATGGAGCAAGCCTGCTCATCATTTCCGCAGTGACACATCCGGTTTTAATGGAAACATTGGTGCGTCTAAAACGACACAATCGGAAGATCACCTTACTCTCCCTGGCGGAAGAGCCACCGATGAAAATTCCAGGTATAGAGATGTTACATAGACCTTTTCAGGAGCAAGATGAAGCGAGGAAACCGGCAAATAGGGGATGACCAGCGAGCGATGAACGCTGACATGTCGCTCTCAGATGGTGCATACCCGCCGTGCCGTTTGCGATATCCATCTAATCATTGAAGTGAAGCGTTTTGAATCAATCATCCCGCATTCAATGATCTGCCACCTGCATAAGAACTATCTTCTCCAGGAAGGGAGGTAGGACTGTGGCCAGGGAACCCAACGAAAACAATGAGATATTCGATGGCTTCCTGCATTTAAGTTGGCGTCCGAGGAGAGAACTAAGCGCGATTGCCATGATGTTGATGGAACTCAGCTGGAGCGTAGCCTGGTTTCAATTCTTGGTTGCCCCAGAGTTGTCCCTAACGCTCGGCGAATCATTTCTCCTCTTTGGATTGTGGATGGCGATTGCCTATTCTTTGGCGAGAGGAATGCACGTCTTAAGTCTACATAAGAACGTGCGGCGGGTCTTAATGCTTGCCGTCTTCCTGGTGAGTATGCTCGCCATCATGAGGCGTTTTTATTACACCGATACTCTGACAAATGTGGGCGCCGTCCTCGTGAGAATTAATGATGCCTTCAAGAATACAGAACATCTCCTCCCCGTTGAAATTATCGTTTTCTCCTTTGCCAGCTATATCTGGCATCGAGGCATTGTTCTGGCAGGCGTGTGGATTGACGCAAGGTACGCGGCTCGTCGTTTTCGCCTCGGAGCGATGATGCTGGTTGCCCTCGGAATCTTTACCCCGCTGCGGCGCGTGGAAGGTCTGACCCTAGGGATCGTGTTGTACTTGTCCTCGAGTTTGCTTGCGATCGGCGCTTCGCGTGCATCAACGATCGAATTGCTTCGTGGTGGACGCACTCGGCTGCTTGACATGGGGTGGTTGGCAAGCATGACAATTGCTTCTATAGGAGTTGCGGTTCTCGTCTGGTTTCTGGGAATTTTTGCAACCGCTAAACTTGGAGACCCTGTCGTCGCAGCGTTTTTCTTTCTACTTCAGGCTTTAGTGTTACTAGGTCTATTAATCGTAAGCCCGCTTCTGTTCATCGTCCTGCTCCTATTCCAACTGTTAGATAATAAATTACAGACATCACCACTTTTCCAGGAGATTCAGGGGCAAGTTGCATTCGTAATCGAGCGGGTCATGGCCATCCTTGATGAAATAGGTAGCTTGCTGGAGGGTTTTTTAGAATCGTTGCCAGCTCTAACGTTTGTTAAACCAGTTGTGCTCTGGCTCTTTATTGGTTTGCTTCTGACGTTGATCCTGAGCGCGGCGAGCATTCGCCGTCGACGCAGCGTATTCCAAGAGGGTGCTTCAAGCACATCGGAATCGATTTCCGATTCAGAAGGGGTGGGCGCTTGGCTACGTCAAATACTTGGATCGAGTGTTGGCGCACTATCAGAGCGCCTTTCGATATTCCAGCGAGGCGGGCGATTATTCGGCGCATTGCGTGTGCGTGTGATCTACGCAAACCTCATGCATCTTTGCGAGGAGTTTGACTGCCCGAGGCGAAGGGTGCAAACGCCCTTGGAGTTCCTACCCACTTTGAGAGGGCTCTTCCCGAAGCACTTCGATGAAATCGAGTTAATAACGGAGACTTACAATCGGGTCCGCTATGGAGAACTGCCGGAGGTGAGCGGAGAACTCCAGAGGGTAGAAGAAGCCTGGAGACGAGTTCGTGAGCAAGCGAAGAATTTACACCTGGCACAGGAATATCTAGGAAACGAGGCGTAGTGGGAATCGCCAATAGCTGCGCGGTTCGACCAGTGGCATGTGGAGAGAGGGCGATATTTAAAGGGCGTACAAGAAACGCACCTATGGGTTTTCTCCAGAGGTGCGTTTTTATCAACTCAGGTTTGTGGAGAAATATCAGGTGCGCACGTAATCCACGAGCTCCCGGCGCAAGCCTGGATTACGCAGGCGGCGCAGAGCCTGGGCTTCAATCTGTCGCACACGCTCGCGCGTTATCCCCATTTTCTCGCCGATTTCTTTGAGTGTGTGGACTTCCCCGGCTTCGAGACCGTAGCGCAAGCGCAGCACGAGCGCTTCACGATGTGGTAGGGTGTCTAACAGGTCCTGCACTCGTTCCTCCAAGATCTCCTGCAAGGTGACCTCTTCGGGCGCCGGGGCGTCCTGATCCTCGATGAAATCCCCGATTACGGCATCCCCTTCTTGCTCTGTTGGTTTTTCCAAGGAGAGCGGACGTTGCGCTACGCGAAGCATGTAGTCAACATCGTGAGGGGAGACCTCCAAGCATGCTGCAAGCTCCTCCCGCACGGGTTCACGTCCCAATTCCTGCGTCAGTTTGTGTCGACTGCGCAGCATGCGGTTAATCCGATCGCCCATATGAACGGGAATGCGGATGGTGCGGCCGTGGTCTGCGACCAACCTTGTTACAGCCTGGCGAATCCACCAGGTGGCATACGTGGAGAATTTGTGCCCACGTCGGTAATCGAATTTCTTCACGGCGCGCATTAACCCAACGTGACCTTCCTGGATCATATCGAGCAGCGGTACACCGCGGCCGACGTATTTCTTAGCTACACTGATTACGAGACGTGAGTTGGCCATGATCAGGTGTTCACGAGCAGCCATGCCGTCTTGAATCAATCTTTCGAATTTCGCTCGCTGTTTAGGGGAGACCGGACCCCGCGCAAGATTATTGCGCACTCGACGGCCGCGCTCAATTCGCTTGGAAAGTTCGACCTCCTCATCGCGTGTGAGCAGAGGAACTCTTCCTACCTGGCTGAGGTATAAACCTACCGAATCGCCCGAATCAATTGCGTCGATCGCGCTTACTTCGGCGAGCGTGTTTTCATCTTCCTTCTCGGCCTCAGCTTCCTTGACCGGAACAGCCGGTTTCTGAGAAGAAACCTCTTCGTCATCAAGGATTTCAATACCTGCGTTAAGCAGCATATCGTAGACGCGTTCGATCACGGGGAGGGAAGCTTCGGATTCGGGAAATTGAGCGGCAATGTCATCCAGCGTGATGTACCCCTGTTCTCCACCGAGTTGGAATAGCTGCTGGATTGAGGTTTGCTCTTCTTCCGAGAGCGAGACTTCTTTTGTCGCTTCGATCACTTTGTTTGCGAGTAATTCGAACTCATTAATCATACGCAGGTCACGCCCTTAAGATGATCCATATCTACAAGGAATGGATCAGGATTTTTTACGCTAAACCAATGGAAGGGATAAGACCTTGTGGCGAAGTTGGATATTCATAAAGGAGTAAAACCGAACCATGCCTGAGAAACCGTTCCCAACCATGAATATCATACAACAAAAGGATTAATAAATCGTTAATAATCGGGGACTGTCACACAGTTGAAATAAAAGCTTATTGAAAACTGGACAGGATCGGCCGCCCATCGCCGGCTTGTGCATGCCCAATGGATAACTGTGGAACATGAGCGCGTAGATACGGTCTTATTTGATGGGTTTTGAATGTCCGGTGCTATCATCGGAGATGCGTTATCATATGTCTAAATTACGTTGGCTTGGAGCAAGCAACGGCTAATTATTAACGGAGGTGTGGAACGAATGCCATTGACTGAAAAAGATCGCAAACGAAGACGCCGACAACGCCGCCAAAAGAAAGTGAAGTTATTGAAGAAGGAATTGGCGGAAGCGACAGACACCAAGACGAAGAAGAAACTGATAGAGAAGGTCCGCCGTTATCAACCTTGGTGGAAGGGTCCGGAAGAATAAGCCATCAGGGAAGACATCCCAACAGGCAGACATCTTATCGAGTGTTGAAGAAGAAAGTAAAACAGCATCTTGGTGTAGTCGGTGTGTGATTCTTGAGCCTGTATAGTTACAACAAACTGGGCTCATGCGTTGACTGAGAGGCACTCTTCCACTCAATGCGCCCAAGACAATCTGTCCGGATTTTGGCAGCTCAAGTCAGAATGTAGGTGCCCCATGCATACGAAAACCGCAGACCGGCCGCAGCGGCTGATCGTGGTTTCCAATCGACTTCCCGTAAGCTTGGAACGAGACGACGGTGGATACCTCTATAACCCCAGTGTTGGCGGCCTGGCGACGACTCTTAACGCGGTGCAGGAGGAGATGGATATGCTCTGGCTGGGCGTGCCAGGAATTCATGAGGATAATCCCGAGCAGCGGGTGAAAATCTCCAAGAGATTGTCCGAGGAGTTCGGCAGCGTTCCGATATTCTTGCCGAGGAAGCAGTTCGACCGCTACTATAACGGCTTCTCGAACGGGTCAATCTGGCCGCTCTTTCACTATTTTCCACAATATGCACATTACGAGCATGTAGAGTGGCAGGCATACCAGGAGGTGAACGCACGCTTTTGTGAGAAAATCCTCGAGGTCGCCCTCCCCGGCGACACAATCTGGGTTCATGATTACCACCTGCTACTGCTGCCCGCCATGTTACGCGAATCACTGCCGGATGCGGCAATTGGATTTTTCCTGCATATACCATTTCCATCGTATGAGATCTTCCGGATGCTCCCCTGGAGAGAAGAGATTCTCAAGGGCTTAACCGGCGCGGATCTGATTGGTTTTCATACATACGATTACGCACGCCATTTCTTGAGTAGTTTACTGCGCATCCAGGGGTTGGAACAAGATTTTGGGCGAGTGACAGTCGGTGATCGCTCCATTAAAGTAGATACTTTCCCGCTGGGCGTGGACATTAACCGCTATAGCACCGCCCACAAAATGCCAGAAGTCAAGCATGAACTTGAAGCATTGCGCCAGCAAGTCGGGGAGCACAAAGTTATCCTCACCGTAGATCGGTTGGACTTCTCGAAGGGCATCATCCAGCGTCTAAACGCCTTTGAGAAATTTCTCTCTCGCTATCCGGATTGGTTAGGGCGTGTGACCTTGCTGTCATTGTTGGTTCCCTCGCGGACGCGTGTGCCAGAATATCAGAATCTGAAAAGCCAGGTTGATGAGTTAATCGGACGTATCAACGGGCAGCTAAGCCGACCTGGCTGGGCACCGATCACCTATCTCTATCGATCCGTTCCCTTTGAGCGACTTATCGCGCTGTACCTCTTGGCGGATGTCACTCTGGTTACGCCCTTGAGGGATGGGATGAATCTCGTGGCCAAAGAGTATCTCGTCTCACGACCGGATGAGACAGGTGTTCTCGTTCTGAGTGAAACAGCCGGTGCGGCGGCGGAATTGGGTGAAGCAATCATCGTCAATCCGCATAATGAAGAAATGCTCGTGGATGCTCTGCATCAGGCTCTGGAAATGCCCATCGAGGAACAAGAGACGCGCAACGCGACCATGCGTGCCCGGCTTCGCCGCTACGATACCGAGCGTTGGGCAGATGATTTCCTGAGTCAGCTTGCAGATGTGCAGGAGGTGCGCAGACTCCATCTTCCCAAGCGCCTGCAGGGGAAGCTGATGCAGGAGTTGATACAGGCGTATGAGGGCGCGGAACGCCGTTTGCTCCTACTTGACTACGACGGGACGCTTGTTCCATTTGCCCCCATACCCAAGAAGGCGAAACCTGATGAGGAACTAATCGCAGTGCTCACGCCGCTCGCACGTGATCTAAAAAACACGATGGTCGTCATCAGCGGTCGGGATGCGGAGACTCTCGATGCCTGGCTGGGTGAGGTGGGAATGGATCTCGTTGCCGAACACGGGGCGATGATCCGCCGTGCCGACCAAAAACAGTGGGAGCAGGTTGATGAGGATTTCACCGACGACTGGAAGGAGCAGTTAAGACCGGTATTTGAAATGTTCGTCGATCGCACGCCAGGCGCTCTCCTGGAGAAAAAGGGTGCGGCGCTGGTGTGGCATTACCGTCGGGCCGACCCCGGCCTGGGTTCTCAGCGTGCCGCTGAGTTGATCGACACCATCGAAGGATATATTGCCAACACATCACTGCATATCCTGCAGGGACATAAAGTGGTGGAGGTAAAACCGAGCACGGTAAGCAAGGGACGGGCTGCACAGCCGTGGCTGTCCGCGAAACCCCCGTACGATTTCATCCTGGCGGTGGGCGATGACGTTACCGATGAAGCCCTTTTCGAAGTGATCCCTGAACCGGGTTGGACTGTGAAGGTCGGCGTGCCAGAGCGGTCGAAGGCCCGATTCTTCCTCTCGGACCCTGCTGATGTGCGCAGCTTACTGAAGGAACTGAGTTAGTCCCTTTCCGGATTTAAACTAATTTGTATAGAAGAGATGGGTCTGTGATGATCCACCTCTTTTGCATCACCTAGACTTAGGGCTGACTCGAACTCCGTGTACGCTCTTGGTGTGTCTCCTACAGGGTGCTATGCGGTTTGTGACCTAGCCGGACGAGAATCATTTTGAGTGCCCTAGAGGCAAAATGCAAGTGGATTTTGTTAGGAGTTTAAGCGCCTGCGCTTGAGTGCAGGTATGCTAATTATCTTCCCTGCGTCTGGACATCCATACCAGCGCTGGCAAGAGCAGCGCACCAAGAGTCGATCCTCCACATAGAAGCTTGGAAATACTCCCTTTGTCGCTGGCAGCAGAAGGATCGGATGTTGAGCTCAGATCAGGTGCGGTTAACCCAGGGGTCTCCGTCGCTGTAGTTTTAATAAGCTTGGTCGGTGTGGGCCAGCCGCTGGGAGCCGTAGGATAGACAAGCGTAGCCGTTGGAACAGGAGAGGGCTTCGGAGTAGCCGGGACCCCCATCCACGTTATCCAGGCGGCTTCAAACTCTTCCCAGGTTAGACCGAGCGCGGTTTCTATCGCTGGCCGCGGGTTCTCCCCCGTCCGGAATACCTCGATAAGACTCTGCAGTCCCGCCTCCCCCCATGTCTCAAGAATAAAGATCACAACGCTGAGAGATTCATCATAGGAAAGCCTCACCTGCTCGGGATCGCGACCGAAACCACCGGTAAGGGAGATCAGAGGAAGCATGGTCCCCCCCCTGGCCGCAGATTCAACGCGCTCTAATGCTGGGAGAGGATCGGTCGCTTCATAGTACTGGGCCAGTCCCTCATCCAGCCATGAAGGCCATGAGGCCATCGGAGTGTCCATGACCTGATAAAAGAAAAGGTGGGCGATCTCATGGGGGACGACAGCCAGGATCCAATCCGGATTGGAGTAAGGCGAGATGATATCTGTAGTGATCCCAAGTGGTGTAAAAGCTTGACCTCCGACCCAGTCATCAACGAAGAAATGCCAAGAGGCGAAATCCTCCTGGTTGGCATACACGAGCACAAATATGGGGAAATCCAGCTGCGTGCCCGTCTGTTCTTCCATCCGCGTCAGCGATTCTCTCGCCGCGTCATAGATGAATTGACCGAAGGCATCCGTGCCGTCATACCAGCGCACGATCAGGTCCGGATCGCTGATCTCCATCCAGGGGAAACGGAGATCGTCGAAATACACCAGTTCCTCGGGGGTTGTGAATTGATTGCCCTGCTCATCTTCAAGAACCCAATGGAAGAAAATCGGACTGCTCGGTGCAACTGTGATCCGCGAAGTGTCCCAGGTATACGAGGCGATTACTTCGGTGCCCGATTCAAACTCAACGGGTTGACGCGTGGTGGATATATCTCCTTGATCCTTGTAGTACAGCATGATGTTTGTGATAGGGGAATCCGCCACGGCGTGGGTATGAAATGTCAGGCCATCAGGATAGTTGTTCTCAATATCTATGGAGATGACGCGGATGGGTGGAGTTTCCTGAGCTGAGGCTTCATGCGGGTTGATCGCCAGGAGTGCAGCGAAGACCAGCAGGAAAACGAATTGTATCCTCCGGAACATCATCCCTTCCATTTCCTTGAGTTGGCCCTCGATCACGCGGTAGCTATTCTTGCACATTCTTGGTTTCTTTATCAAGGTTGGTTTTCGCCCTTGCGGGTCTTCATGAAGCGGGACGTTTTGGATAACCTGAATACCAAAAAGATGCCAAGGACGTAGACCGACAAGGTAAGCAAGAAATACCCATGAACGACATTGCTCGGCAGTACTTCGAGTAGCTTCCCTACGTCGTTGCCTGATCCCGCGCTGCCCCAGTAGTTATAGAGGGAGTTCGCGAACGGCGATATCAAGCCGATGATCACAAGGTTGAGCCAAATCCATTTTCTGCGGATCAATAACCACATACAAACGCAGAAGGAGATGCTAAACGTTATCAGGTCAACCAGGTAGGGAGCAGCAAAGAATATCCAGTCGGTCGAGCCGGTAATTCGAACGTAACCCCAATAAAAACCATATTTCGTGAACGACGGCCAAAACACAAATTCGGTGACTCTGGCGCCTTCCAGGAGGGCAACGAGTGCATGACTCCCTTCGTGTCGAAAGGTGCCAATGATTTGGTAGATTGGGTAGGCGAGTACCCAGAGTAAATCCCTTTTCTGTAACATCGTGAATTACCTCAGGCTGCTTGTCAGTCTCGGGCTTCGCGCAGCGCAGTGAGAGCATACAGGCGGAAAGCCGCCCCCCCGGCTCTTCGCCTGACTATCTAGAACCCCGTCGCAATTCATGGATAAAACAGAGCCATATTAACTATTCGACGACCGTGGAATGTTCTGTGTATATGGTTCGCTGAATGGAACTTACCCGATCAAGCCTGATGCGCCTAGAATCCCAAAAACAAGTAACCCAAAAACGACGATCATCAAAACGTAGGTCCACCATTTCACCCCCGGTTCAAGGACGCTGAGGGATGGTTTATCCGGATGATGGTAAACCGTGACCGAGCTATCCTGGGGATAACGCGCCAGGATCTGCTCAGCCCGTCGAACTGAATTTGTGCGCATTTCTGTGAAAGATCTGCGCGTCCCCTGGATTTCTTGTCCGGATACATTGTACTCGTATTGGATTGAAGCTCCATACGTCGTCGAAGTGTCCCCTTCGTCGTCTGTGCTTTGGTGAGCTTGTATTCCTGCGTGTATGACCTTCCCCTCAGTCATTGGCCAATTGCGACTGTTTAGACCGTGCAAAATGTTACGCCCGATTACGAACAAAGTGATAAAACTGATGCTAATGACGATGATGTATGCAATCATGTGGTTTTACCCTCCCTTGATTGAGTAGTGGGTTATTGTTACTCGTTGTGAGTCAATATACAAGGTACTACGATGAAAGTAAAATGCGCTCGTTTCAACTCCCGGTGACTCTTTGTGTCATTAGGTTATTTACGGGGTCACTTTCCGTGATATATTGATTTCTATGTACATGGAAAGCAGACCCTTCAATAAAGGAACCCTCGCCCCGTGGATACAGAATCACATTCCATGAGAAGAAACGCGATACCGCCAATTTTTTGGCATGCAATCCCCCTGATATTCATTATCTTTATGCTGCTTTTTTTTCCGTTTCGTTACCGTTTCGAATTTAACCCTGACGAGGGAATCAATGCCATCAAGGCGATGATGAACATTAAGGGTTACCAACTCTATGCCGAGGTCTGGAGCGATCAACCTCCACTCTTCACAATGCTGCTTACCCTATGTTTCCGGGTCTTTGGATTAAGTATCCCGGCCGGTCGTGGGCTCGAGTTGCTGTTTTCAGCAGCTATTCTTTGGCTGGCAGTTCAGTACTTGCGTCAATTTTGGGGGAATATCCATGCGATTTTCGGAATCCTCACCATCATTCTTTTACCTTATTATCTTGTTCTGAGCGTGTCCATCATGATCGGCTTGCCCGCCATCGCCTTTGCCCTGCTCTCATTTTACGCGTTGTCTTTATGGCACAAATATGGCGATGTTAAATGGCTCATTGTGTCCGCTATCGCCTTTGGACTCTCGATTATGACGAAGGCTTTTACTGCCATCCTGGGGCCGATCTTCTTATCGGGTATCGTCCTCAGCGGTTGGTGGGATTACCGCCAACATCGTGATTGTTTGAAGGCATGCAGGCCCTCGGCGGTTTGGCTCGCAATATTTGCGGTGACTATTGGGAGCATCCTGCTCATAGTTGTCAAACCAGCAAACGTTTTTCAACTCATTAAGGGGCACTTGCTTGCAGGCGACTCGGTATTATTCAGAGCTTATGCAGAAAACAGAATCGTTATATATCTTTCGCGGTTTAAGTACTCCATACCTATGCTCATCTTGGCATTCCTTGGCGGCATCGCTGCACTTCGTTCGAGATCCTGGAAGGTGATGTACTTGGTTGCATGGGTAGCCATAGGTTTAATCTCCCTCTTTATCAATGTCCCGTTTTGGCATCATCAACAACTCCTCGTCACAGTTCCCGCCGCGATTCTGGCTGCCGTTGCTATAGGGGAGGGATTGTCCAGGTTACAAAAGAGCCTTCAATTAAGAAAAAGGGATGGTTTAGGAATCGCGATGGGTATTTTTACCTGGGCCCTTGCAGTGACATTCATGTTTTATAGATTACCCTCCACTGTCCAGCAATTCGATTTTAAACTTCCGAATCTCCGAGCACAATCGGTAGAGGTTAGTGAAGACCAGGAAATCTTAGCTTTGATGGCGGAATACGCCCATCTAACGAATTGGGTATACACGGATCGACCCATGTTTGCATTCCGCACACAGCTGCCCGTCCCACCTTACCTGGCTGTCCTATCGAAAAAACGGATTGCGGCCGGAGTTCTTACGGAGGATCAAATCTTAGAAATTCTGGTGGAGTATGAACCCGAGCAAGTTTTTTCTGGGCGTCTCGACCTTCCCGTGATTCAAGAATATCTAGCTACACGGAATTATGATCGTATAGACTCATCGATGCAGTATCGGCTCAATGTAAGTGAAGATTTTTTGCAGATTCCTACATCTCCGACTGGCTCGTCCACCCAGGAATAGATCAACGGATCCGTTCCAGGAAACCCTACTCATAGAGCATTCTTTCTAGCAAGATTTCAAGAACATTTAGTAGAGACCTTGAAGTAGTGAGGGGTTTTATTTAGTGGCGAGAGCAAAGGAATTCTTAAGAGGTCGGTTCCGGGTGGTTAAATACATGCGCATCCTTTAGCCAGGATGCGCATTTGTGAAATGAGTAAAGGTTCATCGGAGTGGTTTCGAACCACAAACCAACCGGACAGAGGTGTTATTCCTATTCGTATCCAGATTCTTGATGGAGTCTAATATCCACTCCATTGAGTTAAAGAGTCCCAGCCAGATGGCTGCATTAGAATCGGACAGGTCCTGTATTATGGTGTATCCTTCCCTCCGATCCTACTAATTAAGACTCCAGAGATGATGAAACCGGGGAAGCCGACTAGGATTGCCAGCAGGAAACATTCCAAACTAAAGGAACGGAACATATATTAAAAGAGATGGTCTCGCCTTTTCAGGAAGGATATTTCGTTATAAGGTGATCGATCTTTTCGGAGTGTCCATACCGTGTCGTTGCAGGCCTATCGATTTCAATAGGACAAGCTCTCTGATGAGGCAGGAACCAACTAAATCTCAATAGGTGCATTTATAAAGAGGACTTACCCTATGTCAGAGGAAGTCATCAGTTTCAACGCATCATCCCCCCATGAATATGTAGTGAAAGAATACAAAAGTACTCGAATACTTTTTTTTGCCTTGTTTATCCTCGCAATATTCCTTCGGTTAGCTCTGGTAGTCATTAACCGTGACGCAAATGACACGCACTGGGATGTCGCTATGGTGATTATAGAAGCGGGATCTCTTCCTACAAAATCAGATTGCTGGGAGTGCTTCCAACCAAAGCTGTACCACGTTGTTTTTGCTAAATTAATCCAAGTCCTAGGTCTTTCTCACCTTCACCCAGGCAAATTGAATGTCATAGGCCAGACATTGAGTTTTGTCGCAGGCATTTCCACGCTGGCTCTGGTCTGGCGTTTTGTGAGGCGCATGCGACTAGATACTTGGAAACAGCTTATCCTTTTCAGCTTGGTTGCCCTGAATCCCCCCCTGACGGCGATCCACGCTCAAGCGACGAACGATTCCTTTGCAATCTTCTTCTCAACTCTCGGCCTATATTACACGTACGATTTCCTGCGAAAGCCAAATCTAAAAGCCTTTCTGATTATCCTTGCTTCGGTAAGCTTAGGTATCTCTTCGAAGGCAAACGTTTGGGTAACCGCCATTGCTATTTTCATTAGCCTAGAAATTATGGCCTGGGCTGGTCGAGAGCATCGCAGGAAATCTACTCAGCAGGTGATAGTCTTTTCTGCATGCATTACCATTATTGCTGTACTCAATCCCTTGAACCAATATATCTCCAACTTTCAAGAGTATCGTTCACCGATTGTTAACAACATTTCTGCCCAGCCACTTCCTCATGTGTTCACAAGGACCACCTATGCCAGGCCGGGTATTCTATCTGTCACAGATGGCTTTTTGACGTTTCGCTTCGGGGAGCTTATTCAACATCCCCGCGTCGAATTTGATGAGGAGAAGATTCCTCTGTTCCAGACGTCGTTCTGGTCCTTGCTTTACGGCCGCGCTCACTCGATCCATTTCGATAACTGGCCCTCGACCTGGTCAACGAGTGATAGCAATCTATTTCCATTGACACGAGCGATTCTCCTTTTTGCAATCCCTCCCACGTTCCTCGTACTTCTCGGAGCATGGATTGAACTTCGATTGTTACTTAGGGGGTTTATTACAGGGGGTAGTGGACTGGTTAGTAAGGCAGACTTTGGTTTGTCCACCTTTGTATTCTTCGGTTATATCCTCTTCTTGATTTTCTACGCTCTGATCTACCGGGATCATTCTGTGATAAAGGCAATCTTCATCTTCCCAGGTTCGCTGTCCTACCTTGTGCTCTTTAGTAGGGCAGTAGAATCGATCCTTGCCCTGTCAGGAAGGTGGCAGAGGATGGCGATAATAAGCATCATGATACTCTCCACGGGACTGATCGCCTTCTACATAGCAGATATCGCAGCCTTGATATTACGGCTGGTATAACACAATCTGGGAAGCCGGGGAGGCCTATAGCTAAACCTTACCACCCCAGCTCGCTTATAGGTCCCTGTTTTTTGTGCCCGCTTACATTAATTCTCCGTTTTTTATACATAGGAGAGCTACAGCGACCGCCTTACCGTCGACTGAAGGGTGATGATGTGAAGGCGGTAGTTATGGACCTAAGTAATCGGAGGTCTGAAGAAATATTCAGGCAAAGCCTCCGCAGTATGGTGCTATCCGGTTTGTATATTTCCAGAAATATTCGCTCTATTATCCATGCGTCTGCGCGCCCTATCGCACCCTTACTATTTAGTGCCGATATTTCATGTTACTGGCATTACCTCATCCATTGACAAAAAACTATCTATATCGGATAATACGCATAATATACCAATTATCCGATACGAAAGGCATTGTTGCCGTGAAGATTGACCTACTAAAACATCTCGAAGAGGTACCCTATTTTACGATTACAGGTTTCAAACAAGTGCTCAATGCGGATGAATCCGATACTCAGCGAGTTCGTGAGCTGTTATCGCGTTGGGCGAAAATGGGACATGTAATCCGTCTTAAAAAGGGTGTCTATATGACACGGCGATTTTATGAACTCCATCAGAATCATGCCTTATTTACGCCAGCGGTGAGCGCCATCATTTCGCCGCAAAGCTATGTTTCTTTGGAATCCATTCTCCAGCGTGCAGGAGTGATGACGGAAGTTACGTACCCCCTTACCGCTGTTACGCCAAAGAATACGAGGAAGATAGAAAACTCTTTAGGCACGTTCGTGTATCGGCATATTAAGCTGCCGCTCTACACAGGTTTTCATCAAGAAACTTTCTATGGAGTGATTATCAATCAGGCATCAGTTGCTAAAGCTCTTTTTGATTTTTTCTATCTTCGACCTCTACCTCGAAGTTTGCGCACGGATAAGTTGAACTTGGCAGAAAACTTGAGATTGAATCTTGGTGAGCTAGCCGCAGATGTAAGGGATGAATTTGCGAGTTTCATTAATTTGTGTAATTCCCCAAAAATGGCATTTATTCACAAGGATCTCCAGAGAACAATATGGCAACTTTAATACAAATTCTCCAAAACACACTGACAACAATAGATCCTCTGCTAGCAAATGAGACCAAGCGTATCCATTTAAAGGAAGCCTTGCAGGCTCTCGTGCTGGACTATATTTATAATCATCGTCTTTACCGTGGATTGAATTTTTATGGTGGTACGTGTTTACACGTGATCTATGGTTTGAATCGCCTATCAGAAGATATCGACTTGGATAACAGCCAGGGCATTGAGCCTGGTGACTTTGGAGAGGACCTGTTGGATCATTTCCACAAGGTTTTGGGTTATCAGGATGTTTTAATAAAACAGCAGGAGAGCCAGAAAGGGATAATAAGGGTGACACTCAGGTTTCCCATTCTGTACGAACTTGGATTATCTTCTCATCGAGATGAAATGTTGCATTTGAAAGTGGAGATCAGCCAGCACCGCCAGATTGCTATCATTAAACGAACTCCGGTGATCCACCTTGGACGGAGTTATGTGCCCTCTCATTTTTCATTGGAGACGATGATGGCTGGGAAGATGCTGGCTTGTCTGGAGCGTAGTTTTCAGGTAGGGACAACGTCGATCGCAGTAAAGGGGCGCGATTTCTATGATTTATTGTGGTTCATGCAGCAACGCATTCAGCCGCTAGATCAGAAATTGGAAAGCGATGGGGCGGAACCATATAGCGTACATTCTGCTATGCTTGCCTTACAAGAGAAAGTGGGAAAGATTAAACGAAGGGATTTGGAGATCGATTTGCTGCCATTATTTGATCAACGCACATTTATTGAAGCATGGATATCATCTTTTCATGCCAACTTTGAGGAGTTTTTGCAGTATTACCTTTAGAAAAAATACCTTAGGTATTTCTATTGTAGCTATGTGGAGTATTGAAATTGATTGAATGCATCTGCGTCCTCCCCCTAGCCCCCTTTTTTTGGTGGTGATATTCAAGGCCCATTTCACAGGATTTACTAATGCAAATTGATAACACAGAGTCAAGCGACGATCGTTAATCAACAATATGGAATAGAAAAAACTGAATTATTGAAAGAAGTAG
>CAYLOO010000008.1:0-56545 GCA_964385355.1 uncultured Anaerolineaceae bacterium
CGTCCGCAGAGGATTTCCACCTCCTAGTTATCGCCCATGCCGGGCGTACACAAAATAGTCCGCCCAAGTGTAACACTCGGGCGGACTTCATTTCACTCGCTAATGGGATATTGATTAAGCCTCTCGGAATTCTCCTTCGACGACTTCTTCATCATCCGCTGCGCTGCTCTGGCTATCAGTTTCTTCGGCTTGTGGTTCAGCTTCCTGAGCGTACATCTGCTGGCTCAGGGCGTGACTGGCCTGGTTTACTTCCTCGGTAAGTCGCTTTATTTCCGACACATCTTCTCCCTGAATTACTTCGCGCAGCTCAGCGATTTTCGCTTCGATCTGCTCCCTATCCTTGGCTGGCACTTTCTCACCCAAATCTCGTAGGGCTTTTTCCGTCTGGTAAGCGAGAGAATCGCCTTCATTCCGGGCGTCCGCCAGCTCCCGTCGCTTGCGATCATCAGCCGCGTGGGATTTCGATTCCTGAACCATCCGTTCTACATCATCCTTGTCTAGATTCGTAGATGCTGTGATGGTTACTTTCTGTTCCTTTCCCGTTGCCTTGTCCTGGGCTTTTACATTGATGATCCCGTTTGCGTCGATGTCAAACGTCACTTCAACCTGAGGCAAGCCCCGCGGCGCGGGGGGAATACCCTCAAGTCGAAATCGTCCGAGCGTCATGTTATCAGGTGCCATCGGTCGCTCACCCTGCAGGACATGGATGTCGACTGCCGTCTGGTTGTCCTCCGCCGTGGAGAAGATCTCGGCCTTCTTGATCGGGATTGTGGTGTTGCGTTCGATCAGAGTCGTCATCACACCACCAAGTGTTTCTACGCCCAGCGATAGGGGTGTAACATCGAGCAGCAGAACATCCTTGACCTCACCGGCGAGCACACCGCCCTGAATAGAAGCGCCAATGGCCACAACTTCATCCGGGTTGACGCCCTTATGGGGCTCTTTTCCCGTCAGTTCGCGGACCAGGTCCTGCACCATGGGCATGCGCGTTGCCCCACCGACAAGTACAACTTCATCTATGTTCTCTATCTTGACGTTCGCATCTTTTAGCACAGCCTTGAAAGGCTCCTTGATGCGATCGACGAGGTCTTCGGTTAGCTGGTCAAACTTTGAGCGCGTCAGCTTCATTGTTAAGTGCTTGGGGCCGGATGCGTCTGCTGTGATGAAGGGCAGGTTGATATCCGTCTCTGTCACCGTGGAGAGTTCTACCTTTGCCTTCTCCGCCGCCTCACGCAATCGCTGCAGGGCCTGCCGATCCTCGCGCAGATCGATCCCGTGCTCTTTTTTGTATTCTTCGGCGATGTAGATGACGATCCGTTGATCCCAGTCGTCGCCTCCCAAATGCGTGTCGCCGTTCGTCGCTTTTACCTCGACAACGCCTTCGCCCACTTCCAGCAAGCTGACATCGAAGGTACCGCCGCCCAGGTCGAAAACCAGGATGGTCTCGTTTTCCTTCTTGTCGAGGCCATAGGCCAGGGCCGCCGCTGTGGGCTCATTGATAATCCGCATCACTTCCAGCCCGGCGATCTTTCCCGCGTCCTTGGTTGCTTGCCGCTGGGAATCGTTGAAGTAAGCCGGAACCGTAATCACGGCTTTGGTCACCGATTCGCCCAGATATGCCTCGGCGTCTTTCTTTAACTTTGCCAGAACCATCGCCGAGATCTCTTGTGGGGTATATTCGCGGCCGGTCGCTGGTATCTTCACCTGCGCGCCACCCGCAGGGCCCTTTATTACTTCGAAGGAAACCATCTTGCGTTCGCCCTCGACCTCGTCAAAGTGTCGTCCTATGAATCGCTTGATGGAGTAAACCGTGTTCTCGGAGTTCACAACAGCCTGTCGTTTGGCCGTCTGACCGACGAGGCGTTCGCCGTTTTTCGTAAATGCAACCACAGAGGGGCATAAACGTCCACCTTCCGCGGTGTTGATCACAGTCGGATCGCCACCTTCCATGACCGCGACGACGCTGTTCGTCGTTCCTAAGTCAATACCGATAATCTTCGCCATTGTTTGTCACCTCTTATAATAATCTGATAGTTTTATCATAAGCGAATTACGCTAGAGAACTATTAACGCCACGTAGGAGATAGATATGCTCCTGACCTGTCAGTTTTTCTAGGGCTGGCATTAAAAACGGGCAGTCCAATGGATGGTTTGACATCCGGGTTGCCATCTTCGCGCCCGGCCACGTAAGATAATGGTCAATCACAGCGTCTGTTTACATAGATCCTGTCGACGCCCAATCTGGGCGCCCTATGGACCATGCGCTGTTATGCATCCTCACTAAGAGGATCATTAAAATCTAAAGATAACAAGACGGAGATACCATGAGTGAATTGAAACGATTCCGAGAAGAGAAAGATAAGTTTTTTCTGCATGACCATCACAGTCCACTAGATGACGAACAAAGGGAAGATTTCAGCGGGTTGAGATATTTCGCTGAGAATCCCGATTTGCGTATTCAGGTTGAAATCGAGCGTTTCCCAGCGGGGGACCAAATCCCGATACAGACGAATACGGGAAATGTGGAGAACTATGACAGATTCGGCCGTTTCCACTTTAAGGTTGATGGGGAGGATGTTGAGCTCACTGTTTTCCAGAACGAGCATGGTTTCTTCCTGCCCTTCGCGGACTCGCTCGCAGGTAAGGAAACATACGGCGCAGGTCGATATCTTGAGCCGGAATTGCTTTCTGACGGACGGCTGCTCGTCGACTTTAACCTGGCTTATAACCCCTATTGCGCGTACAACGCGAATTGGTCCTGCCCCATCACCCCGGCCGAGAACAGGTTGAAGGTGCCCATCAGGGCAGGGGAGAAGGTTTTCAAGCTGCATTAATCAGGCGCAACTAGCCGTAAGACACGAATCCCAAACTACTGGCCAAGCGACACCCAGGATCGGAAGGATCCGCCAAAGGTGTCGCTTATGCGTAATAGCTTACTGTCTTCGCTTTGACGCATAGATTTCAATATTCTTCTCACAAAACTCTCACCTACAGCTAACACCCCTCTCATCTGGTGGAGATAACCTTAAAGACGAAAATGCAAATGAAAAACAGCGAATCAGGCGACCCAAAATCCTCAAAGAAACAGTATCCACGGATTTACGAAAAGGTCATCCCCATTGCCTTGGTGATCCTCGTCCTGGCGACTGTCTTTATGCTTCTAGTAATTGCAGCCGTCGTACTCGGAATTTTCCCGGGGAGCGGTTAGCTATACAGTGAAAGTCATACTTGTGCTCTTGAGGACTCGCGCACAATATCGTTCATGAGGAGTTGAAATGACATTTACAAATGCCATTATCCCATTTATCTCAAGCATTGTGAGTTTCGTCTTCGCTGTAATCATCTTCAAACGCTACGCTGATCGCAGAGGAACGCATCTTCTAATTTGGGGAATAGGCATGGTCTTCTACGGGATCGGTGGATTCTGCGAGGCGTATTTCGGCGCCTTTGGTTGGAATCCCTTGATCTTCCGTATGTGGTATTTGTTCGGTGCAATTCTGGTCGCTGCATGGCTTGGCCAAGGAACAGTCTACCTGCTGGCAAAACGCAAATGGGCTAACACTCTAGCCGCGCTGCTCATCCTAGGTTCTGTCTACGCTGCATTTCGCGTATTCACTGCCGAACTCGACCCCACGCTGATGACATCTAGCGTTCACACCGGCAGTGAACTCAGCGGCCATGCCATTGTCACTTCGGGCATCCGGACTCTTACACCCATCTTCAATCTCTACGGTACTGTAACTCTTGTCGGCGGAGCAGTATATTCAGCCTACATCTTCTGGCGCAAACGGATCCTTCTAAATCGAACTCTTGGGAACCTTCTGATTGCAGTGGGAGCTCTCGCCCCCGCCTTTGGCGGCGCCTTTAGTCGTTTCGGTATACCCGGCGCCCTCTATTACGGAGAATTTTTTGGCGCCATTTTGTTGTTCGCTGGATTCATCAGGGCGACGACACCCATGAAAAATACAGAGCCCCAGCCTGCACTCACACCTGCCGGTGATTGAGGAAGGGGATCCGGATTTCGAACTAGCGCCTGCTGCCTTCTCTTTATGAAGAATGATCAGGTTATCTCACGCGTTGAACGGGACCCTTATGAGCAGGTGACTCGCTCTTCCCTATCTTGAATAGATATAATCCAGGTGTCGATTTACGGGTCGACCCTGCTCTACATTTATGAAGCGGACTGTCCAAGAAATAGCTTTGAACCGCCCCGCACCCTTATTTTAATGTTGGGGAGAATCCAGGATGTCGAGACTCAATAGCTTCTTTCCTTAATAATCGGGTTCATCCCTTCTCGCTTTGAAGACGGCCGCGGTAGCGGTAGATCAGCAGTAAAATTACGAATTGAACCGTCGCGGTGATGATCGTCGAGAACTGTTTAAAATAAAAAACCAACAGATTTACCCCTACTAAAGAAAGTAATAAACCCGCGGCTGCAAGCGTGAGGCCGATACCCTCGCGCTTCACAAGAAGCAAAATGACGGCCATGATCAGCAGTGAACCAACCAGACCTTCAAGGATTGTGAGTGTCGCAAACCATAGGAGACCCGATTTGCTTGTAACCAATCCAAGAGAGAGCAAATCCTCGATCCAGGCTGCCAATATTTCTAGCTTGTTGATGCCCGAGAGAAACCTGGCAAAGTCCACCACTGTTACGATACCTAACGCAAGCAGCGCGCCTATAAGAATCGCTTTCAGTCTACCCAGTGTGATCCAGCGGCGTTCCCACTGCTGTGCATAGTTAATAAACCTCTCGAACGTACCTTTCCTGTCTGGAACGACGTGAAGCGATTCCGAATCGATGAACTCCTGTAATCGCCGCGCCAGGCGTCGATAATCGGCGTGCTCTGCATTCTGGGCAATCCTTGCCAAACGATCTTCAAGATCCTTGCGCTCCCCTGATTCGAGATCGAGGTCCAGAACTTCCCCCATCTCGCCAAGTGCTCGATATAGCTCATCGCGGATACTGAGGGACGGTGGCCGCCTGACGTGCAGGTAGAGCCACACCACAAGTAAGAAGAAAGCATAAATAATCGGTGCAGCCGCGGGGTAGAAGTAGTCGTTGCTCTGGGTGATAAATTTGCCGACCTCATCGATGAACAACCCCACTCCGATACCCGCCAGAATCGCGCTGAGCGAGTACGCCCAACGGTTGGTTAAAATCAAGGATAGCAATACGGCGGAAAACAGCGCCAGTCCGCCCCACAACACATGAGCAATGTGGATTTCCCCTCCTCCGAACTGAGGATAGCCGGTTAATTCGAGGAAGAGCCTAGCAAGCGTCACGGTGAATGCAAAGCTCAAGAGCGTATACCATAAGTATTTTTCTGCACCCCCGCGCCGAACAGGCAACCGTACGCGACCACCCGAACGCTTCATGCCCGCTCCATTACCTTCCCGCTCCCTGTTCCTGATGTCGGGGCATAGATAAACGAATCAAGGCAACGCTGGCAAGGAATGCCGCTCCTGCGCCGAAGAGAAAGGGCGCGCCGGGTCCAAACCCACTCCAGGCCCCAATTCCCTGCCATAGTATTCCGGCGATGATACTGGCCGGCAGAGCAATAAGACCGATTACAGCATGGAGAATCCCGTACGCAGTTCCGCGCTGATGGGAGGGGACTAAATCGGCTACAAGTGCCCTGGCCACACCTTCTGTCAACCCGTAATACACACCATAGAGCGCCATAAGTGCCCAAGCATGCCACCCATCAGAAGCTTTTGCGAAGCCTAGATACACCACAACGTATAAAGCCCACCCGACCATGAGAATCCGCTTTCGACCAACTTTATCCGACAACGTCCCGGCTGGTGTCGAGATGATTGTGTATATCAGACTGAATACCATCATCATCGCCAGAATATTCACTACGGAAAGCCCAGTCGTTTTCGCCCGCAGAATGAGAAAGGCATCCGAGGAGTTCCCAAGAGTGAAAAGGGCCATGATAAGGATGTAACTCCGGAAAAGCCGATTGGTGGACATCAGCCCGCCCCGCTTTTTCTCCTCTTTCTTCTCCTCTAAATGCTTGGATCCCTGCTCGGAACCGATACCCATACCCGGCTTGACCTCCCGCGCGCCGACCGCCAGCGTGATGACAGCCAGTACCGCGGGGATGATACTGATCAACACAACAGTTTGAAACGTCTCTCGGGACAACTCGGCAGCCCCGCGCTGTGAGATGAGGATAATGGCGATGGCCAGCCCTATCCCCACAACCGCCCCGGCAGTATCGCCCGCGCGGTGCAGGCCAAATGCCCATCCTCGTCGGCTTTCTGGGATGCTGTCTGCTATCAGCGCATCCCGCGGAGCGGTACGCAATCCTTTCCCAACGCGGTCTGCAAAACGCACTCCCAGCACTGTTCCCCAGCTTGCCGCAATATAAAGAAAGGGCTTTGCAAGTGTCGATACTGTATAACCAAGCACTGCCAGCGATTTGCGCACCTGTAATCGATCGGAGAGCCAGCCGGAGGTCATCTTCACCAAACTGGAGACAGCATCAGCCACACCTTCAATCAATCCGATGAAGGTTGTCCGTACACCGAGGACGCTGAATAAGAATAGCGGTAAAAGGTTTATCAACATCTCGGAAGAGATGTCGGTTAAGAAACTGGTCAGCGTGACCACCCATACATTACGTGGGAGTGACCCCAGTTGGGCGTTCTCCGTTCCAATATCTGTATTTGGGTCATGCATGGTATCGTTCACGCCCTCTCCCATCCTCATCTCCAATCAGGCCCTTGCTTGCTGTCACCGCCAGCGAATTTTGCCACCCATTTCATCACTATGAACCTCGAGCTCCTGGTCTCTGAGCTGTAAAAGAATGCGCCACCCTGAAGTCAGCGCCTGCGTGCAATTCTCTTCAGGGCGCGGGTACTCGAGGCACCCGTCACTCCATTCAACGAAAGTGTACGAGAGTACTTTGATAAGGCTTGGATCTTCGTCTTTTGCCTCCGCCAGTGCATGGATTGCTGCTGGAACCGCTGGAGGATAAGGCTCATCCTCGGCGAGCCCGGGCTTTTGCAGCGGGTCGCCTAACAACCCACTCAGGAGCAAGATCGTCCCTCCATCTCGTCCGAAGTACACAACGATCAGGCGGTCATGCAACCATATTCGGGCCAATGGCTGTTCGCTCGCTGTGTTCTTCCAGTCATCTTTGAGCAACGCTTGTAGGTGAACAACACCTTGCTCGCTCGCATCTGCGTTCTCAAATTCATAGATCTCGGATTTTTCCCCGTTGATGATTATCGCACGTGAGCCCACATTGAAGAGCGGCGCATCCAGATCTACGGTGACAATCTCGGCGCCAGCCTCCTCTAGTGCATTCAAGAGGTCGTCGATCGATTCGTACGGCTGTGCCTGCGGAGTCCCGGCTCGACCACATGCACAAAGGACAAGAACCAGGGACAATGCCAGAATACGCCTTCCAATCATCGAACACATCTCCAAGCTCGCGCTATCAATCCTAAATCACTCCATTCTTCTAGACTGGCATCCTCAGGTAAAGAATAGTGGTCATACCATTGATTCCCTTTGAGCTTGACGAGGGATCGACCATCTGATCAATTGACTCACACAGGTTCTGCGCCTATGCTGGTGCCAACGAAACGATGGGCGACTCGTCGCTCCTAGAATAGAACCGAGGGACTAAAGATGGCAAATGAAGTGTACATCATCGCCGCTGTACGCACACCCATTGGCGTGGGCAGACCTGAGCGCGGGGATCTTTATCCAATCGCCCCTGTTGATCTTGCGGCCCTGGTTCTCAACGAGGCGCTGAACCGCAGCGGCTTACGTCATGAACAGATTGAGGATGTCATCCTCGGCTGCGTTACGCCGATGGGCGATCAGGGAGCCAATATCGCCAGGCTGGCGCTTTTGCAGGCGGGCTTCCCTGTTGAAGTACCAGGGATTCAAATCAACCGCATGTGCGGCTCCGGCCAACAAGCGGTTCATTTCGCTGCCCAGTCCATACTCGTCGGAGATATGGATCTGATCATCGCTGGCGGTATCGAAATGATGTCGCATCAACCAATCGGCGCGGACTGGCCTGAGTCCTGGCCGGAGGATTTTCCTTATCCGTTAGTGCACCAGGGCCTCAGTGCGGAGTTAATGGCCGAGAAATGGCGCCTATCGCGCGATGCCCTTGACGATTATGCTTTCCAGAGTCATCTGCGCGCCGGCGCTGCGATCCGTGATGGTCGCCATGAAAGCCAAATTCTTCCCATTCAGGTTCCCGATGGTAATGGAAAAACGCGAATAATTACGGTTGACCAGGGGGTCCGGTTGGAGCCAGATAGGGAGAAGATGTCCTCTTTACGCCCAGTGTTTAAAGAAGACGGGGTAGTCACGGCAGGAAACAGCAGTCAAATAAGCGACGGCGCAGCGGCGCTGCTCCTGGCCTCCGCCGACGCCGTCCGCAAAAACAATCTAAAGCCCTTAGCTCGCATCGTCGCACGTGCTGTCATCGGCTCCGACCCGGTGCTGATGCTCGACGCACCCATCCCAGCGACGCGAATGGTGCTCTCTAAAGGGGGGATGACTCTCGACCAAATCGATATTATTGAAATTAATGAAGCGTTCGCTTCCGTCGTTCTGGCATGGTTTGATGAATTTCACGCCGACCCTGAGAAGGTCAATCCTGACGGGGGCGCTATTGCCCATGGGCACCCGCTTGGCGCCACCGGGGCGGTCTTAATGACAAAATTACTTCATGAGCTCGAGATGTACAACACCCGCTACGGATTGCAGGTCATGTGCATCGGTCATGGCATGTCTACAGCGACAATTCTGGAGCGGCTTCAATAAGCCTTCGCGAACAAATCTCACCTCGGGAGTTGAAGAGAATCGCTCCTTGCTTTGTTGTGTTTTTATCAAAGCAGAAAAATCGCTGCGCCGCTAATCAAACCCGTTAGAACCATGACCCCAAACGCACGTGAAACCAGGCGTCTCAACCGTGGTGTACCTATGACCATCGCCATCACGGCTTTCGCTATTGTGTTCATAATCGTCGCTAGGATGATGGCTATAGCCGCAACCCGCGCATCCAGCAAGCCCTTCAAGGACAGGTTAGATACACTCAGCGTGATCGAGTCGACATCCGTGATACCTGTGAGTATGCTGGCAACATAAACGCCCGCGCTGCCAAAATACTCGTTTGCAGCCTCGACCGCGACGAGCACGACGGCAAACACAAGCCCGAAAGTGATGGCTGTTTTTAACCGCAGCGGGTTGGATAATTCAACGCCCCCATGCTCAACTTTCTCTTCTGCGCGCCCGCGGCGCCATAGAAAGTAAAAGACGATCGCACCAGCAATAAGCATCGCTACGAGCGGGACGACAACCTGCTTCACCAATCCGGGGTTCACAACTGCTACTTCAATTAGCACGCGCGGAAGCATCACGCAGGATGCGAGCAGGATTCCCTGCGCCAACACTGTCGAAAGCCCCGCATTCGTTTTGCTCCTCCCGGCGAAACTCAACGTTGTGGCCGTGCTGCTTACCAAACCGCCAAGGAGCCCGGTGATGCCAATGCCCTGTTCAGGCCCAAGAAGTTTCATCAGCACATAACCCAGGAAGCCGATACCAGAAACGAAAACTACAAGCAGCCAAATCTGGAAGGGATTCAGAACTCCGAAAGGACCAAATCCCGCGTTAGGGAGCAAGGGCAGGATAACTGCCGATATGATCGAGAACTCCAGCGTTGCCCGCATATCCTCGGCGCTCATTCGCCTGGCAGCTCCGTGCAAGCGCGGTTTCAAAGCCAGGATCAACGCCGTCATAACGCCGAGTGCTGCGGCGACTGCGGGTTGGTTCCAGATCATCATCGCACCTAGAAGCGGTACCAGCAGTGCGGTTACCTCGGTGGTGATCCCTTCTTCTTTGTCCCGCATCGCCGAGGCGAGCAGGCTCGCCCAAAGAAGAAGGATCAAACCCAAATAAACTGCTAAAAAGATAAGGGGACCATACAGGTCCGTGAGGAAGGCCGCGACCGCCCCCAGGAGCGCCATCAGTGCGAAGGTTCGAATCCCACCGAATTCCCGCTCACCGCTGCGCTGCTGGACGAATTCTCGCTCTAACCCAATCAACGCTCCGACAAGCAGGGCTGCTGCAAATCGCCACCACGGTTCCAGGTTGAGTAGCTGCGCTATCAAGGGTCACCTCCCCAGATAAGAACTTTGGGCTTTAACGAATAGTGATCTAAATCAAGTCCAGTATACTGTACACGCAATATCGGTTTTCGCGGAGTGAGCCATAGAAAGGCAATACACCCATGGAACGAGTCGCCGCCGTACAAATGAATCCCGAATTACTTCAAGTCGACAAAAACCTTCAATCCATCCTCCTCAGCTTCGAAGAGGCAGTGACAGCCGGAGCCAGACTGGTTGTCTTTCCTGAATGCGCTCTCTCTGGCTATGATTTGAGCCTGGATGAGGCGCAGACTGTAGTCGAGAGCATCCCTGGTCACGTGAGCGCGCAATTATCGCAAGCCTGCCAAGAACTAGGAGCAACGATCATGGTAGGAATTCTCGAGAGAGACGATAGCGGACGTATTTTCAACACTGCGCTCGTCACCGGACCGGATGGAATCATCGGTCGATACCGGAAAACCCACCTACCTTATCTTGGCATCGATCGCTTCCTCACCTCTGGCGAGGAGCTACTCCCGCCGCTAGAGACCCCTATCGGCCGGGCGGGGACGCTCATCTGCTATGATCTGCGTTTCCCTGAGCCTTGTCGTGCGCTCGCACTCATGGGCGCTCAGATCGTTTTGATCTCCACCGCCTGGCCCAGCGCCGCCACCCTCTACCCCGATTTTGTCGCCCAGACGAGAGCCGCCGAGAATGGCATCTTCCTCGTGGCTGCCAATCGGATCGGGGAGGAGCGCGGGGCGCGCTATCTAGGTCATAGTCTTATCATCGGACCTGACGGTGAAATTCTGGCACAAGCCGGCGGAGAAGAAGAAACCATCCTTTACGCCGATATCGACCCTTCGCTCAGCGATCAGAAACGGCGCGTTTTCCTCGCCGGAGAATATGAACTCGATATCTTCAACGACCGGCGCCCCAAACTCTACGGTGAAATCGTAAGATAATAAATATGCTATCCAAGAGCTTTCATTGCCCCCGTCCGTATTGAATAGACCGGGACGTTCTGTTAACTCGAGGTGAGTCTTATCCTGTGATCGACTCCTATGTGCCCCGCGCAACCTTCCGTTGGATGCCCATCAGCCATTTGCTAATCTCCGCGACAACGGCGGGGACAAACAACAAGGGCAGCACAATTTGCCATTCAGCCCAACCCAAAGACACGGTGTTGAAGATCGTTTGAAGGAAGGGGACATAGATGACGGCGAGCAATAATAGCAGCGATGATGCCACCGCATAAAACATCCATGTATTGCTGAATAATCCGATCTTGTGCAAGGGATAGCGCTCCGAACGTGCTGTGAACGCTCGCAGGAGTTCGGAGAAGGAAAGTGTGACGAAGGCCATCGTCTTAGCTTCTTCCGGAACGCCGGGAAAAAGCTTGATGCCCAGCCAATACGCCGCCAGCGTGACCCCCGCGATCGCCAGGGTCTGGACGCCGATGCGAATGCGCATTGGGCGGTTGATCACAGGCTCGTCAGGGGGTCGTGGGGATTGAACCATGATGTCCGGATCACCCTTCTCCATTCCCAAAGCAAGCGCGGGAGCTCCATCCGTGATCAGGTTGAGCCACAAGAGTTGAATTGGAGTTAAGGGCGAGGGGAGACCCGCCAAGATTGCGATAAAGATGACCGCTATTTCCGCCAGGTTGCAGGAAAGCAAATAAAATACAAACTTACGAATGTTGCTATAAATTACCCGCCCCTGCTCAACGGCATCGACGATGCTGGCGTAATTGTCGTCTGTAAGGACCATGTCCGCTGCTTCTTTGGCGACATCCGTTCCAGTAACGCCCATTGCCACACCGATATCCGCACGTTTCAACGCTGGAGCATCATTTACTCCATCCCCGGTCATCGCTACGATCTCGCCGTGTGCTTTCAGAGCGCTGACGATGCGAACCTTATGTTCCGGAGAGACACGTGCAAAAACATCTGTTGTCGCAACCTTCTCTTCGAGCGCATTATCATCCATGGTATCCAACTGCGATCCCGTCAAAACTCCATGCCCAGGTTGAAGCAGGGCAATCTCTTCGGCAATCTCCTCTGCTGTATCTGGAAAATCACCCGTGATCATCAGCGTTCGTATACCTGCCCGGCGCGCCTTCTCGATAGCGGGTTTGGCTTGCTGACGGGGCGGATCGATCATGCCCATCAGACCAACAAATATAAAATCGCGCTCGATCTTCTCCGGCGTAGCATCCTCGGGGACATCGGGGTCTACGCGAAATGCCACTGCGATGACCCGCAAGGCAGATCGTGCCATACGAGCATTCGCCTCATAGACGCGTTCACGTATTTCATCTGTAAGCGGTGCAGTTGTGTCGTCCATCTTCTGAAACTGGGTGCACAGCTCCAATACAACATCGGGCGCACCTTTAATGGCCGCCATTTCCCATTCTCGCAATTCGCTATCATAGAATGGGCTTGCATCATCCGGCGCCGGATCGACGATCTTATGTACTGTCGTCATCCGCTTGCGGGAAGAATCAAAGGGGATCTCATCGATCCTGGGATAAGCTTCCTCAAGCCTGTCACGGAAGGCTCCCGCTTTAGCTGCCGCAACCAATAATGCTGCCTCTGTTGGATCACCGATTACACGCGATGCGTCATCCCCATCCTTGGTTGGCTCAGCCTCAATCTGTGCATCATTCGCCAAGGTAGCACCCCATAACACCGTCGTTGATGCGGGATAATCTCGCAAGTCCACCACCCTGCCATCAACCTTGAAATCTCCGCTTTGTTCAAAGCCTCTCCCTGTGATCTCAAAGGTCGTGTCATCAACCCACATTCGTGTCACGGTCATCTGATTCTGCGTGAGCGTGCCGGTCTTGTCCGAGCAGATCACCGTCGTCGATCCCAACGTCTCGACAGAGGAAAGCCGTCGTATGAGCGCATGACGGGTGATCATCTCCCGCATGCCAAGCGCAAGCGTGATCGTCACAACGGCAGCCAATCCTTCCGGCACAGCTGCAACAGCCAGGCTGACTGCGACCAGGAACATCTCAAGCGGCGCAATCCCGCGAAACCAGCCAACCCCAAACACAAGCGCACACACGATCAGAGCCGCCACCCCAAGCGCCTTCCCGAGTTGATCCAGCTTGCGCTGCAGCGGTGTCGGTTCCTCGTGCACAGCCTGGAGCATGGCTGCGATCATGCCAATTTGCGTACGCATTCCCGTGCTGACAACAACGCCGCTTCCGCGCCCGTAGGAAACCACCGTGCCGCTGAAGGCGGTATTGCGGCGATCTCCCAGCGCCATATCCTGAGTGAGGACGAGATGAGCATCCTTCGTGACCGGCACGGATTCGCCCGTTAGAGCAGCCTCTTCGATGCGCAAATTGACCGTCTCTATCAGCCTCAGATCAGCGGGGATAAAATTCCCTGCATCCAGAAACACGACATCACCCGGTACCAATTCGCCCGCCGGGCAAACCTGCCGATGCCCATCACGTAGAACAAGCGCATCCGGAGCGGCAAGCCGCCGCAGTGCGGTCAGCGCCTCCTCAGCCCTGCGCTCTTGCACAACGCCCAGAATGGCATTTAGCACAACAATCGCCAGGATGGCAATGGCTTCGATGTAATCGCCGAGGATTGCGGCAACGAGCGCCGCAATTATGAGAACGATGACGATGAAATTATTGAATTGCTCAAAAATCAATCGAAATAAAGATGGCTTTGCGGCTTCTTCAAGTTCGTTAGGGCCAAATTGCTCGAGGCGCCTGCTTGCTTCTTCTTCGCTTAACCCTCTTTTGGGCGATGTTTGAAGCGCCTGAACGATCTCCGTTGTCTCCAGCACGTGCCAGATATCTTCACCATTTACGACAGCTTCAAGTGGTGATTCAGATGAGGGGATTTCTTCCGTTGAATCCAATGTTTTAATGCTCCATTTCACACATTTAGGGCATGAATGCCCAAGCGCGCGAATTATAGCACGCTGACGTCTCGATTCTGCTGACAACCACAGCATAATTAGCCGACAAGCTGACCTGCGCGACTGTCCATCACTTGGCTGGTATTTATAGTTCTCCTCTAAATTGTGTGGGTTACCAAACGGGTTTTCGCTGCCCAACTCCAAATCGTTCTTAATGCGTTGGGGCTGGTTCAATCGTTGTCAGGGGGTGTGTGAGCAGACTTGCAGTGCACCCCCTTCTGAATGGCTAGTAATGCAATCCACATACGCCCGAGTTCCAAAGCCTGTTTCTGTCTAATCCGATCTGGATTGCATTTCAAGGTGAATAAGAGTCCGAGATAGCGATATTTCTACATATTCGGATTTGCATGATCGGTTTGAACTGAGAGCTTGATGTTTGATCCGGGGGGTGTGGGGGAGTGGAGTCCCCCACAGTCCCCCTTTGGGGGATTTAGGGGGAAGTAAAGAAAATCATCCTCTCTTCAGCAGTCTATCTATTCGATAATAAGCGCAAACATCAAGGCGCAGGCTGTGCCTGCGACCAAAAGCAGAGCTTCCTGACTCCACATATTGCTGAAGCCGCGTCTTGATAGAAATGAGAAGCAAGCCAAGCGATGTTTATAAGCTCAGAATCAAATCAATGTAATCTAGCAGATGTCCCGTGATCAGGAAATGATCGCGCACGTGCTCCTTGGCCTGTTTGCCCAATTTCTGTGCCAGGTTTTTATCTTCGAGCAATGCGATTATCTTCTCAGCAAATCCGTCATAGTCATGTGGTTCGAGCAGGTAACCGGTGACGTCATTCACCATCTGGGTTGGGATCCCTCCGACATTTGAGGCGACTACCGGGGTTCCCTTCCACATCGCTTCGGTGATGACAAGCCCAAACCCTTCGCGCGTCGACTTCTGGATCACAACATCCGAGATGCGCTGCATAACATTGACGAGGATCGGATCATCGCCGCGCACAAAGAGCACGTCGCCTCGAGCGAGGAAGTCCTTGGCAACTTCTGTCATCTGTGCCAGGATCTTTACTCCCTCCGGATCGTCGCTGGCCATGTTGTAGACAAATATCAATCGGCAATCGACTTGTTCTTTGACGCGCTCGAAAACCTTCAAAGCACCTTCAGGGTCCTTCCAGGGATCGAAGCGCGAGACCTGGGTGATCATCGGTTTATCAGTTGGAATCTTATACTGGGTCAGATAGTCCTCGATCACCTGGTCGGGGAGATCTTTATTCTTCGGGGAAAGAGGGTCGATAGAGGGGGATATGATATCCTGCTCGATCGCAAGGTCGGGGACCTTATAAATCTCGGAGGAGACAATCATGAGATCGTATTCGACAATGTAGGGCTCCATGAAAGCCCACGCTTGAAGATTCGGCTTCGTAATATCAATGTGGCAGCGCCAGACCCAAGGAGATTTATGCGCTACATCACGAACCAACGCGCATGGCTGTGGATCATGAATGATGACATAGTCGTGATCGAGGAAAGCAAAGCGAGCGAATTTCTCGTTAATAAACTTGTAAAGCTCCAGTTCCTCTTCTGAAAACGACAGTTCCTGCCCTTGAAGCGCGTTGTGGAACTTCTTCGTAACCTCGAAAAAATCTGGGATACCATGCAGGACGCGCCAATCCGTGCGGATTCCCAGATCGTTCATCAACAATACAAAACTATCCAAAATTTCTGCAACTCCGCCGCCGTAACTGGTTGCGTTCACATGGGCAACCGTAGCGCCCTGAAGTGTTTTTACCTTCTCCTGGATTTCTTCTAAGACTGCATCATCGGCGATCCCGCGATAATCTTCGAGATGCTTAATTCGGTTTTTCATTGATGAGGACCCTCGTATTGATTAGATATTTTTACTTCTCAAGCTTCTCACCGCCCGGTCTTTCTGAGAAGCGGGGCAGTTACAATTATTGTAGATTGGATTCAGCAGCCTGAATGCGAATTGAGCATCTTATCTCAAAAGCTTGATAGTTGGTTTTTAAGTTTGTCAGCCCGCATACGCCCGCTGACCTCTAGCGGCAATTCTATCATCAATAGTCCCCCATTGTATGCGTTCCAAACAAACATCTTCCGCTTTTGGAGGTCCACGGGGGACCAGAGCGGATACTGGCTAAACACCTCGATCACGTCCACCATCGCCAGGATGTTCTCGGTTGAAATGTCCCTGGTTCACGAGTACAAAGGGAAAGATTACCTAGCTGCAGCCCATGTCTTATTCGCTGCTTGGGAGAGTTGCTGGCTTGCGAGCTGTGATCTTCGCACTGAAGACCGCCTGTCGGATGGATTCGCGACTCGGACCCTGGTCATCGCCCAGGTAATAAGGTTTCGCCTCCCCGCCTTCCATAACCAAAGCCACCCGACTTGAACCGTCATTTACGGCAAGGCGCTCTTCAGGATTTAGCTGTTCCAACGCAGCTTCAATTACGGATTCGTCCAGATAAACCGGCGTGAGCTTCACGTCGACGAAACCGGCGGATTCGATGGCGGCAATATACTCCTTCACATCCAACGCACCAGCGAGGCACCCAACCCATGCGCTCAAATTGTCTTTTATCCCCTCGGGGAGGGCTCCATCTGTGACGATATCGCTTACGGCCAGGCGACCTCCCGGTCGCAACGCGCGGTAAGCCTCACGGAAGACCTGAAGCTTGTCTGGGCTTAGATTGATAACGCAGTTCGAGATCACAACATCCGCGGTCTCATCGCCGACCGGAAGGTGCTCGATCTCCCCTAATCGGAACTCGACATTCTCCGCTCCAAGGTTATTTTTATTGAGGCGTGCTTTCTCGATCATCTCGGCGGTCATGTCGATACCAATAACGCGACCAGATTCGCCCACTTGTTTACCGGCCAGAAAGCAGTCGATTCCACCGCCCGAACCGAGGTCTAACACGGTCTGGCCTGGCTCGAGCGAAGCAAGCGTCACCGGATCGCCGCATCCCAGGGAGAGTTCAGCCACCTCGCCGGGCAAGGACTCCACGTCCGGGTTATCGTAAATGTGTGCGAGCTTCGTATTGAACCCATCTACCGCATCGGGTGAAGAGCAGTCGCAGCTGCTGTCCGAGGGCCCACAGCACCCGGCCTCGCCCGTTGCCTTAAACTCCGCTGCGATGCTCCCATAGTAATCGCGCACTTGTGCGCGAACATCTACCCTCTTGCCCTGATCCCTACTATCCGTCATTTTCACCACTCCTTTTATAGATGTATTTACATACTTCGATATATTTACTCAAAAAAACTCTCTCTTCTCATCTCAATCTAAAAACTCGATGGGGTGCTCAGGAGCGAAATTTTCGGCCACCTGGCAGCACCCTTCCGCCATCCGTTCTTGATTTAGCGTGTAGAGCACCTGCTTGCCGTTCCGCTCCGACC
The DNA here is from genome assembly GCA_964385355.1 of uncultured Anaerolineaceae bacterium. Classification (GTDB taxonomy): domain Bacteria; phylum Chloroflexota; class Anaerolineae; order Anaerolineales; family E44-bin32; genus E44-bin32. Next base: position 17,439 of record CAYLOO010000008.1, read on the forward strand.
GCACCAGCCCTGCGGTCTTGAGAATTTTCAAGTGGTGTGACACAGTAGGTTGAGCTACATTGGTTTTCTCAACAATATCGTTCACACTCAACAATTCACAGCAGCAGATCGCCATAATTTTCTGACGAGTCTCATCCGCAATCGCCTTGGCAAACTCAACCGTGTCAACAGATTTGGATTTCATATTGATGTCCGTCTATAGGATATTATATCGATATTCTTCAATATGTCAAGCGGGAATCCAGTTTCAGCCGGGCAAAATGGGGGCCCTTATAATCCAGATGACTCAAGGTGTCATCCGGTAATTATTCTTCCTGCACAACTTTGTCGTTGGCATGCAAGACTAAAATCTAGTTCAACCCTGCCTCGTCGGACTCTGGATTGAGCTCCTGCATCCTGCCCGACCTGAGGAAAACGACACGCTCCGCGAGATTCGTGGAGCGATCGGCGATACGTTCAAAATTGTGACCTGCAAAAAGCAAATACAGCCCTCCCGTGGTCATCTGCGGATGCGCGGAGATAAACTCCATCAGACCACGGAAGAGTTTTGTATAGATTTCATCGATCTCATCGTCCATAGCTGCGACCCGAGGAGCCATAGCCGCGTCTTCTTGCGCATATGCGTTGAGCGCTTGTTTAAGCATCTCGCTGGCCTTTGCGAACATCGCCGAGAGTCCGAGCGGTATTTCGATCTGCTCTTCCTCTCGCATGCGCAGCACGATCGTTGCGATCCCGGCGGCATGATCGCCCATACGCTCAAGATCGCCGACCATGTTCATCGCCGCAACAATTGCGCGCAGGTCGCCCGCCGCGGGCTGCTGCGTGGCAATGAGCGAGAGGCTCTTCTCCTCGATATCGAAGCGTTTTTCATTTATGGCAGCATCATTGTCAACGACCTTCTGCGCCAACACGGTGTCTCGATTCAATAGCGATTCCATCGCTCGGGCAATAGCGCTGCTGGTCATCTCCCCTAGTTGAAGAACATCATCTTTGAGCGCCGCTAGCTCTTGGTCTAGAGCGGCCCGCAGTGGCTGTAATGTCGGTTGTTCGCTCATAACGTCATCCCTCTTCTTTCACTCCTGATCGGAACCAACCGGATCTCTCTACTAATTCCACAGGACCCGACACGTCACAGGGAACGGCTTTGAACTCAGCCGCACCGCTCGGATCTTCGCTTGCTTTTCAAGATTCTCCATCAATAACCATCAATCGCAAATCGCCAAGCCTGCGGGGCGGCTGCGGCAAATGGTAATGCTGCATTCACCCTGCTATTTCATGTGTTCTCAAACAATCACTGATACATAGGACGGGTCAGGGATTCTTCTTCTTTCGATCTCACCAGGAAAAAATAGGGAATCCCAAAGAGCATATCAACCATCAAGGTAATTGCTGCCACAATAAGCAAGGTTGAAAACACAGACTTGTATTCTAGCAAGCTCATTTGCTCAATCATGATGGGGCCAAGCCCCCCGTGCTGTAGATGCCAGCAGTTACTGTTATGACAATGGAAGAAGTTGACAGTATGCGTGCCACTGCAGCCATACGCACGACTACAGAAGTGGGGTACCATTTTTCAAAAAGAATCCCAGCGGCAATTGGCAGAGCAAGTAAGAAGACGAAAAAACCGACCATTTGAAGGGTAGCAGTGCTTCCCAAGCCTACCCAAACAACAATCAATGGCGAATACACAAGCAATAGAGAGATCATGATGATGGTTCTCCATGGCGTAAACACCATTCGACCTCGGTGTCTCGGAAAACCAATAAAAATCGTCCTAATCAATAAAACAATTCCATAACCGATAACGCAACCCAGTGTTGATCCGACTAGCCAGGGCACCAGCGAAAGCAGCAAATGTTGAGCAATGTATTGGAAAGTCATGGCTCTATCTCCTTTCGCCAATGAAATGCAGGCAATATAAGATTACCGAGATGCTGCATAACGGTTTATTCAGGAGCTGTGCGTGTTTGCTCCAATAGTTGCTCATTCCCAAGCCAGACTTGGCAAATCGAGAAGCATACCCTCTATGCGTAGCACAGTCGTCTGCAATTTGGGTTAGCTACCATTTTCTTTCAGAGATCATCCGCAACCTATGGGTCACGTATACAACGATAACTATGACGGGGGTTACCGCCTGGTTTATAGGCTGTATTCACCCAACCATTGTAGGACACAAAATAGGCTTCGCGGTCGTTATATTCCTCCGCAGCCCAGTAATAGATAGGATCTAGATCGGGTGCCCAGAGAGGCGTTTCTTTATCCGGTAAAATCTCACACACCATTTGGTCATGGTCTTCGCCATGCCATACACAGCCAGCGTTCTCCCCATGCCGGGCAAACGAACGCACGTAATCATCCACCGTTGGCATCCGCCAGATGTTCTGGGGTTCGGTTCCCAGGGTCAAGCCATCTTCGCTCAGATAAAGACAAAGGTTATAAATAGCCATATCCTCAGCCGATGCAAACACGCCGATTTTCGAGTCATAGCCCGGTTTGTCGCCCATGCCAACCGGGGGAAGACCATACAAGGCGATCATGTTCCAGGAGGGAAAACCACCAAAATCCTGTCTCCAGTTCCAGCCAGGGCCTTCAGGTGCCCAGATGAGGGTGACGCCATTCCCTTCAATCAGCCTGGCTCCACGGTCGCCATCATCGACGCGAGTGAGGACAATTGGCAGAGAATAGATCGACAAACCGATGAATATCAGGATCGGTGGGCCAACCGCCAGCAGGTACCATAAATTGCGGCGCCACCATTTTGAATGGGGAACCCAGCCCTGAGCGATTCGCCGTTTCCAGCTGCGGCCCTCTAGTAGGAAGAGAACACCGATAAAAACAAGTGGTCCACTGACCAGGAATCCTGCCAGATCTCGACCAATGCTTAATTTTCCATCCACAAAACTGATGTCCAGGAAGGATATCGTAAATAGTCCGCCAATGATGATGATCAGCCAGCCACCTATGCGGGGCCATCTTATCCCGAACAGGGTCAGTATTAGAAATGCCGTACCTGGAATCAAGTAAATCAGGCGAATATAAAACGGACCCCACCAGCCCTCGTGATACATCTCGCCAACACTCCAATAGAACCAGAATGCAGTAATTATGATGATGAGAAATTTTCCAATCCAACCAGGAGTGCGATCATTGAAAATTTTCTTAATCATGATTCATCATCTCACCTAAAATATAATTGTTGGCTCATGGCAGCTAACCCCTCAATACTATTCCTCGTCCAGCTGACTTAAAGGCGCTTAATCGCAGGAATAAATGCCCTGGCGGAACCACTTGCCCATACATTGTAATCCTACAATGAGAAACGAATCCTGAGTTCCATCAAGTTACCGTTGCCCAGAATAAAGCTGCCCCGGAGTCTCTGGATAATAGTGGTAAATCTTGCGATCAGGGTACAGCCGGATGACATCGTCATCAGCCTCCAAACCGCAGCTGCACGCAATAAGTAGATCACCCTCCCCAAAAGGCTCCACCAAGGGGAGCAATCGGGCATATTCGAACCATTTCTGGGTGTGAACGATGATGAGGGCATCCTCCTCAACGATCTCCGCTAATGCTTCCATGGGCTCACGCGTGATCTGGTACAGACCTCGCATCCCCCAAACCCGAGCAGGAATATAGAAGAGAATATTCAGCACGACAAGAAACGCAGCCATTCCAAACACCGATAGCCGCCGCCAGCGCACCATACCGCGCCAATTGCCCAGCCAGCCGCCCAACCAGGCCAAACCCGCCGCGCTGCAAATCGCCAACGACGTCAAACCCTCGTAATAATAGCGTGGGCCATACAACCACGACCCGGGCCAGTACGCGCCGTAGGCTACGCCCAGACTTACGATAACCGCGAGTACAAGCTTGCCGTCCCGCTTGGGGCATAACACAATTAACCCAAAAGGGACGAACAGCCAGGAAAGATAGGGCCAACCGAAGAGGTCGTGGATTCCGGCGCTCAGGTTGAAGAGTGTGTTCTGCATCGCCCAATATAGATTGTGTCCACTCTCGGTTACGCCGATATCGGGTCCAAAACCCAGACGATCATACGGCCACCACAACGTGTAGAGATTGCGAAAGGGGCTGCCGCCGAGCGCCCACTGCCAGATAAGGAGCAGGCTGGCAACACCACTGGTCACCAGCACCAGAATCATCAGCTTCTTTTTCTCCCCGGATTTCCCTCTCGCCAGCAGATAAACCCCATGTAGGGCAAACGGGAATGCTACAGCCACTGCCGTCAGCGGCCGCGCGAGCGCCAGCAACCCCAGCGACCCCGCGCCGGCAATAAGGACTAATTTGTCAGGAACCCGCTGTTCTCTCGACGCTCCTCTCAGCGGGAAACTATCCAGCCAGGACAATTGAAAAGCAAGCGCGAGGCAAAGACTCAGTGTGTGTGACAAGAGCGAGCCAGAGAGCATGACGAACATTGGGGAACTCAGAGTCAGGAACTCCGCCAGCAGCCCTACTCCTCGACCTAGGATCTTCGTCCCTAACCGGTAGATCAACCACAGCGAAAAACCCGCCAACAGCGAATTCACAAGCCAGGGAGTATTGGCCCGCGACCCAATTGACAAAGCCGCCGGCCAACCCGGCGGGTACTTTGCAAAGCGCTGCCCTTCACGATCGATAACAAATGGAACGAGAAACGATTTTGGGTTATCCGGCGATGGTTGCGAGATCTGGCCTTCAGCCATCACCTCCGCCTGCCACAGGTAGGCGAACTCGTCCTCGATATGGGGGATGCGTTCGAATACATCATCAGATACCCAAGCGGTGATCATCAATCCGCTCAGGGCGAGCAGCAGGGCAAGAACATCTAGTAAACGTTCTTTTTTCACATACCATCCTGTCGTCGATCTGCGCCGGTGGAACGCACAATCTCCAAAGCGTCATCATGCAGGCGTTCATTCGAAGCGAGCACGCCAATGTTATTAATCAATCCGCGTCCGTGGGTGAAATCGAGCGGGGTTCCGCGCAGGTCTGTCACTTTCCCACCTGCCTCATCGACGATGATCGATCCCGCGGCTTGATCCCAGATCTTCTCCACATAGCCCGGCTGCGCTGGTGAGAGCAGGCGGAATAGCAAATCACCCTTGCCCGCAGCCATGAGCGCATATTTCGCCTGACTATCCATGAGCACTGGCGGATGCGCTGTGTCCAGGCGCTTTAGGATCTGTTCCAGTTTCCCTGAGTCGGTATGGCCGGACTCAAATGAGCGCAGCACCCGCGCCTGCCCCGGGTCACTTGTCATGGAGACGAAGAGCTTTCCCAAAGACTTCCCTTCCATCGAGAGCGCCCAGCAGCCCTGGTCCCGAATCGCTACAATGACCACCCCCTCACCTCCGATCTCGGGTTCGATCTGATGATTCAGGTTTGGGCAGCCCAACGCGCCGATGGCAACCTGACCCGCATCAAGCAGCGCCAGCGCTGTCACATATTGATCGCCGCGTAAAAATCCCTTCGTGCCGTCGATCGGGTCAAGGGTCCAGAACCGGTCCGCCCTCTCCCCGCCCCCATGATCGATCCACCGACACACATCTTCCGGTTCTGCTCCATCATGGATGCGGGCAACATACGCCGTCACGGCCTCGAGCGTCTTTACACCTTCAGTCACTCGCAGGGTTTGGCTGGCCTCCTCCGCAATCAAAGGATCCTGCGGATATGTGTCCATTAATAAGCGGGCGACTACGGCTTGGCTGGCGAAGTCTGCCACCGTGACCGGTGATCGATCCGATTTCTCCAACGCCTGGGTGACCATCTCGCCCTGTATCTCACGGCAAAGATTCGCCGCCATACTCACCACCCGGACGGCAAAATTCGCTTCCTCACTGTAGGGTTTGCCTACAAATAGATCTTGCATAATCTCACCTCTTTTTCCATCCTGATAGACTTCGTCGCGATCCGTCCGCAACGCTCTTCGGGCACGCTTGCGCTTCACCCCTGGTCTACACTAATGACGCTGCGGTACAATTTTACGTTACTTGTCGCCGGAGGCACCCCTATGCATCGCTTCGCCTTACTATTTGGATTCTTTCTGGTCACGAGTTGCGTGCAGCAACCACCTGCATCCGCTGGCTATACCACAACCCCACCCCCATCGCTGACATTTTATCCCTCCTCTTCACCAGCGGAGGAACTCCCAGAAGCAACCCCAACTTACCGCAACGCGCTACCGAACCCAGCGACGGCCGACTGGAAGGAAGTGCTCTCGGGTTTCACCCGACCACTTGCCCTGACAAGCGCTGGTGATGATAGGGTCTTCGTAGTCGAGCAACGAGGCCTGGTCTGGGTAGTCGATTGGAGTCAGGACAACCCGCAAGTGTTCCTTGACATCCAGGATCAGGTAAATGACAGCGCCAACGAGCAGGGCTTGCTGGGCCTGGTCTTCCACCCTGCGTTCGCCGAAAACGGACGCTTCTTCGTGAATTACAGCGGCGTCAACGGCGAGACCATTATCGCAGAATATCGGGCCGGAACGAACCTAAACATGGGTATTCGCGAGAGCGGTAGGGTGCTGCTGCGAATCGATCAGCCATACACTAACCATAACGGCGGAGCACTGGCTTTCGGAATGGATGGCTACCTTTACATCGGGATGGGCGACGGTGGTTCTGGAGGAGACCCACACGACAACGGTCAACGCCTGGACACTCTCATGGGAAAGATACTGCGGATCGATGTAGACACGGGTGAGCCCTATGCCATTCCGCAGGATAACCCCTATGTTAATGGCGGGGGTCTACCCGAGATTTGGCTCTACGGTTTGCGAAACCCGTGGCGGATTGCCTTCGATCGAACAACCAATGATCTCTTCATCGGCGATGTAGGTCAGAATCAATGGGAGGAGATTAATTTCCTGCCTGGTGATTTAAATGGTCCAATAAACTACGGGTGGAATCTACGCGAAGGTGCACATGATTATAGTGGCAGCAACGCGGATGCGTTTGTCGATCCGGTCGCGGAATACGACCACAGCCTAGGCTGCTCGGTCACCGGTGGCGTTGTGGTCCGCGACCCCCGTCTTCCGACATGGCAGGGGGTATATCTATACGGAGATTACTGCAGCGGGCGAGTCTGGGGCTTAATACGAGATGAGCGCGGTGATTGGCTTAGTGCGCTGCTCTATGAAGTCCCAGGGACGATCAGTTCCTTCGGCGAAGACTATATTGGCCGGGTGTACCTCGTGGATCACAATGGGACCATTCTTCGCTTGGAACCCGTCCCCTGAGGACAAAGACCGTGATGTCCATCATGCACGCCGGAACCATTCATCCGGACACCTGCATGCCAACGTCACGGTCTATATTATGATAATCCGCTAGCTCAATACCTGCAGCTACGATCCAATCTACGCGTCCGATTCTAAAAGCTGAAGCTGGTAGATCTCTCCCGTTTGCTTTTCCAGGGTGGAGGTAAAGGCGCGCAAATGGTTGTAAGAGCCCTTTAGTAGATTCTGGTAAACAAGAAGCAAATCTTCATTGTCGGTCTGGTCGATATAGTCCTCCAGATCGATAATATCTACCTCTTCCACCAGGGCACCCACACGAAGTGCATCTGCCAACGACTGGCTTCCCTTTTCCACCAACTGATCATATAGTGCCTGCAGCTCAGGATTGGCAAACACACCCACAGCCGTATCCGCCGCTGGATCCGGAAGACCATAGCGCTCTAGAAGTCCTGCTACGGCACTCATGTGCGTTTCTTCGGCTTTGGCAATGTTCTGGAAAATGCGTATACCCCATTGCTCATAGAGCGTCAGATAGACATCCCTGGCCAATTTTTCTTCCTCGCGCATGAAGCTAAGACCTTCCGCCTCAGCCTCGCTTAGATCAGTAGTTGCGATCCCGCTGAATGTATGGTCCAACGCGGCCGGATCAACATACGTATTGTTGTTTTCATCAACAATCGTAATGTCTTCCACCGGAGCGGGAGCGACTACGGTTGCAGGAGCTTCAGGCGTCGAAGTGCTGCACGCAGCCAACGCGACGACAAGCAATCCGATCATCAACAAGCCTGTATTTAAACCTTTTAACTTTTTCATAATAACCCTTCCTCGTATTCTTGGTCATTTTATTTTCATGACTCTTTTGATGCCCAATTTATATCCTGAGCATTCGAATATGCAGTGACGTTTATATGAAGATCTGATGAATACGCGGCGGGGGGAACCCTGTTGTACTCCACTTTCAGTCGGTCACTTTAAGGATGGCGCGCGGTATTTATTGTTGTTGGACAGCCGAAAAAGTCTCGTGGGTTTTCTTAAGAAAACAATGAATCGATGCGGTCGGGGTGTATTCAAGCACTTTCACAAATGCCTAAAACGTATAGAGATGGAATAATTTTGAAGGTCTTGAGTGCCTACTTGCGAAGCCCAATCCAGAATCGGGGCAAGTAGCGAGGGGTCCGACTAAAATAATCCTCTGCACCGGGCAAACGCATCTTCAATTCCCACTCTTCGAGTTCGAAGAGCAGCGGCGAGAGGATAGCCCAGACTAGCAGCCATACCCAACTCGCCTGGTTGTTCGTTAGAAGTGCGAGCCCAAGGGCGATCAATCCAATCCCTACCCCCATCGGACGGCGTAGGTAGTCGTACGGGCTTTCCGTAACTAAGCTTGCCCCGGGCCAGGCATAGAAGGTTTTTCGCGCTAACGAGCTTGCCGACCAAATTAGAAGAATCCCTCCGAGGAACGCAATCAACATGCCGATCACCTGGGAAATTACTGCTGGAGGCTGAAGTTGGGGAGACTGTACAGATACCGCCCAAATAAATGACCAAACGAGACCGGCTGCGGATAGGGCCGAGAGGATCCCGGCCAACCCCCACAACCATTTCCCGAACATGGGTGCCGTCCGTCGAATGAGGGTGGCGCTGAACTCGGCCAGGGCAGCGGCGAGGAGTGCGAGCACGAACGGGTACGATGAAATAAAATCAACCATCAAGTTCTCCGCTAGCGTAAGAGCAGGTACGTTATCACAGCCAGCAAACCCAGGCCCAGCGCTGCTGAAAGGCTCAACCCCGCACTCAACACCCATATGGCAAGTGTCGAACGCAATGGGGGTTTCCCAACAACACCGTCAGCCACATCCTGTGAACGTATAGTTGCGATGAAGCGGGGACGCAGGAGAAAGATCGCAGCCAGAACAACCACAATAAAAGAAGTCTGAGGGACGAAAAGCAGGCCCGCCCGCACCAGGCTTTCCAGCGGAAGACGGCCGATCACACGTGCGAACCGTTCTGGTTGAACGTAATAGAGCGACAATGCCGCCAGAGATCCCAGCAGCGCGGGAATTGCCGTGAACAGCACAACACTGACCGCATAGTCTACTAAGCGCCTGGGCTCTTGTATCCCACGAGTGGGCCGCGCCTCGGCATCCTCAACCCCGTCACCTTCCACGTCCTCCTTCCTACCTTCTAAAGATAATAGAAGCAGCGCTGCGATGAGCGCGAGTGCAAAGAACACCCAGGGCAGGAACGGTGTGGCTGCGCGCAAGTATGTCTCGCCCGGGAATGGCTCTATCAGACGATTAAAACGAGAAGGTGAGACGAAGGAAAGTGCCCACACAGAGAGTGAAGACATAAACGCAGGGATGGCGACGATCAACATCAGCATCCCCGCCGTCCTTGCAACTGGTAGGCTGCGCACTCGAGGCCGAATCTTTACGGGCTGAGTTTCGATCTCGGCGCGCGGTTTCTCCACCGCGTAGAGGACAGCCAGGACCACAATCGCAAACAGCGTCGCCGGAGCGAAGACAAGCGCCGTCCGGATGAATGATTCCCCGGGGAGACGCGCGATCAAGCTCCCGAAGCGCCCGGGAGCCAAGTAAAACAAGGCCAGAGTCGCGATGGAGAGTAGCAGCATCGGCACCGCCGGGAAGAGAACCAACGCCGCCACCACGCGGGTATAAGGCCATGACTGGCCGTGACCAACCATCCGCTGGTTGCTGTTTGTAGGAAAATTATGATCCATCGTTGTACCTCAAGATCGTACAACCGGCGGAAATCATCGCTCTGTCTGAGCTATTCTTCGCTCCACGCGACAATCCCACGCCGAGTCTAACAGGGAATACCAGAGGGGTCTACACGACTTCCTGTTTGACAATAGAACGTTTGTTCTATATAATCGAATTACCAGCGGTTTCCCCGCCGGCCATTCTTTAGCGCCAGGGAGTCGATCGTGTGGTTCGAGCGTAGGTCCCGATCTTCCCGTCGGGAACGCAACTGCGAGGAACAAACCCCAGCACCACCCCGCCAAGGTGGTGTTTTCGGATCCCTCCGCCAACCCGTCAAGCAGCCTCCAAAAAACGCCGCCGCCCCTTCTCGTCGTTGGACAGTCGAGGTTAGCGCTGAGCTTTCTACTCGCCTGCGCCGCGCCGCGCGCGCCCGCGCCCGCTCGCCGGAGATGTTGGTTAACGACCTCCTGGAGCGCGGGCTGGAGCAGGAGACTCTGCGGGTGCACGCAGAGCATGCCCTGGCCTCGCTCACCCCGCGCGAGCAGGATGTGACCTGGCTTGCTGCCCGCGGGCAAACCAATCGCCAGATCGCTGACGCACTAGTGATCTCCTCCGAGACCGTCAAGTCGCACATACACAACGTGCTCTTAAAATTCGGCTTGCGCAACAAGTCTGACCTGCGCCTGCTTCTGCTCGACCTGGGCATACGCTGGTGGCAGGACGACACAACATAAAACGGCTTCATGCTGGCGATCCTGCGAAGCTCGCAGGGCGTCAGCCGGCGTCGCCGCGGATGACAGCCCGCACGCGCAGCCCTCGCCGAGAACGTCGGCGCTATACGACAGCGCAACCATCGCTACCCCACGCTTTCTTGCTACAAATCGTATCGAAACGTGCCGAAGAGGGTTTTATTAGCAAGGGTCCATCGCCACTGATGAGATACCATCTCAATTCTTGAAAGGAGTTTCTTTATCATGCTCATCGATCGCATCACGAAAGCCTTTATGTTCAACAAAGAAGTATATAGTGAGGTCGAGCACGACACATCGTTCACGACAACCGCCTGGGTTATCGTCGCTGCTACTGCATTCCTTGGTTCGCTCGGTTCAACATTCGGCGCAGGGGGATTCGATCGGCCGGTTGCCGGGATTGTCGGTGTGCTGGTCGGCGCCGTTGTTGGGATCATCGGCTTCGCCGTCGGCACGGCGATTATCGCCTGGGTGGGCCAGACCGTCTTTAAAGCCGAAGTCACGTTTGATGAACTCGTCCGCACGTTAGGTCTTGCTTATGTATGGCGAGCGGTCGGCGTACTCAGTATCGTCGGGGCGTTTTCGCCAGCGCTCGCTTGCGTCACCGCTCCCATAAGCCTTGCCGCCGCGATCGCCGGGCTCTTCTCCTGGTTCATCGCCGCCAAAGAGGCGCTCGACCTGGATTGGACGCAGACAATCGTGACCGTCCTCCTGGGGTGGGCCGCCATAATGATTGTTACCTTCTTCGCCTCGCTCATCCTGGGGATGCTTGGTCTGGGGGCAGCGGGATTAGCGGGCGCGTTTCGTTAGGACATCTGCATCGGAAATTAACGCTCCAAAAAGCAGCGCGGCCCGTGATGGGCCGCGCTGCGGCCTTACTGCCCCAATTATAAGTGCGACTCGGTCTGCATGTCCGAACAACGACTGAGCAGGTTAAATCGCAACAGATCAATTGCTCGCTCCTGGATGCTCTTCCTTCTCATCCACGAGATCGGGTTGCTTTTAATCCCCGCTTTTAGCCGATCTTTTCGCTAGATCTCCCGGATAAACACCCGGTGGTTCTTGTAGGCCTCGCCGCCCACATTTTCCAAATCATGCCTCATTTGCACTGCTGACTCGGCTACCTGTGTGAGATCGGCGTGTTTAAAGCCGAACTCGTGGATGGTCTTCTCCATTTCGGAGTACAGGAGGGCATTGCCGCCGCGCCCCTGAAATTCGGGGAGGACCCCGGCGCCATTCAGCGACGCCCACTTCGTGCGTTTCATGTCGATCAGGATGTCGATGATACCAAACGGAAATAGCCTCCCTTTGCTCCGCTGAATAGCCGCGGACACGTCGGCAAAACCAAACAGAAAACCAACCACATCCTCGCCATGGAGGATAATTTTTATCAAGCGCGGGTCGGCAATCGCCAAAATCTCACCGACTACGTAATCGATCTCCCGCTGGGAGAGTGGATAGTATTCCCAATTGTTGATAAACGTATCGTTATAAGTCTTCCCGATGCGCGAGGCCCATTTTAGAAGCTCGCGCTTATTGCGAAAACGCTTTACGGAGAGACCGCTGCGTTTTGCTGCGCGCTCCGCGATGCGATGGACGCGTTCGGGTAACCGGAACTTCTCCGCACTCAGGTAACAGGATACAAAATCCACTTCTTTGCGGAAACCTAATTTTTCAACAAACTCGGGATAATACGGTGGGTTGTAGTTCATCATCGTCATCGCCGGGCGGAATTCGTACCCTTCGACCAGCAGCCCGTAACCATCTAGAGGTCCTAGTCCCTTAGGTCCTACAACCTGGTTCAGCCCCCGCTCCTTCGCCCACTCAAAAGCCCGTTCGAAGAGAGCGCCTGCGACTTCAAAATCCTCGACGCACTCAAAAAAATAAAATTGAGCTTGCCGCTTCTCGTGATACTGGTTGTAGGGCTTGTTCTCTATTACGGCGATCCGTCCGACATCCTCACCATCTATCTCTGCCATAAAAAACTCTACGTCTGAGTGCTCATGGAAGGGGTGCTTTTCCCGATTCAATCTGGTTTTGATGTCCATAACGATGGGTGGGACCCAGAGCGGATGCCCCTCATAAAGACGGAACGGCAGGCTGATGAAACGGTTTACTTCTACTTTCGATTGCGTATCGATACGTTCAACCTTGATCATGTTCGCCTCTCGTCCCGGACACTTATGATTGTAGCATTCAAAAAAACCATCTACAATCTGCATCAACTCAAATCCTGGAGAGTCATTGTCATGTTTGCCCGCCTCCTGCGTTGGGTTTTCAATCTATTCTCCGCCTTACTTTCTCATCGAGATGTCCTGGGCCTCGAAAATCTCCCCCCTGACGGCCCTTACATCATAGTGATCAATCACCTGAGTTATTTCGATACCCCCTTTGCCTACGGGCTGCTCGGAGGAGATAAGGTAACTGGCTGGGCTGCCGAGAAATACGAACATCACCCCGTATTTGGGCTGATCCTGCGCATAGCCGGCGGCATCTTCATCCAGCGCGGCCAGGTTGACCGCACCGCTATCGCCGCCGCCGTTCAATGGCTTAAACATGGCGGCATTTTTGCTATAGCTCCGGAAGGGACGCGGAGTAAAACAGGCTCGCTTGCACGCGGTAAAACCGGGGCGGCTTTCCTAGCCAACGAAGCCGATGTTCCCATCGTCCCCGTCGGCCTCACCGGCACCGAGAATGTCCTCCAAGCCTGGCGGCAACTGCGACGCCCGCTGCTCACCATGCACATTTCTAAACCGTTCACGCTCCCTCCTCTCAATCCCGAAAACCGCTCCTCCGACTTGCGCCAGAACACCGATGAAATCATGTGCCACATAGCCGCTCTAGTACCACCCGAATATCGCGGAGTGTACGCCGATCACCCACGTCTGCAAGAACTCCTCCGTTCCACAACGGCCTAGACCCGCTCAACCTTTTAGCGCCCAGCTTATTCGTTTTCGCGATACGTTTTACTGCCCACCTCCCCCGCGCGGGTGACGGAGATATCCCCCGCGCGTCTCCACCACAAGCGGGATTGCCCTCCTGACCAACAACGATACACTATTAGCACGTTTGTTCTATCCAAGAACCTTCTATGCTTCCCTGTTTGTGCCAGTGCGCTCCGTTCACGCACAACTTGTGCGAACGGCAGCCAATATGTGCACTGGCCTGCGCCCGGACGCTCTCTTTTTGGGGCAGATCCAGGGGTCACCAACCCTGAAGAAAGGCATAGCAATGCAGCGAGAAATGGTATCCCCTCCTTATTCTGACCTACCTCTCCCCGCCGCCGACCCGGCCATGCTGGAGGCGCTGCTCCAGCCGCGTCTTTCCTTGTTTTGGGGAGCGCACACACCCACACGCGCCCTCCTGGCCTACCTCACGGTCCTGGCCACTCGCGGCCATCAAGTGCGCGTCTTCGACGGTGGCAACCGCTTCGACGGCTATTTCGTCGCCCGTCTGGCACGGCGTCTTAGCTCCGATCCGCACGCCACACTAGAGCATATCCGTCTTTCGCGCGCCTTTACCTGTTTCCAGTTGGCAGAGTTGGTTAAAACGGCGCCAACTGGGCTGGGGACGCAGGAAAGCGACGATGTCCTCGACTTGGATGCGGGCGTACCCGGCCCATCCGTGTTGTTTGTACTCGACATGCTTACCACCTTCTACGACGAGAGTGTATCCCTGAGCGACGCGGAGCGGCTGCTGACAAACACAATCGCACATCTAAAGCGGCTGGCATCTGCCGGGCCGGTGATCGTCGGGTCGCGCGAGCCGCGCGTCCTTGTCAAAGAACGTTGGACTTTGCTCGACCGTCTCCAGATCGCCGCCGATACTGCCTGGTTGCTGCAATCCCCCGAGGACCCTGGTCAAGAGCAATTGAAGTTGTTTTAGAGACGGCATCGACAAATCAGAAGCACCCGAGGCAACCATGGGACGAACCCTACCATCCATCACCCAGGCCTTTCTCCAGGAGCAGCAATCGCTGGCTCGTTTCCGCCGCGCCCTGCGCCGTGAGGACCAGCGCGCCCTCGACGACCTACTCGGCTCTTCGCGCCAGCATCTGGCCGCCGCAGCCTACGCCTCCCACCTTCTTCCTTTCGAAGTTATGCTGCTGGCCATGCTCGTCGAGCAGCATAAGCAGGTGCTACACCTGCAGCAAGAGATCGAGGTCATCCAATCGACACTGCGCGACATCTCCCCCGCTAATGGTGACAGAGAAAGGGAACAAGAGGGATGAACCCCCTCTTCGGCTGGTTGTTCGATGTCTACCCTTCCGGTGACGGGATGACCGTTTGGGTGATCGACCCCGACGGTCAGAGCCACCGCCTGCACGACACCTTCACCCCAACCTTTTATGCCCAAGGGGCGCGCCAAGAACTGCGTTCAGTGTGCCAGATGCTGCGCAATCGCGGTGCGCCCGTCACGCTGCGCCGCACTGAACGCATCGACCTTTTCCTCGATCGCCACATCGAGGTGCTCGAGGTCGGCGTCCTCATCCCCGACCTGCTTCCACGCCTATTCCGCCAGGTGGCCGACTTCCGCCCGAACCTGACCTACTACGACGCCGACATCTCCCTCCCGCAGCGGTATGTCCTGCGGCGCGGGATCTTTCCGCTCGCCTACTGCTCCATTGATAGAGAGGGGCGCCGTATTCAACGCATCGAAGCGCTCGACTCGCCCTGGGAGATCGATTATCCGCTTCCACCGCTGCGCACAATGAACTTGCGTCTTTCAGGCGAGATGCAGAATCCCGGGCGGGGTTACCGCGGCGATTTGCTGGTTGAAACCGAAGGGAACACATTCCATTTTCCGCGGGCACACAGCCGCCGCCTGGTGCTAGGTATACGCCACCTGCTCGAACACTACGATCCCGATGTGCTGATCAGCACCTACGGCGACAACTACATTCTCCCCCGCCTGCTCGAGCTGGCTCGCCACTACGGCATTCCTCTGCCGCTCAACCGCGATCACGGCGAGAGCGTACTGCGCAAATCGGCATCATCTTACTCATCTTATGGCCGGGTGGTATTCCGCAACGAGCAGCATCTACTCTTCGGCCGCTGGCACCTCGACCGCCAAAATGCCTTCCTAGCCAACGACTACGGGGTCGACGGAATTCTCGAAATCGCCCGCCTCTCGGGCCTGCCACCACAGACCGTCGCCCGCGTCTCCACCGGCACCGGCATCAGCGCCATGCAAGTCGCCACCGCGCTTCGGCGCGGCGTACTCGTGCCGTGGCAAAAGCGGCAACCCGAGTCGCTCAAAAGCGGCCTGGATCTGCTGTCAGCCGACAAAGGGGGATTGGTCTACACTCCCATAGCGGGGTTGCACGAACACGTCGCCGAACTCGACTTCACTGCCATGTATCCGAGCATCATGGTGCACTTTAATATCTCGCCCGAGACGGTGGGGGCAAAGTGCTGCAAGGGCGAACCGATCCCCGAGCTAGGCACGCCCGTCTGCCGCCATCGCCAGGGCCTGGTGCCCGAGACGCTCGAGCCGCTGCTCGAGAAGCGCAGCCGCTATAAGGCACTGATCCGCGAGTTACCCGAGGACGACCCACGCCTCGAGGCCTACCGCCGCCGCTACTCGGCTCACAAGTGGCTATTGGTGACCTGCTTCGGCTACCTGGGATATAAGAATGCCCGCTTCGGCCGCATTGAGGCTCACGAGGCGGTCAACGCCTACGGTCGCGAGGTGCTGCTGCGCACAAAGGAAATCGTCGAGGCGCGCGGCTTCCGCGTACTGCATCTCTATGTCGACGGACTCTGGATCCATAAACCGGAGGCTAGCGACAGGCCAGACTACGATGCGCTTCTGAATGAGATCCATGCCGAGACCGGTCTGCATATCGGGCTTGAGGGGGTTTATCGTTGGCTGGCATTTCTACCATCACGGACCGAACCGCGCGTTGCAGTCGCCAACCGCTATTTCGGCGCTTTCGAGGATGGTTCGCTCAAGGTGCGCGGGATCGAGGCCCGCCGCCGCGACACACCTCGCTACATCAAAGAGACCCAACTCGGGATGCTGGAAATCCTCTCCCGGGGGCGCGATGCGGCCGGCTTCTGCGCCGCGCTGCCCAAAGCCATCACCTTCGCCCGGCAACGCCTGCTGTCTTTACGAGCCGGCGTGGTCCAGACCAACCAGTTGGTGATCGCCCACAGGCTCTCACGCCGACCCGAGGAGTACACCGTGCGCACCGCTGCGGCGCGCGTGGCGCACCAGCTCGCCGCAACCGGGATTGAGCTGCACCCGGGCGAACGCATGAACTTCCTGCTGGTTCCCGGCCCGGAGAAAGCCCGCGCCTGGGAATTGCTCGAAGGGCAGGTACCCTATGACCGCGATGCTTACAGCAAGTTGATGTTGCGCGCCGTCGAAAGCATCCTGGCTCCCGTGGGCGCAGATCGATCGACGATCGAAATGTGGCTTCTGGGGAACGCCGGCTATTGGGGCCCTCCCGGCGCCCTTCCGCCGCCAGGAGTCGATATCGGAACGCCGATTCTGGCGCGCGGTCGGGTCCCCTCACAGGTCGGAATCCGTGTGCCCTCAGCGCTTGACAGGCAAAGGCGTGACCTCGTCTTGCGCCGCGAGGAACTCCTTCCTGCGGCATAACCAGCCCTGTTTCGCACTGCCGGGTCCAGCCTTCCGACATTGACACGACATTTGAGTCAACCCGGTCTATATAGCTTCAATAGATGATCTTCACACCATCTTCACGCTTCATCAATAAACTAGTGAGTGAAAGACCCTGATTCGAAGCCTTCGTCGTCATTAATTAGGACGTCAAGGGATAAGCTACTCGCTTCTGCCTTGTCGAGGCAGCTCTATCGGGTAAGATATGGAATTGGTGAATACGACAAACGCCCGTATCCTAGCGGGCACGAATCCGTCATATAGGTAAGTGATGGTATCTCAGGAAACAGAATGGTTGGAAGGCGCACGCCGGCTGGACGAGAGCACACTGGCAGTAATTTACGACTCTCTCAGCCCCGAGCTATATAACTACTCCTGCCGCCTCGTCGGGGATGCAGAAACCGCAGAAGATATTGTCAGCGAGACTTTCTTCCGCTTCTTACGCGCCCTGGGCGCCGGTGGAGGCCCCAAGGATCACCTTAGGGCTTATCTTTACCGGATCATCCACAACCTTGCGGTAGACCACCACCGCCGACGAGAAGAACCTTTAGAGAACCAGGACCTGGATGTGCAGCGATCACCTTCAGCAGAAAATCCCGATGATGCTGTCGAGCATAGCCTCGCACAGGCGCAGGCTCGCGAAGTGCTGTGGCGATTGACAGACGAACAGCGCCAGGTGATTGTGTTGAAATTCTTCCAAGGGTTGAGCAACGAAGAGATCGCCGCAGTGCTTAAGAAACCGGTGGGGGCGGTGAAATCACTTCAGCACCGAGGGTTAAAGTCTATGCGCAGAATCCTGGAAAAGGATTTTGCTTTTACGGAGGGCCCACAATGAGCAAACTAGAGGACCGCGTAGATCAAGCAGTATCCAGCTATCGCGCCGGCAAGCCAATCAAAGATCCGGATTTGCAATCTCTCTTAGAGACGATGGACACATTAAAACCATTAGAAGATGTCCCCGCCCCGGATCTCGTACGCTCTCAGCAATTACGCCAGGCGTTTCTGACACGGGCAAAAGAGACGCTGCCCGTATCTCTACCCGAACTTAAACGTCATATAGGGTGGAAAAACATATTGAAAAAGGAGCGTTCACCCATGTTTACATTTGTCCGTATTTTGATCTTGCTCGCAGTCGCGTTCGGCGGTACAACCGCAACCGCATTCGCCGCACAAGACAGCCTGCCTTCCGAAGCGCTGTATCCTGTCAAGTCGCTTATGGAGGACGTCCGATTAGCATTAACGTCCGATCCCGAAGCTGAAGTTGACTTGCTGCTGCAATTTTCCGATGAACGCATGGAAGAAATTGCGGCCCTGATGGAACAAGGTCTTCCCGTGCCAGACGCTGTGGCAACCCAACTCCAGAGTCATCTCAATTTGGCGCTGAAAACATGTGCTGAGCTGGACGATGCCGCATTACTTCAGCTCATGGCGCAAATTCAGACGCGCTCCCAGGAACAGCTCAAAGTCCTGGAAAAGCTTGGAGAAGGTTCCGGCAATCAACCCGAGGACGCCTTGCAGCTGGCAACACAGGCCATGAACAACGTCCGTGTCACTGCTGAGGGTGCCTTGGATGATCCCATAACTTTCCGGCTTCACCAGGGTAAAAATCGGTCCCCAGACGCTCCTGAATACCCCGACATGCTCCCAGCCAATGGCACGGGAGATTCACAAGGACCTGGAAACAAGGGTTCCAACGGCAAGAAAGGACCCGGTGATCAGGACGCTACTCCTTAGGGATCATAAGAAGCAATCCCCGCGCAACTAGCGCATAAGAAAACAACCGTTGGCCTGACCTGGATGGATCCTGATCGGCCAACGGTTGCATCTGTTCATATGAAGGAGGAGGCAATAATAGCCAGGAACATGTGATGATTCATAGAATACCCGGTTGTTTTACAACGATCATCCATGCCCAGTCTGTTGACGAACCGCCTTCTATCATGGTATCATCCGGCGGCCTTGAGACCGCTCTGATGAGTGCTGGGCGGCCAACGTGTTTTTCTCGGAGGAGAACAAGATCAGCGCATCACAATTTAGGATAAACAATCAAATTCGAGCCAATAACGTACGCCTTATCGGCGCCGATGGAAACAACGTCGGCGTGGTGACGATTGAGGAGGCGTTTGAAGCCGCCAGGACTGCAGATCTCGACCTGGTTGAAATTGCCCCAAACGCCGACCCACCTGTGTGCCGGGTGCTCGACTTCGGCAAGTTTCTCTACGAGAAATCGAAGAAGGACCGTGAGGCAAGAAAGGCGCAAACCAAAGTTGAGATCAAGGAAGTCCGGCTTCGCCCGAAAACCTCCGAACATCATCGGTCATTCAAAGTTCGAGATGCAAGGCGTTGGTTGATGGAAGGAAAGAAAGTCCGAGTGCGCATCCGCTTTCGTGGGCGTGAAATCACATTTCCCGAGATCGCGCTCGAGGATTTACAAGGCATAGCGGACGAACTCTCCGACGTCGGAATCGTTGAGCAATCCCCGACGATGGAAGGTCGCACGATGCTCATGACGCTAGCGCCGGGTAAACCAAAGCAGTAGTTATTGTAGACAATCAAGTTCGTGTCGATGTCCCCGTGGGCAGCGGTACCGTCTGCGGGGTTTGTGCCCTACAAGCGGGTCGCAAAGAACGAGATTGTCTTTATTAGAGGAGTAGGATTGTGGCCCGTAAAGCCAATAAGAAGGGTAAATATAAACTCAAGACGCATAAAGCAACCGCCAAGCGCTTCCGCTTAACGGGTTCTGGGAAGCTGGTACGCACTAAGGGAAACAAGAGTCACCTGCGCCGAAAGAAATCCGCCCGTTCCAAGCGGCTGTTCTCAAAAATGCTTCCTGTAGAATCGAAGGGTATCGCCAAGCGCGTTAACCGCTTAGCTCCTTACCTGAAGAAGTATAAGTCCAACCCGAACGCCCGTACGGGGGGCTCTTCCAAATAGCCTACCCATTGTTGTGGCTGTTGAGTGTATGCAACGGGTGTCCTAGAGACATCGGCGCTCAGGGGTCCACAGGAGAGTGAAACGTGCCACGAGTTAAAGGCGGTACCATCACACGCCGTCGCCATAAAAAAGTATTAAAACTTACCAAGGGAATGTACGGCTCTCGCAGCAGCCTATACCGCCGTGCCAACGAGGCGATGCTAAAGAGCCTGTGGTATGCATATCGAGATCGCCGCACACGCAAACGCGATCTTCGTCGTCTTTGGATTGCGCGTATCAACGCCGCCGCGCGTCTCAACGGAACTACCTACAGCCGTTTGATCTACGATCTGAAGCAATCGGGGATTGGTTTGAACCGGAAGATCCTCGCCGATCTTGCAGTCCGTGATCCAAAGGCTTTCAGCGAGGTCGTGAAGACCGCAACCAAAGGGTAGCGAATAACTTCAATCTAATCCATAAAAGGGACGCTGACGCGTCCTTTTTGTTTATCTCCAAAATAAAGGTTCGCGGAATAAACCTCCCGCAGGTTTCGAACCTGCGGGAGGTCAGCTAAGTGTTGAGCTCGCAGGTGCAGCTCCGGACGGAGCGGAGCGCTGCAAATCCGCTTGATCACCGTCACAACTTGGAGAAGAACCCTAGCAGTTGCAGCTCATAAGAGTTTTCCTTATGCTCTCCGTGCCCGGTGGCTATAGCGGACCGCGGTGATACAATCAAACGGAGGGGAACAATAGAGAACTACCTGGAGTGTTATATGACAACGCTGGTCTTGCAGCGAACGCTACCCCAAGGGCAAAAAATCCGCATAATCCACGGCGACGCACAATGATTACATCAAAATCCAATCCACGCGTGCAGTGGGTACGAACACTGCAAAGTAAGCGGCGCGCTCGCAAGCGTGAAGGTCTCTTTATCATTGAGGGTTCTCGACTAGCAAGCGAGGTTGTTTCCTCCCGCTCACCGGTTAAACTCGTTTTCTACACGGACACAGTCAAACAGGGTGACCGGCGTCTACTAGATGCGTTGATCAATCTAGGAGCAGAGGCCGAAGAAGTCTCTGAGCAGGTTATGAAGGCCTGTTCCGACACCGAAGCGCCACAAGGGCTTCTCGCGGTTCTTCCCATTCCCTTAGTTGCGCCGCCCGACAATCTGAGCCTGGCGCTCATCGCAGACCGGATCTCCGACCCCGGTAATCTCGGAACGATCTTGCGCACTGCGCAAGCTGCGGGCGCAGAAGCCGTTTTCCTCAACGCGGGCTCAGTCGACCCCTTTAACCCGAAAGTTGTGCGCGGCGCCATGGGGGCACATTTCCACCTTCCCATTATCCAGAAGCAAACCTCCGAGATCGAGAAACATCTTCGCGGAATCGATATTTGGGTCGCTGAAGTTGGCTTGGGGCCTCCATACTACGCTGTGGATTGGAACAAGCCTTCCGCGATAGTGATTGGTAGCGAAGCACACGGCCCCAGCGATGAGTTCCGCTCCATCGCCAAAGGCAGCACACACATTCCCATGCAAGATTCGACCGAGTCGCTGAATGCCTCTGCCGCTGCTGCGGTCATCCTATTCGAAATTGCCCGAATGCGAGGAGAAGAATGAGAATTCGTGCGCTCACCGGCTTCATCGATCCGGGCTGGCCAATCGATAGCAAGTTCATCGCCAAGACAGCCCAATGCCTGAAGGATTGTCGATCAGCGCTTCGGGACGCAGGCTCTGAAGTCCAGACTCTGCGCATTGCCACCCCTCCGCCTTCAGAAATGTCAACCCCTGTTGCCCCTGCCGATCGACCAGATCTGGCTCGCCGGCTTGAAGCTGAAATATTCATTCAGGGAATTGACTATGCGTCGATAGGACCCGCCCTGCCTGATGAGCCGGATGGCTTTGACATGCTGCCTAAAGTGTTGGAGGCGACGGACACGGTCTTCTCCTCGGGGCTCTATGCGGATCCAACAGTCGGGCTGTCGCTCACCGCGGCTCGGGCGTGTGCCCGAGCCATCCACGAGATATCAACCATAGGCGACAACGGTTTTGGTAACTTGCGCTTCGCCGCTCTGGTCAATGTGCCATCAGGTGTCCCCTTCTTCCCCGCAGCATATCACCGCGGCGGACCGCCCTCACTCGCGATCGCGACCGAATCGGCCGACCTCGCGGTCAGCATTGTAAAAGACGCGGATACGCCCCAATCGGCGAAGAAACAATTAATCGCGGCGATCGAGACGCACGCGGCAAATTTCGCCCGAATCGCCGACGCCGTCGCGAGCAACCATGACTTTCGCTTCCTTGGAATCGATTTCTCCTTCGCCCCGTATCCTGAAACACAGCGTTCGATCGGCACGGCGCTCGAGGCAATCGGCGCCTCCACTTTCGGCCAATCTGGCAGCGCAGCAGCGGCAGCCTTCCTGACCGACTGCCTTGACAGCGCCCGATTCCAGCGCGCTGGCTTCTGTGGACTCTTCCTTCCTGTTCTGGAGGATACCGTCCTGGCTGCGCGCGCCAGTGAAGGGATCCTGACGATCTCTGATCTACTGCTCTACTCCACCCTTTGCGGAACTGGCTTGGATACAATCCCGCTTCCTGGAGATGCAAGCATAGAAGCATTAACCGGGCTTCTGCTCGACCTCGGCGCAATCGGCCTGCGCCACACTAAGCCACTCACAGCACGGCTTATGCCCATTCCCGGAAAAACCGCTGGAGACGCTGTTCATTTTGATTTTCCTTACTTTGCGGACAGTCGGGTTATGCCGCTCCCTGATGCGCCTCTCGCGGGGTTTCTCATTAGCTCTGACACACTTGATATCGGCCCTTATAATTTTGAATGAACTATCTAAATGTGGTCAGACGACCGTGCAACGATAAAGGTCACATATCTCAATGACTCCGCCTGAAAATTTAAACACATCCCAGAATGAAGCGGTCACAGCCCCGCTGGGGCCGGTACTGGTGTTGGCCGGACCGGGTTCCGGGAAGACGCGTGTCCTAACCCGCCGCGTAGCCCATCTCATCACTGCAATGGGGGTAGTACCGCGATCGATTGTCGCCGTCACCTTCACGAACAAGGCCGCGAAAGAGATGAGCAAACGGGTGCAGGAGCTGCTTACACCTGACACGAAAGCAGGAGACGGACTACCAAACCTGGGCACTTTCCATGCACTTTGTGCACGCATCATCCGTCAGGAAGCCGATCATCTGCCGCTAACGCGCGACTATGTGATCTATGATGACTCCGATCAACTGTCCTTGGTTCGAGAGGTAATTAAGGATTTACGGCTTGATCCCAAACAGACCCGGGCGGGACGTATTCTCAATGCAATCTCGAAAGCCAAAAACGAGTTGATTGAGCTGGAAGACTACGACACCGACACGTACGCCCATGAGGTCGTGCGCCAGGTGTACGATCGTTACCAACAGGCTCTGCTGGCGAATAACGCACTAGATTTCGATGATCTCCTTTTCTGGGTTTTTCGCCTGCTGCGAGATCACGATGATATACGAAGCGCCTACCGCCGTCGTTTCCAACATCTTCTCGTTGATGAGTTTCAGGATACCAATACCGCGCAATATTCGTTGCTGCGTCTATTGGCGGGGGAAAGTCCAGATCTGTTCGTCGTCGGCGATCCTGACCAGTCGATCTACCGCTGGCGAGGGGCCGATTACCGCAATGTGCACCGCTTCCAAGAGGACTACCCTCAGACGCTCACGATTCTCCTCGAGCAAAACTACAGATCCACCCAGACCATTTTGGATGTTGCTACCGCGGTGATTGACCGCAACCCTCGTCGTCAGCGGAAGCGGCTATTTACGGATCGAGGCCCCGGGACCCCCGTCGTCCTTCACGAATCCTATAACGAAAACGATGAGGCCGATTTCGCAGTGGACATCATCTCAACCCTGACGGATTCCGGCGAGGCTGACCCTGGAGATTGCGCCGTGATGTACCGCACAAACGCTCAATCCCGAGCCTTAGAGGAGGCTTTCCTGCGAGCCAGCCTTTCCTATCGCATCGTCGGCGCACAGCGGTTCTACGGCCGTCGAGAAATCAAGGACCTGATCGCCTATTTACGCCTGATACACAACCCTGTCGATCGCGTCAGCCTGCTGCGGGCGCTAAACACACCTCCGCGCGGCATTGGCGCAAAAACCGTCAAACTCTTGCTCGAGAACTCCCGGCAGCGCGGCGTTGACCCGGCAAAGATCCTGTTCGCTCTTGCCCGCGAAAAAGATCCTGCCTTGATGGATATTTTCACCCCGCGTACCCGACGCGCGCTAGTGAACTTCGCTGATTCCTGGCTCCATTGGATCGAGATGAAAGTGGACGGCGGGCTGGTCTCTCTCATCGATCTCATCATCGAAGAGACCGGCTACCGGACATACATCGATGATGGGACAGAAGAAGGTGAAGCGCGTTGGGAGAACATTCAGGAACTGCGTCGGGTGGCTTATGAATATGAAGACGTCGACCTGGCATCATTCCTCGAGAGCATCGCCCTCATCTCCGACCAGGATACCTTATCTGACGAACAGAACGCCCCCACCCTGCTAACCCTGCATGCCGCAAAGGGGTTGGAATTCCCTGTTGTGATCATCATCGGACTTGACGATGGGGTCCTGCCTCATCAGCGCTCCTTCGATGACCCTGAGGGTATAGCGGAGGAAAGGCGTCTGTTTTACGTTGGTGTTACCCGCACAAAAGATCGCTTGTATCTTCTGCGCTCATTTCGCCGGCGCTTCGCTGGTCCTTCTACTTTGAGCGAACCATCACGCTTCTTGCACAGCATTCCACCAAAGCTCCTGGATGGCGACCTTCTAGGCTCCCAGAACTGGGAACAAACTGCCTATAAACAGAAGACTACCTGGGATTTGTCCCCCAAAATCCCGCTCGAGCCTCAATATCAGCCGGGGATGCGTGTTCGGCATAAAGTCTTCGGCGAGGGCATAGTCATGTCTACCAGAATCGACCACGATGATGAGGAAATTCAGGTTGAGTTTGAGGAGCTAGGAACAAAGCACCTTGACGCCTCGATGGCGCAGTTGGAAATTCTTGATGGTTGAATTTTTTCAAAATATAGAGAACAATCTATTCGGGTCTTCTCTCTACTATGCACACTCATTCTTTACTTCGCTGGAGATAAAGAGATGAATATCTTCTTAACGGGTGGAGCGGGTTATATTGGGTCCGCCGCCGCCGCAACATTATTACATGCTGGACATTCAGTGACCGTTTTCGACTCCCTGGTCACAGGACATCGTGAAGCCATCCCGCACGAGGCCCGGTTTATCCAAGCCGACCTCGGCGACCGCGCCGCGCTTGATGCTGCACTAAACGCGGAACAATACGACGCGGCGATGCATTTCGCCGCCTTCATCGAGGCCGGCGAGAGCATGGAGGACCCCGGTAAATACTTCTACAATAATCTAGTGCTCTCGGTGGGCTTTATCGAGGCCTGTATTCGCGCCAACGTGAAGCGTTTCGTGCTCTCTTCTACCGCGGCTGTTTATGCCTCGAGCGACCAACCCCTCTCGGAAGAATCGCCCCTCGGTCCATCAAACGTATATGGTCAAACCAAGTTGATGATCGAGCAAACTCTCGAGTGGTACCGCCAGATATACGGCTTGCGCTATGCCGCGCTGCGCTACTTCAACGCCGCTGGCGCTCTTCTCGATCGTGGCGAGGCGCATCAACCCGAAAGCCATCTCATCCCACTTGTCTTGCAGGTTGCCCTTGGCCAGCGGAACGATATTAAAGTCTTCGGCGATGACTACCCCACACCAGATGGTACCTGCATCCGAGATTACATCCACATCGCCGATCTCATCGATGCTCACTTGCTCTGCTTAGCGGCGCTCGATGATCAAGAATGTCTGGTATACAACCTTGGGAACGGGGCTGGCTACTCCGTCCGTGAAGTCATCGAAGCATCCCGCCACGTTACTGAACAAGTGATCTCGGCCCTTGACGCTCCCCGACGGCCCGGCGATGCCCCCCGACTCGTAGCAAGCTCTGAGAAAATCCGTCGCGATCTCGGTTGGTCGCCTAAGTACCCCAAGCTCGAGCAGATCATCGCCAGCTCCTGGGAATGGCACAAGACGCATCCGCAGGGTTATAAAAATCCAACGGAGTAACGGCAGCGAATTCATCGTCTCTCCGCGAAAGTTACCTTGGCCGCGCAGGTGGGCGGAATGGGATTCGCTCCAGGGATGACAACAGTTACAACGCCCGGTGACAGTATAAGAACCTGTGCAATAGATCACAGGGGGTATAATCGCAAGGTGAAATCACAGAAGAAACGTGCGACCGAAGTGCGTACTCGACTACTAGAGACGTATGGCCAGCCGGTCTGGCGAAATCCACTACCACCACTCGACGAGCTGGTCTCCACAATCCTCTCTCAAAACACAAACGACGCAAATCGCGACCGCGCTTTCGAAGCCCTTCGGGGGCGTTTCCCTACCTGGCAGGAGGTGCGTGACGCGGAACCGTCAGATGTTGTTGCCGCCATCCGCCCCGCGGGTCTTGCCAATCAAAAAGGGCCTCGTATCCAACTCGCCCTGCAGCGAATTAGCGAGGAACAGGGTGATCTCAATCTTGACTTCCTTGAAGATATGCCACTTGAAGAGGCGAAGGAATGGCTGCTTCGCTTCAAGGGCGTCGGTTCAAAGACCGCGGCCATCGTGCTGCTCTTCTCGCTCGGCAAACCGGCTTTCCCCGTAGATACACATATCTACCGCGTGACGGGGCGTCTGGGCTTGCGTCCTGGTAATATTACTGCCGAGCGAGCACACATCCACCTCGCAGCACTTTTCGACCCGGCGATGTATTATGATGTTCATCTCAACCTTATCCGTCATGGGCGCGAGATCTGTCATGCCCGTTCCCCACAATGCGAGCGCTGCTCATTGAGCGATCTCTGTCCACATTTTCAAACTCGTCCCCAGGAAAGCATGCATGAGTGATTCGCGAAAACAGACCGACCCCGCCAAGAACTTACTTAAGGTCCGTCGCGCTCTGGAGACACTTGCTGGAAATTGCGAAGAGTCACAAGCCGTAATCGCCCGCGATGCGCTGAAGGAACTCGAACATAATGAGGGACACCAGGGCACAGGCGAACAAGCACGTCTGGCTGCGCTATTTAAAGTCTGCCGTGCGCTGGGGTCATCTCTCGAGCTTAGCGAAGTATTGAGCGAGACGATGGATTCGGTTATTCAACTAACGGGCGCTGAGCGTGGCTGTCTAGTACTCGTCAACCAGGAAACCAACGAACTAGCGTTCCGAGCAGCACGGAACTTCCAGCAGGAGAATCTAAACAAGAACGAAATGGAAGTCAGCCGTTCGATAATCCAGGATGTCATCCGTTCCGGCGAGGGGGTTTTAACCACGAACGCGCAGGTCGATGATCGCTTCTCCACACATGATTCTATAACTCGGTTTGCGCTCCGCTCCATTCTCTGCCTACCCCTGCGAACGCGGGGCGAAGTTATCGGCGTTATCTATATTGACAACAAAATCAAGTCAGGCGCCTTCAATAGAGACGATCAGAAACTGCTGGAGGTCTTCGCCGCTCAAGCAGCAGTCGCGATCGAAAATGCGCGCCTTTATACCCAGGTGGATACTGAATTAGCCAAACGGGTATCCGAGCTGGAAACGCTCCGCCACATCGATAAAGAGCTCAACACCGGCCTTGATTTCAAGCGCGTTTTAGAACTCACGCTGGAATGGGCTTTGCGCAGCACGGGATCGGAGGATGGATGCATCGGCCTTCTGGACACAGCCGGCTCACTGTCTATCCTCGCCGGCGAGTGTGTGGATGATTTAATGGACGCTAGCGATCCGCGCCTCGCTCCAGCCGTGCATGAGGGCCATGCGGTTACACTTCAACTGGATGGTAATTTCAATGCCTTGATCGTGCCCGCCCGGCGCGAGGAGCGCACAATCGCACTCATCGGCGTTAGGCGAAGGGAAAAAGCATACTCCAAGGATGCGGAAAGTTTCCTCTTCCGCATCGCCGAACGCGCCGCCCTCGCCATCGAAAACACACGCTTGTTTGACGCTGCCCGGGCCGTAGACGATGCCAAATCTCAATTTATCTCGATCGTAACGCATGAACTAAAAATCCCAATGACATCGATCCGAGGATACGCCGACCTTATCAAACAAGGTACAGTCGGCCCGGTCACGGATCAGCAAATGAAATTCCTCGACACAATCCGCTCCAATGTAGATCGTATGGCCAATCTGGTATCGGATATATCCGATATCTCGCGAATTGAAACCGGGCGACTCAAGATCGACCTTGCGGCCATCCCGATCGGCGATTACATCTATGAAATCGCAACGGGTTTCCAGCCCCAATTCGACGCCAAGAAACAATCTGTTGAATTTTCCATTGAAGATAATCTTCCAATGGTGCGTGCAGATCGAAACCGATTGGCTCAAATCCTGACCAACCTGCTTAGCAATGCCAATAAATACACGCCCGAAGGTGGCTCCATTACCATTGCTGCTTCGCGCTCTACTATTTTCATTCGAACCGAAATACGCGATACTGGCATCGGATTAAATGAAGATGATCGGGCGAGGGTCTTTTCACAGTTTTTCCGCTCCGAGGAGCCAGCCGTACGTAATGAGATTGGTTGGGGCCTTGGTTTGCACGTAACTCATCGACTCGTCAAGCTTATGGGCGGAGAAATAGGCGTTCAGAGTGAACCCGGTGAGGGCAGCACTTTCTGGTTCATGCTTCCGGCGATAAACAAAAACACCTGAAATCCGACATCATGAGCAAAAAACAAAGAAGTGACCGCTACTGCCTGCTTCTCTACCGCGAGATTGTCGGCCGTCATGCACGGAAAGCTCTCCTCCTCGCGTGTCTTTTCCTCGGCTTGTGGATTCTCGTGGATAGAGGCTACACTCACTGGCTTGAGCGCGATACACAGCGTTGGCTCTTGGCAGGCGGACTCATCGCCTTCGCTTATTGGTTGTTTGCTCGTTTTGGACCTTACCTGGCATATGCACAAGCCCATCACGACCATCTTCAACTTCAGACACCCATATTCCGCTTGAACATTTCCTACCGCCGAATCATCAACACTCGCCCGGTTGTCTTTGGCCGGTTATTTCCTCCCGAAAGCATTCCTCATCGAGACCGGCCCCCATTGAAGCCCTTCCTCGGCGCCACCACTTTGGGTATAGATCTCAGCGGATGGCCGCTGCCTACCTGGCTACTTCGGCTCTTTCTAAGCCGTTACATGCTGGCAAACGACCACATCGGCTTCATCCTGCTCATCAATGATTGGATGCGCTTCAGCACTCAACTAACGAGCTTGCTGGGCAATTGGCGCTCCTCACGTCAACAACGACCACCCGACTCGGGTCTCGGTGCCTCCGGCCTGCTGTCCGATTAACCTCTCCATATCAACGGTCCCGATCGCTCGCTTTGACACATCACTGCGCTGAGGTCTATACTCGCCTTTGATTCTCACGATAGATCTAGGAGAGAGACATGCCGCTCAAAATTACCTGGTACGGACATGCCGCCTTTGGGCTCGACGTAGATGGCATAAAGCTTCTCGTGGATCCTTTCCTGAATGACAACCCCACTGCAATGGTCAAAGCAGATGAGGTTGATGCGGATTTCATCCTCATCTCCCACGGGCATGGCGATCATGTTGGGGACGCCGTGGCAATCGCCGAACGCACCGGTGCGCTCGTAATTAGCACTTATGAAGTTGCTTCCTGGTTTACCAACAAGGGCATCGAGACGCATGCCCAACACATCGGTGGAGGTTTCCAGCACCCCTTCGGTTACCTTAAACTGACCCAGGCACTGCATGGATCCATGCTCCCAGACGGATCCTATGGCGGAAACCCGACAGGGTTCCTGCTCACTACACCAGGAGATGAGAAGCTCTATCTCGCCTGCGATACGGGACTTTTCGGCGACATGCGCTTAATCGGGGAGGAGGGAATCGACCTGGCAGCCCTACCTATCGGGGACAACTTCACAATGGGCCCCGCCGATGCCTTGCGAGCGGTCAAACTACTTGAACCCAAACACGTTATTCCGGTGCATTACAACACCTGGGAGCTTATCGAGCAAGATCCTCACGCGTGGGCAGAGAAGGTAAAGAAAGAGACTTCAGCGATTCCGCACGTCCTACAGCCCGGAGAAAGCTTCCAGCTCTAAAACTCGTGAAGAGCAATAAAAATCAGCGGTAATATCCTCAATTCAGGCGATACGCACATGCAGAAGACTCTCGGTTGGCGCGACCATATTTTCATTAACATTTACTGGCTCGGTTTGAGTATCTCCGCCGGCGTTATCACCCCTGTTTTATTACCTTATCTCGTCACGCTATTCGTCTCCCACGATCAGAAAAATACCTACCTTGCACTGCTGCGCGTCGCTGGCCTTGCAGTCGCCATGCTTGTGCAGCCTCTAGCGGGGATGTATAGCGACCGTAGTACGCACCGCTGGGGCCGCAGACGGCCTTTCATCTTTTGGGGCACCATTCTTGATCTAGCATTCCTCTCAATCATCGGCGTTTCAGTGCTGTTCATCGGATCGCCTCTGGATCAAACGATGCGTCCACTTCTGGGTTTCTCTGCCGCATTTGCCGTTTTGCTGCTTGGTCTCGTTCTCCTACAAGCTTCATCCAACACCGCACAAGGTGCTCAGCAAGGCTTGATCCCCGATCTTGTCCCCGAAAACCAGCGCGGCACATCATCCGGAGTGAAGTCGTTGTTCGAGATCTTGCCGAGCTTCCTGGCGGTCTTCATAGGTCCAATCATAGACGCCGGCCGGATTTGGCTTACAGTCGGTATCATCGGCGGCTCACTTTCAGTGACGATGCTTCTCACAATGATCTTTGTGCGCGAAGAACCCCTACACGTGAAGCCCAAGCAGCGCAATGCCTCCCGCTCTTTACGAATCCTCGCGCTCACGGCGCTCTTTGTCGGTGTTACCCAAGGTGCGGTTTGGCTGATCCGCACCGGAGGCCTATTCCTCATCAGCCGCGATGTTTCTACCGATCTGCAGATTGCCATTATGGGATTGTCCGGTTTGATTGCCATGGCTGGATCGATACTCGTGGGGGTTTATTTTGGTGCGCGGGTGGGTATTGGCAAGGACGCTCGATCAAACACCCCCTTCATCTGGTGGATCATTAATCGCCTGCTTTATCTAGCCGCAGTGGGATCGATTCTTGGTTTCTTCCAATTCTTCATCAGCGATGTCATTCACGTCGAGAACCCGGCCACGATGACCACCGTCCTCCTCACTATCGTAGCGCTTTTCTTGATCCCTTCAGTCCTGGGCGGCGGATACCTTGCAGACAGGATCGGGAGGAAACGGTTGATCGCTTTCGCCGGTTCAATTTCAACAGCCGGGACGCTGTTCTTACTCTTCTCACGGACAATGCCAATGGTTATCGTAAGCGGCTGCCTCCTCGGCGTGGGCTCGGGTACATTTATGGCCTCCAACTGGGCTCTCGGCACAGACCTGGTTCCTCCCAAAGAGGCTGGACGCTACCTGGGAATCTCTAATCTCGCCGGTGCGGGTGCGGGGATCGTTGGTGCAGGAATAGGTGGACCTATGGCGGATTTCTTCAACCGGATACAACCCGGCCTAGGATATCTCGTGATTTTTGCAGTCTACGCAGGTCTCTTTCTGCTCTCGGTGGTCGTCTTGCGAGGAATCCCCGAGCCAAACAAACCGCTTGGTCAATAACCTGAAGGTCCTCAGTTTCCCGCGCGGAGTTTATCCTGCGAAGTCCTGACCTAATGGAGTGGGGAGCGTTTCGAAGGGCTCTGGACTGGCGAATCCGAAAAGCTTCCCCTTAGGAATGGAATCTACGAGAACAAGTGCGCGGTCATTCTTCGTTGGGAGTTAATTAATTTCTAATCAAGAGCTGCACTTCGTAGTTAAATCCCGGATATCCTGCCCAATATCGAGGAAGTAGAAGATCAGGCAGTATGGTATCCCATTCGGATGAAGTCAACGGGTTCGCATACGTACCAAAAGATTGGATGGATGAGTTAGATAGCCAGCATAGGGGGCGGCTATGAACTCTCTCCTGGTACACTATCGACGGCGGGGGCGGGACGAGCACCGGTGGTGATTACGCCCTTTCTGGCGCGATCGGCCAGCCGGACGCCGGGGAGATGAGCGGCGGCGACTACGCCGTATCAGGCGGTTTCTGGGGCCGTTTCGTCCCCTGGTTGTATGAGTTATTCCTGCCGCTGATCATGCGCTGATCCTACCAATCATGCTCTTTGCGTGAAAAGACCCTGGAGAAGTATCATCCCGGGTCTTTCATTTTTAGTATGGCAGGTGTTTACTCAATGTCTTCCAGTATGGATGGGGCGACCCCCTCATGAATATCAGCTTCACCTGCGTTGGCTACTTATCCGATCCGCCCGGCGTTAGGGGAGTTAAAATTACGACGTTAGAGTTAGGGCTTTTTCAGCACAAGTAACCTGCTTGCTATTGATCGAACTCAATGCTTGGATTCAACAACTAAGTACAACACAGAAGAATGAGGGCTAGGTTATTGGTGTTCCTTTTCTAAGCCCCGAATGCACTTGCTGGGTTCTGAGTAATCGAAAATCGCAAGGTCACCCTTGGAAGCCCAGCCTGACGATCCAAGGCACCTTCTAGGGCCCCAACTCATAACCCTGCGCTACAGGAAGTGTTTTCTCCTCTGCTCTTATTTTAAAGTCGGTTGGGGAATACGTATCTCTCGTTGTACAATTAAATAAGACGCCCTAATCAGCGCTTGGAGGAGACATATGCTGTCCAATGACGAGCGTATCGGCGAGATTGTCCACTACTACCACAAGATATCGGTGGCCGTCATCAAACTAAAAAAACCCCTGCATGTTGGAGAAAAGATCCATCTCGTCGGTGCACACACCGATTTCATGCAGGAGGTCCGCTCAATGCAGATCGAGCACGAGGTCGTTGAAGAGGCGCAGACCGGCGACGAGGTCGCTGTGAAAGTCGATCAGCGAGTTCGGCGCGGGGATACCGCTTTCCGTTTAGCGGAGTGAAGGGCGCATCAACCCCTCAATAACCTGTTTGCTGAAAACTTAATAATTTTGGGGGGTTCAGACAACGGGATCTTCCATCACAATATGGATGGGCCGAATTACGGCACCACGGGCAGCGCAATAGTGAACGTTGCACCCTGATCTGGACCCTCGCTCTCCACCCAGACGCGGCCGCCATGGGATTCGGCAATCGCCTTTACAATGGGCAGCCCCAACCCCAGACCATCATGCTGTCGAGTCAGGTGATCTTCCACCTGATAGAAGGAGTCAAAGACAGTTTCCAATTCATCAGGGGCCAGCCCGATCCCGTCATCGTGGACGCGGAGCCAAGCCTCATAGCCATGCTGCTCCAAGGTTAACCTTAATTCCCTTCGTTTCGGTGTGAAGCGAATTGCGTTATTAAGTAAATTGGCTAGAGCCATCGTTATCTTCTGTTCATCGACCATTACTTCGAGCGGTTCGTTGGGAAGATTGAGTTTAATGGTCTGTTCTCTAGCCTCCACCAACCCAAGAGCCTCTTCATACACAAGCTGAACGATTTGCTGAAGCGATCGCCTCGCTAACACCAGAGTTGCCGATCCCGCCTGCAGTAAATTTAAATTGGTCATATCATCTATCAATACTCGCATACGCATGGCGGAATCAAGGACCGCATCTGCGTATTCAGCGACATCTTCACCTGACAATTCTTTAAGCAGCGACGCATTGCCCAGAATCAAGCCTAGAGGTGTGCGCAGCTCATGAGAGGCAATGGCAATGAAATCAGTTTTTAATTGGTCCAGATCCCCCAGTGCATCATAAGCCCGGTTGAGTGCCTCTATCTGGCGCGCATTGCTGATCGCCACTGCAGCCAAAGAGGCAATATTTGTCAGGGTTAGTAAATCTGCCTCATCAAAAATCCCCTGGCGCTTGTTTACCGCTTCCAGCACACCAGTCACATCGTCGCGGATCCGTAGTGGAACACCGATCAAAGAGCGCACTGAGAAGCGCTCCCCCTCTCCAACTTCGGGATAACGTTGCCCTGTAGCACTCAACTCGTTAAGAATGAGTGGTCGGTCTTCTCGAAAGACTTTTCCGGCGATTGATCCTTCCTTCGGAACTGGAATTTTCTGAATTGTCTCTGGATCGGCATCCGTAGCTGCGGCGATATATAGATCGCGGGTTTTATCGCCGACCAGCAAAATTGAGGCGGCTTCGCTCTCGACCAGGTCTGCGGCAGATCGGATGATGAATTGAAGCAAGCGATCGAGGTCCAGCGTCGAGTTAAGGGTGACGCTGATCTCGACCAATCTAGATAGCCGCACAACCATTTGGCGAAGGCGATTCAATTCCTCTTGAGTCTGAATATCCATCGTTCTGTAAGTTTATGCCAGCAAACTATACTTGTCTACAAGACCATTGTCGCTCATAGGCGATCGTTGTATACTTCAGAAGCTCATTAATCTCACGTTCACAAAATAAGGATTACTCCCCATGAAGGTGTCCTGTCTTCAAGAGAATCTAGCCCGTGGATTAAGTATAGTATCACGTGCAGTGGCGCCCCGGAG
This sequence comes from uncultured Anaerolineaceae bacterium, assembly GCA_964385355.1. GTDB lineage: Bacteria > Chloroflexota > Anaerolineae > Anaerolineales > E44-bin32 > E44-bin32. Next base: position 52,292 of record CAYLOO010000008.1, read on the forward strand.
CACTCTTCCAGTGCTTAGTAATATTTTAGTGGCGACTGACAACGGTCGACTGCGCCTCTCTGCAACCAACCTCGAACTGGGAATCAGCTATTGGATTGGCGCGAAAATCGAGGAGGATGGCTCGACAACGGTCCCAGCGCGCACTTTTGTCGATTTGGTGAACACGCTTCCTAGCGACACCGTATCCATGGAGCTTACAATCCGCAATCAAACTTTGAATGTGCACTGCGGTTCTTTCAACAACGACATCAAGTGTATCGACGCCCAAGATTTTCCACCTCTACCACCTTCAGAACTCGATGATGGGCTGGCGTTAAACGTTGGAAATCTACGCTCGATGATCCAACAGGCGACTTTCGCTGCCTCGATGGATGACGCCCGTCCCGTCTTAACCGGTGTTTTACTTGAGATCGAAGATGATCAGACGACAATGGCGGCCGCTGACGGCTTCCGTCTCTCAGTTCGCACCGCACAACTCTCTTCGGCATCATCCAACCAGGTCAGAGCTATCATCCCGGCGCGCGCCTTGAGTGAACTAGCTCGTATCATCGGCACAGGCGATGAAACCGTCAGCATGACGCTGCCGGCCAATCGTGGTCAGGTAATCTTTCGCGGGACTGATTTTGAACTTGTCTCACAACTTATCGACGGAACCTTTCCAGACTACCACAGCATCATCCCCACAACCTTCGCTACTCGAAGCGTGCTCTCTACCGGCGCTCTTCTAAAAGCATGTAGGGCCGCCGATATCTTCGCCCGAGAAGCGGCTCATTCTGCTCGTCTACGCATCACTCCCGGAAGCGACCTCGAGCCAGGGACAATGGAAGTCTCCGCAACGGCCGCCGAAACGGGTTCAAATGAGACCATCGTCGATGCCACTATCGAGGGCGAGGCAATAGAAATCGCCTTCAATGTGCGTTTCCTGGTGGACGTCCTGAGCGTGATCGATACCCCCAACATCGCCATCGAGACGACCTCGGCCTCCTCCCCCGGCGTAGTGCGCCCCGTCGGTCGCGACGATTTCCTGCACGTCATCATGCCCATGCACCTTGGACGGTAATCAAACTCTCGCATTAATATTGCTGATTCCTTAGTAGGTTCTCGACAGCCATCGAGGACCTTTGCATTTACAACAACTCCCGCTAAGATTTATCATGGCCATCAGGTAACTAAATCTGGAGACGAATAATGGCCTTTGATTTCTCTGAATTCCCGAAGGTCCTCTCGCTGTACCTGGCGCTCGGCCAGTTCCCTATCCTCGCTCCACAAATTAGGGAACGGATGCGTCTTGAATTGTTTCAGCGCGGTGTGATCACGCCAGAAGCGTTCGAATCTGAGGTTCGGAAAAAGGCCATTCAGTCGCAAAAACGTGAGGGGGTAATTGATCCGCTTACTACAGAGCAACCAGAAACATGGCAGCGCCGCCAGAGCATCATCCGCGACGACCTCACAGATTTCTATTTCGCTTACAACCTACCACATGAAAACTTCGAGGTTCTCCTCAAGGAGATACTCTCCGAGCGTATGCCTGCGCAGGATATTGTCCTCACTATTCATCCTGAGCTCGCTCCTTGGGAAATGCTCTTCGCGCAGGGCGAGGCTTACGAAAGCCTCCCGGCCGAGGAGCGAAATCGCGTTGAGCATCACATCGCAGAAATCAAGGTCGTTTTAATCAAAGCAATGATCAGTGATCATCTCCCTTATCTTGCCATTGCCCGCGAATGGTTCGATATCTCCGATCTAAAAAAAATACGTAGTAACCGTATCGGGCGGGGAAAGATCGGCGGAAAAGCCGCAGGCGTATTGCTGGCTGCGTGCATCCTGCGAAAATCCACTGACCCCGATCTTCGTGAGAGAATTGAACGACCGCGATCCTGGTTCCTTGGCTCCGACGTTTTCTACCAATTCTCTCAATTCAACGGATTTCTCCATTTCGCCAACCAAAAATATAAAGAAGAAGCCGAGATCCATGCCGACTACCCCGGTATCCGTGAAACTCTCCTACAAGGAAAATTACCGGACGACATCATCGACGATCTAAAATCAACTCTTACTGAAGCCGGGGACTCTCCATTGATCGTGCGCTCATCCAGTCTATTAGAGGACTCTTTTGGAACATCCTTCGCAGGAAAGTACGATAGTTTTTTCTGTCCCAACCAGGGCAGTCCGGAAGAAAATTTGGACCAACTCCTTACCGCGATAAAAAGTGTTTACGCAAGTGTTTATAGTCCAAACGCACTACTCTATAGGCGACGCGCTGGCTTAACCGACTACGATGAGCGCATGGCGATACTCATTCAGGAAACTATAGGTCGAAGGGTTGACCGCTTCTTCCTGCCCGATGCAGCTGGAGTCGCCTTCTCGCACAACCAATTTCGCTGGAGCCCACGCATAGACCGTGAAGCCGGATTCATACGCCTCGTGTGGGGACTGGGCACACGTGCTGTTGATCAGCTGGAGGGCAACCCTCGCCTCGTCGCACTCAGCCACCCGGATATGCGCCCTGAATCATCGCCAAGGGAAATCCACAGACACGCGCAGTCCTATGTCGATCTTATTGACCTTCACGAGAATAGTATTAAGACAATGCCCGTACAGAAAGTCTTCGGCCCTAGCACTCCCCACCTTAGGTGGATAGCACAGATCTACGAGCAGGATTACTTTAGGGATCTGATCGGAACGCCGCAAGGAAAAGAATGGGATAATTTGGTCATCACCTTTAATGACCTCTTACGACGGACAAGCTTCCCGGGCCTCATGCGCCGCATGCTCGACTCACTTGAGACTGCATATGGAAGCCCAGTCGATACCGAGTTCGCCATCATCCTCGAGGATTCTGGGAAACACCAACCTATCCCTCGAGTTTACATACTCCAATGCCGTCCTCAGAGCCATTATAAAGATAGGGAAGTCGAGCTTCCACACGACATACCTCAAGAAAAACACCTTTTCATGACCACCCTCATGGTGCCGGATGGATTTGTTCAAAAAGTCCGCTACGTGGTGTATGTGCCTCCGCAGGCCTACTACACACTTGAGAAGCGCTCAGATAGACTGGAGATCGCCCGCCTAATTGGACGAATCGACAAGCACCTTTGTGATGAGCGTTTCGTATTAATTGGTCCAGGTCGATGGGGGAGCAACAACCCCATACTTGGAATTCCCGTGACTTATGGAGACATCTACCACTCTCTTGCGCTCATCGAATTAGCGCTTGGAGAACAATCTCCAGAGCCTTCCTATGGAACTCATTTCTTCCAGGATTTGATTGAGGCCAACATCTTCCCCCTAGCGATATCTCTCTCAGATTCCAAAGGCGAATTTAATCAACAGTTCTTCGATGAGAGCGAGAACATCCTGGCTGATCTTCTCCCCGAAGACGCTCCCTGGTCTGAACGCGTTCGAGTCCTGGACATTCCTACCATCACAGGTGGGGAGTTGCTTGAAATAGTAATGAATGGAGATGAGGGAGAGGCGGTCGCTTATTTGAAAACTTACGACGATTAATTCACGGCGTCATTAAGACCCCTCAAGATTTACTACCGCTGAGATTTTCCTTCGTCTGACCAGCCGTGTTCGCCGATGAGGGGAACAAAAGCTACCGGAGCCAGCTTCTCGCAGACCAACTTCTTCCCCTCACGCCTCCAGAGCTCAAGCACCTGCCCCATCCGACCTCCCACCGGGGCAACCAATCTTCCACCATCGCTTAATTGGTCCTCGAGCGGCTTAGGAACCGCAGGTGCCGCCGCAGTTACAATGATGGCTTGATACGGCGCATGCTCTGGTAATCCGAATGATCCATCGCCCGCTACAACTTCGATGTTCTCCAACTGCAGTGAATACAGCAAAGACCGCGATCTCTCGGCTAACTCGGGAATCCTCTCTATGCTGTAAACTTTTTTCGCTAGATACCCCAGGATGGCCGCCTGGTATCCCGATCCAGTACCAATTTCGAGTACGGTCTCATCACCCTTTAAGTTTAGGAACTCGGTCATCAGCGCAACGATGTATGGCTGGGATATGGTCTGATGGTTTCCGATGGGGAGAGGCGCATCGATATATGCCCTGCGCACTTGTTCTTGAGGCACGAATTCATGACGTGGAATGGCAAGCATCGCCTCAAGCACACGCTCATCGCGGATCCCCCGGCTGACCATTTGCTGGTCTACCATGCGCTTCCGTTCGCGTGAATAGGCTTCCATCTCAGACATGCTCGGTATTTCCGATTATACGCCGGTGCTGACATCCGAGAAA
>CAYLOO010000009.1:0-1705 GCA_964385355.1 uncultured Anaerolineaceae bacterium
AAGCGTTCTCGCGTCTGGGAGAAGTGATCGGCGAAGGTTTGGTAGAATTCACTATTGAGTTGAAGGAGTCTAGTGATAACTTCATCTCTCATACACTGGATTATACGCTGATGGTCCCACAAAAGGCGTGGCAGGATGCCCGCAACTACACACCTGAACAGGTCGAACTCGCCAGGTTAATCCTGGAGGAGATGCGCGCTGGCGCTTCGGTTAAGGATGCGGTCCGCCATCACCCCTTATCGGGTGGGGGCTACATCGGGAAACATGTGCTCATTTACACGTATCGGGACCTGACGGATTCCGATACATGGCCGTTCGAGCAGGAGATGATCCAACGCCTGCGCATGAAACCGATGCGGACGTTATCTGGTGTCACTACTGTAACGGTGCTCACTAAACCCTATCCGTGTCCAGGAAACTGCATCTTCTGCCCAACAGAAGAGCGCATGCCAAAATCGTATCTTTCGGATGAACCCGGTGCGATGCGCGCCCTCCATCATGCCTTCGAGCCCTACGAACAGACGATCGCTAGAATCGATGCGCTGGAAGCGATCGGCCACCCAACGGAGAAAATTGAGCTCCTGATCCTCGGTGCGACCTGGAGCGCCTATCCGTTTGACTATCAGAAGTGGTTCATCCAGCGCTGCCTGGATGCCATGAACGGCTTCGACTCCCTGGATCTGTTCGATGCACAGCAAGCCAATGAAGGAGCAGTCCATAAGAACGTTGGTCTGGTGGTTGAAACCCGCCCCGATCTCATCAACCATCGAGAGATCGCCCGCCTGCGCGAGCTCGGCGTAACCAAGGTGCAGATGGGGGTCCAGAGCCTCGATGATGAGATATTGACGCTGAACAAACGCGGGCATACGGTTGCTCAATCCCGCGAGGCCATGGACCTATTGCGAGCCGCGGGTTTCAAGATCGTGCTGCACTGGATGCCCAATTTACTGGGTGCGACGATTGAATCAGACCGCCGCGATTTCACACACTTATGGGAGGATCAGGATTTGCGGCCTGATGAAATCAAGATCTATCCCTGCCAATTGCTCGAGAACACTGAACTCCATGAATACTGGAAACGCGGGGAATACCAGCCCTATTCGACTGAAGAATTAATTGAACTCATCGCAGATTTGAAACCAGGCATCCCCCGCTACTGCCGCGTCAACCGCATTATTCGCGACATCCCCTCGACACATATTGTCGCCGGGAATAAACGGACCAGTCTGCGCCAGGATGTCCAGCTGGAGTTGAAGCGGCGCGGCTCTCGCTGCTCATGCATCCGCTGCCGCGAAGTGCGAGGCAGGGAAATCGATCCCGCGAGCCTTGAGTATTCAAAATTGACATACCAGGCTGGCGGTGCGCAAGAACATTTTCTCTCCTTTTCAACACCGGAGGATGAGCTAGCCGGCTATCTACGCCTCTCCCTTCCTGAACCCGGTTCGTCGGACACCGGGCTGGACGATCTAGTGGGTGCGGCGATCGTTCGTGAAGTGCACGTATACGGGCAGTCACTGGAATTGGGCACCACGATGGATGGTGCGGCCCAGCATGCTGGCGTGGGATCGGATCTTATGAAGGAGGCAGAAACCATTGCCGTTCAGGCCGGTTATCAACGAGTGGCGGTGATCGCTGCCCTGGGAACGCGCGGTTACTACCGCAAGCTGGGATATTCCCTCGGCGAGACGTATATGCTGAAGGATGT